>NZ_CP019427.1:1113750-1462500 GCF_009834545.1 Pseudomonas sp. S04
CAACCGCGACAACTCCAACGACAGTCGCTACTGGGATGACCCAAGCATTCCCAAGAACCTGCTGGGCATGGTTCCCGACCAGAACATCGTCGGCAAGGCCTTTGCGGTCTGGATGAGCTGGCCTGAACCGAAACTCAGCCACCTGCCGAATTTCTCGCGGGTTGGCCTGATCAAGTAATCCCACACGGCGCTGTTGAACACAGCGCCGAATGCTTTTCTGGAACCTGCAGAAGGTTGCCGCACTGCATTGAAGCCAACGATATTCAGGAAGTAATTTTTGAACACAGCGTTATTTGTCCCAGGCCTTCGCAGCGATGCTGCGGGGGAAGTCGACCACGAACTCAGCGTGGGTAAACCGTGAGCGTCTCCTTAAGCCGTCTCGAGCGTCAGCTCGGCTACACCTTCAAGGATCAGGAACTGATGGTCCTGGCCCTGACTCACCGCAGCTTTGCCGGGCGCAACAACGAACGCCTGGAATTCCTCGGTGATGCCATCCTCAACTTCGTGGCCGGTGAAGCGCTGTTCGACCGCTTTCCGCTGGCCCGCGAAGGCCAGCTGTCGCGTTTGCGCGCGCGCTTGGTCAAAGGCGAGACACTGGCAGTGCTGGCCCGTGGCTTTGATCTGGGTGACTACCTGCGCCTGGGCTCCGGTGAGTTGAAGAGCGGCGGTTTCCGGCGCGAGTCGATCCTGGCCGATGCCCTGGAAGCGCTGATCGGCGCGATCTACCTGGATGCCGGCATGGACATGGCGCGCGAACGCGTGCTGGCCTGGCTGGCTTCCGAGTTCGAGAGCCTGACGCTGGTCGATACCAATAAAGATCCAAAGACCCGCCTGCAGGAATTCCTGCAGTCGCGTGCCTGTGAGCTGCCGCGTTACGAAGTGGTGGATATCCAGGGTGAGCCTCATTGCCGAACGTTCTTCGTCGAATGTGAAATCACCTTATTGAATGAAAAAAGCCGAGGTCAGGGTGTGAGTCGTCGTATTGCCGAACAGGTAGCGGCCGCCGCAGCACTGATAGCCCTGGGCGTGGAGAATGGCCATGACTGATTCAACTGCAACTCGCTGTGGCTATGTCGCCATCGTCGGCCGCCCGAACGTGGGCAAATCCACGTTGCTGAACCACATCCTGGGTCAGAAGCTGGCAATTACCTCGCGTAAACCGCAGACCACCCGCCACAACATGCTCGGGATCAAGACCGAGGGCGCGGTGCAAGCGATCTACGTCGACACCCCCGGCATGCACAAGGGTGGCGAGAAGGCCCTGAACCGCTACATGAACAAGACCGCCTCGGCGGCGTTGAAAGACGTCGACGTGGTGATCTTCGTGGTCGATCGCACCAAGTGGACCGACGAAGACCAGATGGTCCTCGAGCGTGTGCAGTACGTGACCGGTCCTTTGATCGTGGCGCTGAACAAGACCGACCGCATCGAAGACAAAGCCGAGCTGATGCCGCACCTGACCTGGCTGCAAGAGCAACTGCCGAACGCGCAGATCATGCCGATCTCGGCCCAGCATGGGCATAACCTCGAAGCGCTGGAGCGGGTGATCGCCGGTTACCTGCCGGAAAACGATCACTTCTTCCCGGAAGATCAGATCACCGACCGCAGCAGCCGCTTCCTCGCCGCTGAGCTGGTGCGCGAGAAAATCATGCGCCAGATGGGTGCGGAGCTGCCGTACCAGATCACCGTGGAAATCGAAGAGTTCAAGCAGCAGGGCAAGACCCTGCACATCCACGCCCTGATCCTCGTCGAGCGTGACGGTCAGAAGAAGATCATCATTGGCGACAAGGGCGAGCGGATCAAACGTATCGGCACCGAGGCGCGCAAGGATATGGAGCTGCTGTTCGACTCCAAGATCATGCTCAACCTGTGGGTGAAGGTCAAAGGTGGCTGGTCCGACGACGAGCGCGCCCTGCGTTCGCTGGGTTACGGCGATCTGTAGACCCGGTTAGCGCTGTACCGTAGAACCCTGTGGGAGCGGGCTTGCCCGCGATGAGGATGGAGCATTCAGCAGCGATGTTGACTGTAAGTCCGCCATCGCGGGCAAGCCCGCTCCCACTTTTGGTTTGTGTTGATTTCAAAACAGCACTCCTTCAGTGAGACACCCATGTCCTCTCCGCCACCCAGCCAACCCGCCTACGTCCTGCATTCGCGCGCCTACCGCGAGAACAGTGCATTGGTCGACTTCCTCACGCCGCAAGGGCGGCTGCGGGCGGTGTTGCGCAGCGCGCGGGGCAAGGCCGGGACTCTGGCGCGGCCATTCGTGCCCCTGGAAGTGGAGTTTCGCGGGCGCGGCGAGCTGAAAAACGTCGGGCGCATGGAAAGTGCCGGCGTCTCGACCTGGCTCAGCGGCGAGGCGCTGTTCAGTGGCCTGTACCTCAATGAGTTGCTGATCCGCCTGTTGCCTGCCGAAGATCCCCATCCCGCGGTGTTCGAGCACTATGCCGCGACCTTGCTGGCCCTCGCTGAAGGTCGCGCGTTGGAACCGTTGTTGCGCTCCTTCGAATGGCGCTTGCTCGATGACCTGGGCTATGGCTTTGCACTGACCCAGGATGTCCACGCCGAGCCGATTGCCGCCGACGGTCTGTACCGCCTGCAGGTGGATGCCGGGTTGGAGCGGGTGTACCTGTTGCAGCCGGGGCTGTTCAATGGCTGTGAACTGTTGGCCATGGCCGAAGCGGACTGGAGCGCTCCCGGTGCGCTGTCGGCTGCCAAGCGCCTGATGCGCCAGGCATTGGCGGTTCACCTGGGCGGTCGTCCCCTGGTCAGTCGCGAGCTGTTTCGCAAGCCCTGATCACCCCGTATGCTGTGCACCGAACTTTCTCTTCTTCTGGAGCGCTTTCCGTGACCACCAGCACCCGCATTCTTCTTGGCGTGAACATCGACCACGTAGCCACCCTGCGTCAGGCCCGGGGCACCCGATACCCTGACCCCGTCAAGGCTGCGCTCGACGCTGAAGAGGCGGGCGCCGATGGCATCACCGTGCATCTGCGCGAAGATCGCCGGCACATCCAGGAGCGCGACGTACTGATTCTCAAGGACGTGCTGCAGACCCGGATGAATTTCGAGATGGGCGTGACCGAGGAAATGATGGCGTTCGCCGAACGCATTCGCCCGGCGCACATCTGCCTGGTTCCGGAAACCCGTCAGGAGCTGACCACCGAAGGCGGTCTGGATGTTGCGGGGCAGGAGGCACGGATCAAGGCCGCAGTAGAGCGCTTGGCCAAAATCGGCTGTGAAGTGTCGTTATTTATCGATGCCGATGAGCGGCAGATCGAGGCTTCCAAGCGCGTGGGTGCCCCGGCCATCGAATTGCACACCGGCCGTTATGCCGATGCCCAGACTCCCACCGAAGTCGCCGAAGAGCTGCAGCGCGTGGCCGACGGTGTGGCCTGCGGCCTGGCTCAGGGGCTGATCGTCAATGCCGGTCATGGCCTGCATTACCACAACGTCGAAGCCGTTGCGGCGATCAAGGGCATCAACGAACTGAACATCGGCCACGCACTGGTCGCGCATGCCTTGTTTGTCGGCTTCAAGTCGGCGGTGTCGGAGATGAAGGCACTGATCCTGGCGGCTGCGGCGAAGGCCTAAGCAACCATACAAAACCAGCGTGGGAGCCAGCAGGCTGGCTCCCACATGTGGTTCAAGGCGTTTGTCAGAGCGGGGCTGGCTCTTGGGCCGGTTTTGATTTGTCGATGCCGGGTACATGCAAGTTACCCTCGGCCACCTGGTCGCCTTCCAGTTGTGGCTGCGTGACCCAGGTCAGGATGTCGTAGTAACGACGGATGTTCGCCACGAAGTGCACGGGCTCGCCACCACGGGCGTAGCCGTAGCGGGTCTTGCTGTACCACTGTTTCTGCGACAGGCGGGGCAGGATCTTCTTCACATCCAGCCACTTGTCCGGATTCAGTCCTTCCTTGGCCGCCAGCTTGCGGGCGTCATCCAGGTGACCGCTGCCGACGTTGTAGGCGGCGAGGGCGAACCAGGTGCGATCCGGCTCCTGGATCGAACTGTCCAGTTGGTCCTTCATGTACGCCAGGTACTTGGCGCCGCCCATGATGCTCTGGCGGGCATCCAGGCGGTTGGACACACCCATGGCCTGGGCGGTGTTCTGGGTCAGCATCATCAGCCCGCGGACACCGGTCTTGGAGGTGACCGTCGGCTGCCACAGTGACTCTTGATAGCCGATCGCCGCCAGCAGGCGCCAATCGACTTTTTCTTTCTTGGCGTAGGTCTTGAAGTGCGGTTCGTATTTGGGCAGGCGCTGCTGCAGGTGCTGGGCAAAGGTGTAGGCGCCGACATAGCCGAGCACGTCGACGTGCCCGTAGTAGCGGTCCTTGAGGCGCTGCAAGGTGCCGTTTTTCTCGACCTTGTCGAGGAAGTCATTGATCTCGTTGAGCAGGCTGTTGTCTTCACCGGCGGCCACCGCCCAGCTCTGGTTGCTGGCGTCACCGAGGTCGAAGGCCACCCGGACGTTGGGGAAGTACACCTGGTTCATGGCGACTTCATTGGAGTCGACCAGGGTCAGGTCAATTTGCCCTTCGTCGACCATGCGCAGCAGGTCGACCACCTCTACCGCGTCAGACTCTTCGTATTCGATACGCGGATTTTTCTGTTTCAGGACGGCCAATTGCTCGGCATGGGTGCTGCCCTTGAGCACCATGATCTTCTTGCCCACCAGATCCGCCGCGTTGGTTGGGCGCGACTGGCCATTGCGGTAGATGATTTGCGGGGTGACTTCCAGGTAGGAGTGGGAGAACCGGACCTGCGCCTTGCGTTTCTCGCTGCTGACCAGACCGGCAGCAGCCAGCACGGGGCCGTTGGGCTTGCCCACCTGTTCAAAGAGGTCGTCGAGGTTGTCCGCGGTTTCGATCTTCAGTTCCACCCCCAGATCGTCGGCAAAGCGCTTCACCAGCTCGTATTCGAAGCCGGTTTCACCGTTGCGATCCTGGAAGTAGGTGGCTGGGCTGTTACGCGTGACCACGCGCAGCACGCCATCCTCCTTTACGCGCTCCAGGGTGTTGGGTTTATCAACACAGCCGCTGAGCACCAGGAAGAGTCCGGTGGCGAGAAGCCATTTGGCCACTCGCGGACGCAATACCATTGGGGAAAACATCTGCGCAGTATACGCAAAGGACCACGACCGCCATATCTCGACAGTGAAGGGCTTGTCTGCTAGATGTTTGAAAATTGACGCCAAGCCCTTAGGAATAGGCGTTTGGTGGCGTTTATCCGGCGCAAAATAACCGCCGGCACTTACCTTGATGAGCATTGGTTATAGGCCCGCCAGCCCTGGCCGACGTTCGGGTGATACCGGGTGTAGCGTTTCGGGTGCTGTCGCGGGCGGTTTAGGCTAGAATGCACGGCCTCAAAGCACACCCCCTTCCGAGGCTGTCCCGAAGATGTTGATCCTGCGCGGCGCTCCTGCCCTTTCTGCCTTTCGCCACAGCAAACTCCTTGAGCAACTGAGCCAGAAGGTTCCAGCTGTCACTGGCCTGTATGCTGAATTCGCTCACTTCGCCGAAGTCACCGGCGTCCTGACCGGCGACGAACAGCAGGTGCTTGCGCGCCTTCTGAAGTACGGTCCTAGCGTTCCGGTACAGGAGCCGACCGGTCGTCTGTTCCTGGTGTTGCCGCGGTTTGGCACCATTTCGCCCTGGTCGAGCAAGGCCAGCGACATTGCCCGTAACTGCGGCCTGGCGAAAATCCAGCGCCTGGAGCGCGGTATTGCGTTCTATGTCGCCGGTGAGTTCACCGACGCCCAGGCCCAGCTGATTGCCGACGGCCTGCACGACCGCATGACCCAGATCGTCCTGGAGAACCTTGAACAGGCTGGCGGTCTGTTCAGTCACTCCGAGCCTAAGCCGCTGACGGCAATCGACGTTCTGGGTGGCGGTCGCGCCGCGCTGGAAACCGCCAACGTCGAGCTGGGCCTGGCCCTGGCCGAAGACGAGATCGACTACCTGGTCAACGCCTTCATCGGCCTCAAGCGCAACCCGCACGACATCGAACTGATGATGTTCGCCCAGGCGAACTCCGAGCACTGCCGCCACAAGATCTTCAACGCCAGTTGGGATATTGATGGTGAAAGCCAGGAAAAAAGCCTGTTCGGCATGATCAAGAACACCTACGTGATGCACAGCGAAGGTGTCCTGTCGGCCTACAAGGACAACGCCTCGGTGATCGTCGGCTCCGTTGCCGGGCGTTTTTTCCCGGACCCTGAAACCCGCCAGTACGGTGCGGTGCAGGAGCCGGTGCACATCCTGATGAAAGTCGAGACGCACAACCACCCGACGGCGATTGCCCCGTTCCCGGGCGCGTCCACCGGCTCCGGTGGCGAGATCCGCGACGAAGGCGCAACCGGTCGCGGCGCCAAGCCGAAGGCTGGCCTGACGGGCTTCACCGTATCCAACCTGCAGATCCCGGGCTTCGAACAGCCGTGGGAAGTGCCATACGGCAAGCCTGAGCGCATCGTCACCGCCCTCGACATCATGATCGAAGGCCCATTGGGCGGCGCAGCGTTCAACAACGAATTCGGTCGTCCGGCACTGACCGGTTACTTCCGTACCTTCGAACAATCCATCACCACGCCGCACGGTGATGAAGTGCGCGGGTACCACAAGCCGATCATGTTGGCCGGCGGCATGGGCAACATTCGTGAAGAGCACGTGCAAAAAGGCGAGATCCTCGTCGGCTCCAAGCTGATCGTGCTGGGTGGCCCGGCGATGCTGATCGGCCTGGGTGGCGGCGCCGCTTCCTCGATGGCCACCGGCACCAGCTCGGCAGACCTGGACTTCGCTTCGGTACAACGCGAAAACCCGGAAATGGAACGCCGTTGCCAGGAAGTCATCGACCGTTGCTGGCAGTTGGGTGAACACAACCCGATCAGCTTCATCCACGACGTGGGTGCGGGCGGCCTGTCCAACGCCTTCCCGGAACTGGTCAACGACGGCGACCGCGGTGGCCGTTTCGAATTGCGCAATATTCCAAACGACGAGCCGGGCATGGCCCCGCACGAAATCTGGAGCAACGAATCCCAGGAGCGTTACGTCCTGGCAGTCGGCCCGGCCGACTTCGAGCGCTTCAAGGCTATCTGCGAACGTGAGCGCTGCCCGTTTGCCGTGGTCGGCGAAGCCACTGCCGAACCACAGCTGACCGTGACTGACAGCCACTTCGGCAACAGCCCGGTGGACATGCCATTGGAAGTGCTGCTGGGCAAGGCTCCGCGCATGCACCGTTCGGTGGTTCGGGAAAACGAACTGGGTGATGATTTCGATCCGTCGACCCTGAACATCGCCGACTGTGTCGAGCGCGTCCTGCATCACCCGGCCGTGGCCAGCAAGAGCTTCCTGATCACCATTGGCGACCGCACCATCACCGGGCTCGTGGCCCGTGACCAAATGGTTGGCCCATGGCAGGTACCCGTGGCTGACGTGGCCGTGACCGCCACCAGCTTCGACGTCTACACCGGTGAAGCCATGGCGATGGGCGAGCGTACTCCGCTGGCCCTGCTGGACGCTCCGGCGTCGGGCCGCATGGCCATCGGCGAAACCCTGACCAACATCGCCGCTTCGCGCATCGCTAAGCTCTCCGACATCAAGTTGTCGGCGAACTGGATGTCGGCTGCCGGCCACCCGGGCGAAGACGCGCGTCTGTACGACACCGTGAAAGCGGTCGGTATGGAGCTGTGCCCAGAGCTGGGCATCACCATCCCAGTGGGCAAGGACTCGATGTCCATGGCCACTCGCTGGAACGACGAGGGCGTCGACAAGACCGTGACCTCGCCGATGTCGCTGATCGTCACCGGCTTTGCCCCAGTGACCGACATCCGCCAGACCCTGACCCCGCAACTGCGCATGGACAAGGGCACCACCGACCTGATCCTGATCGACCTGGGCCGTGGCCAGAACCGCATGGGCGCCTCGATCCTGGCCCAGGTTCACGGCAAGCTCGGCAGCCAGGCTCCGGACGTCGACGACGCCGAAGACCTGAAAGCCTTCTTCGCGGTGATCCAGGGCCTCAACGCCGACGGTCACTTGCTGGCTTACCACGACCGTTCCGACGGTGGCCTGTTGACCAGCACCGTGGAAATGGCGTTTGCCGGCCACTGCGGCCTGAGCCTCAACCTCGACGGTTTGGCGGAAACCTCGGCCGACATCGCCGCGATCCTGTTCAACGAAGAGCTGGGCGCGGTGATCCAGGTACGCCAGGACGCTACCCCGGACATCCTCGCGCAGTTCAGCGCTGCGGGCCTGGGCGACTGCGTGTCGGTGATCGGCCAGCCAATGAACAACGGCGAGATCAACATCACCTTCAACGGTGACACCGTGTTCGAAGGCCAGCGTCGCCTGCTGCAACGCCAGTGGGCCGAGACCAGCTATCAGATCCAGCGCCTGCGTGACAACGCCGACTGCGCCGAACAAGAGTTCGACGTGCTGCTGGAGGAAGACAACCCGGGCCTGAGCGTCAAGCTCAGCTTCGACGTCAACCAGGACATCGCCGCGCCTTACATCAAGAAAGGCATTCGCCCACAAGTTGCCGTACTGCGTGAGCAGGGCGTCAACGGCCAGGTGGAAATGGCGGCAGCGTTCGATCGTGCCGGTTTCAGCGCGATCGACGTGCACATGAGCGACATTCTGGCCGGCCGTGTCGACCTGAACGAGTTCAAGGGCCTGGTGGCCTGTGGCGGTTTCTCCTACGGCGACGTTCTCGGTGCCGGTGAAGGCTGGGCCAAGTCCGCGCTGTTCAACAGCCGTGCACGTGATGCGTTCCAGGGCTTCTTCGAGCGTAACGACAGCTTCACCCTCGGGGTGTGCAACGGTTGCCAGATGATGTCCAACCTGCACGAACTGATCCCGGGCAGCGAGTTCTGGCCGCACTTTGTGCGTAACCGTTCCGAGCAGTTCGAAGCCCGTGTGGCCATGGTCCAGGTCCAGGAGTCGAACTCGATCTTCCTGCAAGGCATGGCCGGTTCGCGCATGCCGATCGCCATTGCCCACGGCGAAGGTCATGCCGAGTTCTCCAGCGAAGAGGCGTTGCTGGAAGCTGATCTGTCGGGTTGCGTGGCGATGCGTTTCGTCGACAACCACGGCAAGGTTACCGAGAGCTACCCGGCCAACCCGAACGGTTCGCCGCGTGGGATCACCGGTTTGACCAGTCGTGACGGTCGCGTGACCATCATGATGCCGCACCCGGAGCGGGTATTCCGCGCTGTGCAGAACTCGTGGCGCTCGGAAGAGTGGAACGAAGATGCACCGTGGATGCGCATGTTCCGTAATGCTCGCGTGTGGGTGAACTAAGTCGGTGTACAAGCTCAGCTTCTTTGTGCCCGACAGCCATGTAGAGACGGTGAAAACCGCCGTCTTTGCAGCCGGTGGCGGGCGCATCGGCCTCTACGACAGTTGTGCCTGGCAGGTGTTGGGCCAGGGCCAGTTCCGGGCGATGGACGGCAGTCAGCCGTTTATCGGCCAGGTCGGTCAGGTCGAAGTGGTCGAGGAATGGAAGGTTGAGCTGGTGGTGGCCGATGAGCTGATCGTCGCGGTAGTGGCTGCGTTGAAGCTCAACCATCCCTATGAGACACCGGCTTATGAGGTGTGGCAGCTAGCGGATTTCTGATGCGCACCCTGCCCGAACAAAAGACCCGCTGTGCCGATCTGGCCAGCGGGTTTTTTTGTACATGCCTTTTAAACGTGTCGATCAGGTGACGGGTTGCAGCAGGCTGGGCTTACGGTGCGGGCCTCAGGTGTACATCCGCTTTAAGCATTTCGATCAAGGTGAACTGGTGCAGGAAGCGTTGATCGCGCTTGCCCCAACGATCAATAAAAAACAGACCTTTGTCGTCCACCTGGATCGGGGTGGAGATAATTTCCCCGGTACTGGAGCGGTGCACCAGGTTGGTTTCAAGGCGGGAGGGGCGCTCGATCAGGAAGTACCCGGCCTCGCTCAATTTCGAACGGTCGACGGGGGTAAAGGGGGCTGGTATTTTCATGCCCGCCACCCCTTCATCCAGGTCGAAGTCGCACCGTAGCGCGGGCCAGCCAGGTTTAGTGGTGATGGTCTCCCAGGCACTGTGGTGAATCCTTTTGCTCAGCGTGGGCGCGGCGTCCCTGATATTCAAACTGACTGTGCCCAGTGTTTCCGCCAACCCAGGCACCCCCATGTAACGATTGGCGTGGCTATTGCCGACGAAGGCAATCCATTTGTGTGGCCCACGTGCAGCCTGGTCGGCCTGAATGACCTGGGTGGCGAAGTAGTTGAACATGCTGGCGCGGGTTTCATCGCCGTCGGAGATGCCCTTGAGGTTATAGCTGGCGGCGCAGTCCAGGGCCTTGATGCGAATCTTGTACTTGGCGGCGGCCTGGTAGACCTCCGAGTAGGTATTGGGTCCCGTGTAGAACGGCATGTGGCCGGCATCCTGGCTTTTCAGGAAGGCCTTGAGCTGGCCGGTCAGGTGCTGAGACTCAAAGAACGCATCCAACTGTGCCTGGTGCAGATCCGTCCACAGGTGTTCCACGTAGAGGGTCTCGAATTTCAGCTCACTGAGCTTTTTCATCTGGGTTCGTAGGAACGCCTTGCACGATTGCTGGCCGTGAGCCTCACCCAGTATCAGCCCTGGATAGGGGCCATCGACGATTTGTTTGAGGAACGATTCGGGCGTGGTGGCCGCCGTTATCTCGGGAAGTGTTGGCTTTGCGGGCGCCACGTACTCGGTGAAATAGCGCTCGGCTTCACTCTTCAAGCGCTTTCGCAGTGCGACAAACATGTCGAATGCTTTGCCGCTTTCTTGTCCCTGTGGGCGGTAACGAGAGTCCAGGCCATATCGGTTCTGGGACTGGTGATCAATCTCGTCCCTCATCGCGCCGGGAATATCAAAATTATCGAAATGTTGAGCGCCGGGGGCAGCAACAGCCTGGAGGGGGGCAGGGGCTTTATAGGGGGTTTGCAGGCTCATGCGATAGTCGCCTTTGGCTAGCGCGTCACCGGTTATCGAGCCAGGGGTGTCCACCCAGATGCCCACCGGTTGATCCAACCCGACATCGTCGATGCGCAGGGCGACGGCGTTTTGCAGGTCGGCCAGGCCAGGTGTTTCATTGAAGGTCCTCAAGCGCGACTGATCCACCAGCGCGATCCAACGCTCATCCGGGGCATCGGCCACATCGGCCTGGATGACTTTATGGGAGTAGAAGTTTCTCAGGCTGTTGTCCCGTGGTGTGGTGGAGGGCGAGGTACCCAGCATCGTCATGGAGTCATCCAGTTGATAGGAGGTGGTCGCGTCCAGGGCCTTGATCTGGATTTTCTTCTCTTGGGCCGTGCGCACGAGGGCGACATAAGAGAAGTCCGCGTCCTCGGCGAAGCCGAAGGCTGTGTCGATGGTCTGCAGATGCTTCTTGATGTTCAGCCAGGACTTGCCTTTGTTGAGCTTTTCAAGCTTCGGCCTGAAGACATCCCCCGGCAGGTATTCCAGGTACAAGCGCTTGAAGCCTTTCGCGACCAACGCGTCCATCTGTTCGATCAACACCTGTTTGCTGGCGATGGAGCCTGGCACTGCACCGATAATCAGATTTTTGTTGCCGGCAAAGGCGTCGCTGTCGATCAGCTGCGCCAATGAAGTACTGGCCTCAACGGGCGGGACGGCAGCAGGTGGGGGGAGCGGATCGAGGAAGGTGAAAAAATTCCGCGCGTCCGTGGTCAGGCGTTCGACTTGTTGCACGTAAATACCGTGCAGCGATTTCATACTGTCTGCGGCAGAGCCCAATATGGAGCCGGGGGGCATATCATACTCGGTGTTCAAGCGGAGCAAAGTGCTCCGTACCTGTGGGTCCAGGACAGGCACAAGGTCACGCCATTTTTTCTCGGGCATCTCATAGACACTAAGCGGCTTGGGCGTTTCAGGCAGTGCTTCGTACTCCGGAGCCCCACCGGAAACCCCTGTACGTTTCCAGACGCCTTCGGCGTTCGGTGCGGCCACACGCGTGGTCGAGACCAATTTCCCGCTGGCAGGGTCGAGGCGATACAGCAAGTAGCGGCCAATGACATCCGGCGTGTTGGGGGCCCAAAGGTGTTGCCCCTCGAAGATCACCGATTGCATGCCCACTGGCGTCGGCTGCGCAGGCTCCAGCGCTTTGATCAACTTCATTGCCCGTACCGGCTCTGCCTTGGCAGCGGGCAGGCGTGCCAGTTTGCCGAGGGGTTTGAGTGAGCGTAATGCCGGACGCAGGTCTGTCAGTACGGCTCCGGCACTGTTGAGCAAGTAGCCCGCGAAGTGCTCAAGGGCTGCGGCGGTATCGCCCTGATGGTAGGCGTGCAGCGCGAGCATGGCGTCTTTGAAGGCCAGCAGCAGGCCGGTACTCAAGCTCAGGAGCGGGAATGGTGCGGTGGCAATGGCCACGCCCCATTCCACGCAGGTCCAGAGAATACCGGTAATCATCTGTGTGCGATTGACGGTGGTGGCGTACACATCATCGATCTTGCGTTGCAGCTTCATGTTGTACAGCGCCTGGCGCAGGTCGGATATCGGCGGCACTGTGCGCGTTGAGTCGTAACGCGCCGGGCTGGTACTGCTGCTGTCCAGGTCTTCGGGCAGCCCTTGGCGGGCCTCTTCCAGAAACTGGCGGACCCGCACTTGAGAGGACACGCCGACCCGATTTGTGAAGTAGGCAATCATGCCGGGCGTTTTCTTGAGCAGGTAATTGAACTGCCTGGCCTCGCGAAAACTGACCCCGTCGGGTGCCTGCGGCGTGTAAAGCAGCACGGGGTTTGTGCCGTGGCTGAACAGGTAGTTATCGATGACCCAGTCACCGTCCACCAGCAAGCGATGGATGGCGTAGGTCCCTCGGGTTGCCTGCGAAGTGTCGGCCATGCTGGAGATGCTTTGCTCAAGCCATTGCAGGTCGACGTTGGCGATGTCCCCCTTGAGCCTGGACTCCAGGGCGGCGCTGAGCAGTTGTTGCTGGATGATGGCCAGTACTGCATCACGTCGGAAGGCATAGGCGGAGTCGTCCGGCTTCAACAGCTCGCTCCTGACCTTGTCGATGTAGCGCTCGCCAATCCAGGCACCGGTTACCGAGCGTGCGACCTTTTCGGCTGTCAGGGCGCGCAGATCGATACCTTCTGGCCCTTTGAAGGTTGCCGAACGGGAAAACTTTTCATCGAGAAAACCCACGCCGTCGGCATAGCCATCACGATAGAGCCGGGTGTACGTCATGGGCGGGGAATCGGGAGTGCCGACCAGCGATGCTGGCGAGTAAACCCAGACCGTGTCCGGGTCCACATCGTTTCGAGGGCGACCGAGCATTTCGTTCAATCGCCGTTTGGCGTTTTCATGCAAAAAGGCGTTGAAGTCGGGGAATTGGGTTTCAGACAAGGGATGTGCGCTGTAGGCATCCAGGGCGCCCTCGGCATTTTCAGCCCGTGTCGCGAGTATTCTTCTGCTCTCGTGGGTGGTCGAGCGATACCAGCCCGGTGTGCTGAACGCGTAGTCGTCTATACGCGTGACCAGTACATGACGCGCCATCGATTTGAGGCATTCGGCGTGGGTACCGGTGTTGATGAAGGCGACCTCTTTGTACTCCTGGGCGTGAAACTTGAAGGTCAGCCCGCTCAGTACGTTTTTCATGCTGTTGCGAAAGCGCAAGGGCAGGCGGGTGATCAAGTAGTCGGTCAGGCTGCCGGGAGGGGGATTGAGGCCATTGCCCAGCGTCCAGCCGAGGATGTGCTGCTGGCACGCCAGCTCCGTGTCGAAGGCATGAAACTGCTGCTCACGCGGTGCTTCGGGTGTGCACAGCAGGATACGGTCGACTGTGCCGCTGGCATTTGTGCGGCGCAGCACCCAGAGATCCAGAAGTTGCGCATCGTGCAGCGCAAGCGAGCTGGCGCCGAGAGTGTCGGCGTTGAGTCGAGGGTCGGTGCCTTGGCGCAGGTGCTGGATCAACTGGAAGTCGTCTTCGCTTATGTGGCCTTGCAGGACGGCGGTGTAGGCCAGCGCGTTAATGCGTCGGTCGAGCATCTGTTCGATGGCGGTACTGACTTCGGCTCGGGCATGCAGTGCCCGTTGCACATTGGCAAAGTCGATGCGCGGTTGCAGACTGGTCATCTGCTGCGCGAGCCAGGTGGGTGTCACGTCCTGGTAGGCCTCGGGCAATGGCGCGTCGTTGTAGGTGAGGGTGGTTTGGGTCCGGAAGGGGGAACCCCTGCTTTCGTCACCGCTATGCAGGCCGCGCAGGGCCAGTTCGATCAGGTTCCGCTGGTGATCGTAGTGGCCGACGTTAGCCACGAAACGACGGGTGCTGAGCTGTAAGTGCTCCGGTTCCAGGTCATGGATATCCAGCTCGTCGCTCAGGCGCTCAAGCCATTGATGGCGAGCCAGGCTCTGGGGGGTTGTGGCGGGAGCCAGCAGGTTCAGCAGGGTCTGTCGGGCCTGGTTATAGCCATTGAGATGTTCCGCCAGCGTGGCCCGGGCGGCTTCGCTGGCGCTGCGATACCAGTCGGGTGCGCTGTAGCGCAAGCAGCGCTCAAGCAGGGTCTGCGCTCGGAGCTCCAGGCGGGCCGTGAGGTCGGGCATGGCGGCGGTGATGGCCTGGTCCAGGGCATTGATCACGTGCGCCGGGTCTTGGGCCGGGTTATCCACAAGGCTCAAGGCGTGGTCGATATCCTGGGTACGCCTGTCGATCAGCGCGCCGTCGGTGTGCTCGAACAACGGTTTGTCGACGATGGGCGACAATTGCAGTGGCCAGATACCGGCGGCGCTCAGTGCGTGATAGCGCACCGGCAGCAACGCTTTGAATTCACGCTGGCCGCTGGGGTGATCCAGGCTCTGCAACAGGTGGTTGTCGAGCAGGGCCAGGGAGTCAAAGGATTCGATGCCGCGTGCCGGGGTGAACAGTAGAACCTGGCCCACGTCTTGCGCCGTGCTCAAGTCGCTTGCCTGCGGGCTGTTTTTTTCCGTGACGACAAAGGCGCCAGCCAACTCAACGCTGTTTTCCTGATAACTGAACTGCAAGGCATACAGGCCCGGGCGCAGGGTCGGGAACAGCGGTGCCCGCTCCACTATGGCGGCTTCCTGCGGGTGGAGCAGACGGTCTTGAACGCCGAGCCTGGCTTCGTGCTCCAGCGCGGTGAACCCGGCATCGTAGGTCATGAAGGACTTGCGTGGCTTAGCGTCAATCTGGTGGCGCAGATCGAGTTCCAGCAGATGGTCATTGAGCGTGGACTTGAGGGTGGTGAGCAGTTGCTGCCCTTCCTCGCTGTGCAGGTTGCTGTCTTTCAATGGCTGATAGTGGGCACGGGCCTTGTCGAGATATTGCTGGCGGCTCGTCTGGATCAGGCCGTTCAAGCGATTGAGGTAGCGTTGTTCGGCCGACGGTTGGCTTTCGGGGATCCAGGGAGTTTCAACCTGAAACAGGTACTGGCCGATCTGGTTGAGATAGCCTTTGATTTCGTCAAATGACGTGGAGGTACGGGGGCTGGCAGTATTCATGGGCACGCTCTCCATGCTGATAAGTGAAGTCATCAGCATGCAGGGCGGTGCCTGTAGGCAGGCGGTAAATAGATATCGGGATCAGGCCTTGGCGCGTTCGGTGTTGTGCTTGATCAGTGACTCGAGCGCCTCGCTCAGGCCCGAGGCCCTGTCCCCCAAAAGCAAGTGCCAGACACCATCGCCACCATCATCGAGCAGGCTGGCGCCCTGGCATCCCAGCGCCTTGAGCGCGGTTTGCGAGAGCGCCTTGTTGTCCGCCAGTTGCAGACGAATACGGGTCATGGCCACGCAGTCCAGTTGCCGCACATTGTCATGGCCGCCCAGCGCATCGAGCCATTGTTGAGCCTGAGGCGTTGCGACAGGGGGCGCCTGAGGCGGCATGGCTGTGCCTGGCAACGGTGCCTTGCCCGACATTGGCATGGCCAAGCGGATTTCGTCGGCGATGCTGTCGGCCATCGGCCCGACCACTACCTGCAAGCTGCCACCGTTGCCTGGCCGAACCACAGCCATCGCACCCAGCGCTTTCAGATCGGCGTCCACGGCCTTGTTGCGATCCACCATGTCCAGGCGCAGACGCGTGGTGCAGGCTCCGACACTCAGCAGGTTGGCGGCGCCGCCCAAGGCCCGGATGTAGGCGCCGGCACGCTGATGGTCGCTCATGACTTCGGCCGGTGCGACTTGAGTGTCTTCGCGCCCCGGCGTCTTCAGGTTGAAGCGCCGGATGCAGTAGCTGAACACGCTGTAGTAGACCACGGCGTAGGCCAGGCCCACGGGCATCACCAACCAGCCATTGGTGGATTTTCCCCAGCCCAGGACCATGTCGATAAAACCACCGGAGAACGTAAAACCCAGATGGATGTTCAGCAAGTTGGTAATGGCCATCGACAAACCGGTCAGTAGCGCATGCAGCAAATACAGGAAGGGCGCGAGGAACATGAAGGCGAATTCGATCGGTTCGGTCACGCCGGTGAGGAACGAGGTCAGGGCCATCGACAAGAAGATCCCGCCCATGATCTTGCGCCGCTCCGGCAGGGCATTACGGTACATCGCCAGGCAGGCGGCGGGTAAGCCGAACAGCATCACCGGGAACATGCCGGTCATGAACTGGCCGCCTTTCGGATCACCGGCAAAGTAGCGGGTCAGGTCGCCCGTCACCACGGCACCGGTCATCGGGTCGGTGAAACTGCCGAACACGAACCAGGCCATGTTGTTGAGGATGTGGTGCAAGCCGGTGACGATCAGCAAGCGATTGAACACGCCGAAGATAAATGCACCGAAGCTGCCGCTTTCCAGCAGTAACACGCCGAAGCTGTTGATGCCGTGCTGGATCGGTGGCCAGATCAGCCCGAAGATCACCCCCAGGCCAACGGCCGAGAACCCGGTGGCAATCGGCACAAACCGTCGTCCGCCAAAAAACGCCAGGTACTCCGGCAGTTTGATGTCCTTGAAACGGTTATACAGCGCGCCGGCCATCAGGCCGCTGACGATCCCGGCGAGCATGCCCATGTTGATGGTCGAGTCCAGCACCTTGAGTGTGGAGATCATCACCAGGTAGCCAATCGCCCCTGCAAGCCCCGCCGTACCGTTGTTGTCTCGGGCAAACCCCACGGCAATGCCGATGGCAAAGATCAGCGCCAGGTTGGCGAAGATCGCTTGCCCGGCGTCGTGCATCACCGCGATGTTCAGCAGGTCGGTGTCGCCCAGGCGCAGCAACAGGCCGGCGATGGGCAGGATCGCGATCGGCAGCATCAGTGCGCGGCCCAGGCGTTGCAGGCCTTCGATAAAGTGTTGGTACATGGCGAGTCTCCATTTTTCTTGTTGTTGTCAGCTCAGCGGCCAGTGGTGTTGACAGGCTTGGCGAACGGCCTTGGCGCTGCCCAGGTTGAGCAGGCCCTGGCTCAGTTGCCGGCATTGCGCCGCGTCCAGGTGACGGACGCGGTCCTTGATTTCAGCGATTTGCGGCGGGCTGACGGACAGCTCGCTCACGCCCAGGCCGACCAGTACCGGGGTGGCCGTTGGGTCGGACGCCAATGCGCCGCACACGCCGACCCAACGGCCATGTTTTGCCGCACCGGCGCAGGTCTGGGCGATCAGCCGCAACAGCGCCGGGTGCAGGGCATCGACCCGTGCGGCAAGGCCGGCGTGGTCGCGGTCCATGGCCAGGGTGTACTGGGACAGGTCATTGGTGCCGATGGACAGGAAGTCGGCATGTTCGGCCAACTGCTCGGCCATCAACGCGGCGGCGGGCACTTCGATCATCACCCCCAGCTCCGGGCGCTGGGTCAGCGCCAGTTCGGCGCACAGCTCATCCAGGCGTTGGCGGATGTGCAGTAACTCGTCGACTTCGCTGACCATCGGCAGCAGGATCCGGCAGCGTGCCAACGGGCTGACTTGCAGCAGGGCGCGCAGTTGCTGGTCCAGCAGTTCCGGACGCACCTGGGCCAGGCGAATGCCCCGCAGGCCGAGTACCGGGTTGGCTTCCGCCGGCAGCGGCAGGTAGTCCAGTTGCTTGTCGCCACCGACGTCGATGGTGCGGATGATCACTGGCTTGTCGCCCATGGCATCCAGCACGGCTTGATAGGCCAAGCGTTGCTCTTGTTCATCAGGCGCGGTGCGACGATCAACGAAGAGGAATTCGGTACGCAATAGGCCAATGCCGTCAGCGCCGTTTTCAAAGGCGACTTGCGCCTCGCGGCTGGAAGCGACATTGGCCGCTACTTCAATGCCAACGCCATCGCGGGTCTGCGCCGGCGCTTGTGCCTGGGTTTGTTGCTGTTGGCGTCGCAGCTTTTGCGCATCGCGGATCTGGTGGACTTCGGCGTGGCGTGCTTCGTTGGGAGTCAGCTCCAGGCGACCGTTGGCGGCGTCCAGCACCACCCGCTGGCCTTGAGGCACCTCCAGCACCTCGCCGCCCAGCGCAACCACACACGGCAAGCCTTTGCCCCGGGCGAGAATCGCCACATGGGAGGTTGCGCCACCTTCGGCCATGCAGATGCCAGCGGCGTTTTGTTCGCTCAATTGCAGCAGGTCCGAGGGGGTTAATTCATGGGCGACGACGATCGCGCCGGCCGGCAACTCGAAATGCCAGGCCTCGCCCAGCAGCGCGCGCAATACCCGCTGCTGCAAGTCCCGCAGATCGTTGGCGCGCTCGGCAAACAACGGTTTGCCCAACCCCAGCAACACCGCGCATTGGGCCTGGATCGCATCACGCCAAGCGTGGGTGGCGGCGCTGCCCTGTTCGATGTCACGGGTGGCGCTTTCGAGCAAGGTCGGGTCTTCCAGCAGCGCCAGGTGGGCGGCAAAGATTTCTTCTTCCTCCAGCTCCTTGCGCTGACGAGCGTGGTCCAGGGTGTGGCGAATTTCGCCGCGAACCTGCTCCAGGGCACCATCCAGTTGTTGCAGTTGCTCGTCAGCCGAGTGATTGCGCGGGTCCGCTGGCAACTCAATCCCGTTCAACCGGAACAATGGCCCGCAGACCAGCCCGGGGGCGGCGCAGACACCTTGCAACACTCCGGCTTCGGCGGGCGCGCGACGCGGGGGAACGGCTACCGGGGCGGGGGCGTCCTCGTGGCTAACCACCGATAGTGCGGCGAGCAAGGCTTGCAGCGCCGCCTCGCAATCCTTGCCGCGACAGGTGACTTGCACCTCATCCTGTTCGCCAATCCCCAGGCCCATCAGGCCGATCAGGCTGTCGCAGGCCGCCGACTTGCCGGCAACGTGCAACTCGATCCGGCTGCTGAAGCCCTGTGCGGTCTTGCGAATCAGAGCGGCGGGGCGCGCATGCAGGCCGCCGCGGTGGGTCACGCGGACACTGGCGCTGGCTTCGCGATGGGCATCTTCGACGGGTGCCGGCGGAAGGGTTAATACCTGGCGCGCCACGATGCGCAGCAGCGGCTCTCCCAGGGTGACCGAGTGCTGCGCCAGCGGTTGCAGTTCGAACTGATCGCTGTTGGTGAGAATGATCAGGCTGACCAGGCTTTTGCATTGGCGGGCGATGCGGTCCAGGTCAAAGCGCACCAACGCTTGGCCGTTGTTGACCCGTGCGCCCTCTTTGACCAGCAGGGCAAAGCCTTCGCCCTTCAACTCGACCGTATCGATGCCCACGTGCAGCAGGATTTCAGCACCGTTGTCGGCCCGCAGAGTCAGTGCATGCCCGGTGCGGGCCACCTGAATGATCACGCCATCGCAGGGCGCATGCAGGCAATCGCTGAGTGGGTCGATGGCAATCCCGTCGCCCATGGCGCCGCTGGCGAACACCGGGTCCGGGACCTTGGCCAGCGTGAGCACCGGACCGCTGAGCGGGGCACTGAGGGTCAGTTCTTTATTGTTGTTGTGCATGGCTCGCTACTCGACTCAGGCGTGTTAGTGGGTGCGGGTCACTTTGCTCAAGTGACGTGGCTGGTCAGGGTCCATGCCACGGGCTTGCGCGAGGCCGGCGGCCATCACGTAGAAACTCTGGATCGCCAGGATCGGGTCCAGCGCCGGGTGTTCGGCGCGGCTCAGCGTCAGGTCGCGTTCGCCGATGTCATCGGGGGCGGCCAGCAACACATGGGCACCACGCTGGCGCATCTCGGCGGCCAGGCTCAACAGGCCAGCCTGTTCGGCACCCCGGGGGGCGAACACCAGCAGCGGATAGTGGTCGTCGATCAGGGCCATGGGGCCGTGCTTCACTTCGGCACTGCTGAAGGCTTCGGCCTGGATCGCCGAGGTTTCCTTGAGTTTCAGGGCGGCTTCCTGGGCGATGGCAAAGCCGGCGCCACGGCCGATCACCATCAGCCGCTGGCAATCGCGCAGGACATCGACGGCCAGGCTCCAGTCCTGGGTTGCGGCTTCGCGCAGCCCCTGGGGTAGGGCGAGGCCGGCTTCCAGCAACTCGGCGTCCTGCTTCCAGTGGGCAATCAAGCGTGCACTGGCAGTGAGGGTGGCGATGAAGCTTTTGGTCGCGGCCACGCTGCTTTCAGTGCCGGCACACAGAGGCAGGCTGAACTCGCACGCGGCCTCCAGTGGCGAGTTCTCGGCGTTGACCATGGCAATGCTCAAGGCGCCGCGCTTGCGCAACAGGCGCAGGCTGTTGACCAGGTCAGGACTCTGCCCGGACTGCGAGAAAGCGAATACCGCCTGGCCGCTGACCTTCAGCGGCGCCTGCTGCAGGGTGACCACCGACATCGGCAACGATGCCACCGGTACGCCTACATGCTGCATGGCCAGATAGGCGAAGTAGCTTGCGGCATGATCGGAACTGCCACGGGCGACGGTCATCGCCACTTGCGGTGGCTGACGGTTCAGGCGCCCGGCGATCTCGATCATCTGTGGATCGAGTTGCTGCAACTGGCGTTCGACAGCCTTGTACGAGGACAGGGCCTCTTCAAGCATTTTTGAAGTCAATGTCTTCTCCTTCGACCATCACGGCGGTCAGTGTGAGTGAGCGATCCAGGCGTACGCAGTCGGCCCAGGCGCCGGGTTGCAGGCGGCCGCGCTCAGGGAGGCCGAGGTAGTCGGCGGGAAATTGCGAAAGGCGTTGCGAGGCCTCGCACAGTGGCAGGCCGATCTTCACCAGGTTGCGCAGGGCCTGATCCATGGTCAGGGTGCTGCCGGCCAGGGTGCCGTCGGGCAAGCGCACGCCACCCAGGCATTTGGTCACGGTGTGGCTGCCCAGCTTGTACTCGCCATCCGGCATGCCGGCGGCGGCGCTGGAGTCGGTGACGCAATACAGGCACGGGATCGAGCGCAGGGCCACGCGGATCGCCCCGGGATGCACATGAAGCAGGTCCGGAATCAATTCGGCGTATTGGGCGTGGGCCAGTGCCGCGCCGACGATCCCCGGTTCGCGGTGATGCAACGGGCTCATGGCGTTGTAGAGGTGGGTGAAGCTGGTGGCACCGGCTTCAAGTGCCGCGACGCCTTCCTCGTAACTGCCCAGGGTGTGGCCGATCTGCATGCGTACGCCACGGTCGCTCAAGGCACGGATCAGTTTGTCGTGACCGGCGATTTCCGGGGCAATGGTGATCACCCGGATTGGCGCCAGTGCCAGATAGGCCTCGACCTCGGCCAGCAACGCGGTGTGAGCGAAGTTCGGTTGGGCGCCCAGTTTTCCGGGGTTGATGTACGGCCCTTCGAGGTGCACGCCCAGGACCCGGGCACAGCCTTCCAGACGCTGTTCGCAGAATTCACCGACCTGCCCCAGAACGCGAGTGATCTCTTCGGTCGGCGCGGTCATGGTCGTGGCCAGCAGCGACGTGGTGCCAAAGCGAACATGGGTGCGGGTAATGGTTTCGAAGGCGGGCGTACCTTCCATGAGGTCCCGGCCCCCACCGCCATGTACGTGCAGGTCGATAAAGCCCGGCAGCAGGTATGGCAAGTCGTTGTCCGCCGGGTCGCAGGGCTGGCCTTCGATGCGCACGATCCGGCCGTGCTCATGGATCAGCCGGCCGCGAATCCAGCCTTGGGCGGTGAGGATGTTGTCTTCGGACATAGGGCAGCTCTCAGGCGCTGACGGCGCGTTTTTTAGCGACGCAGTTCGGCTACAAAGTCGTAGTAGTCGTTGCGGCAATAGGTGTCGGTGACTTCGATCGGGGTGTTGTCTTCCAGGTAGCCGACCCGGGTCATCAGCAGCATGGCGGTGCCAGGTGCGATGCCCACCAGGGCGGCGAACTCGTCCGAGGCATTGATCGCCTGAATGTGTTGCAGGGCGCGCACCACCGGCTTGCCGATACTGTCGAGGTATTGATACAGCGAATCGCCGATGGCTTGCGGCTGGGCAATGATCGAGGCGGGCAGGGTGCTCATCTCGATGGCCATCACGGTGTCGTCGGCTTTGCGCAAGCGCTTGAGGCGCGCCACTTTGTCGTAGGGCGACAGGGCGAGGCGGATCAGTTCTTCGTGGGTCGGCTGGGTGATTTCCCGCTCCAGCCATTGCGAGCTGGGCACGAACCCCTTGAGGCGGAGCATTTCGCTGAAGCCGGACAGCCGCGACAGCGGTTGTTCCAGGCGTGGCGTGATGAAGGTGCCTGAGCCTTGGCTGCGCCGGATCAGGCCTTGTTCGAACAGCACTTCCAGGGCTTTGCGGGCGGTCACGCGGGAGATGTTCAGTGTCTCACTGAGGTTGCGCTCCGACGGCAGCGCCTGTTCGGCTTTCCATAGGCCGGCATGAATCGCGGCTTCCAGGTTGCGTGCCAGTTGCAGGTACAGCGGGGTGGGCTGGGTGTCGTCAGGGCGCAGGGTCAGGATGTGATTCATGTGCGGTTTCCGATGCGGATATTGGAGTGTTGTCGCCCGGTGATGGCGAAAAACTAATACCACTTAAATACCATGTCAACGCTGGTGGTTCGCTCCGGACGAGCCAAGGCTCGCTCCGCTGGAGGGCGTGGTGGCGTTGGGTTTGAAGTGGTATTAGAGGTGCCGCTGACAACGGATCAGATCAGGGTCTGCACCGGTGTTTTTAGAAAGGAGGTGGTATTGCAGGTGGGCTGTTGGTTCGGACTGAATTTTTTTTGAATTATTTTTGATAAATGATGACGGGGGAGATCGTTTCCACGCTCCTGCGTGGGGGAATGCAGTCCGCGACGCTCTGCGCCACATCAACAGCCGAACGCGGAGCGTCCGTAGAGGCATTCCCACGCGGAGCATGGGAATGATCAGGGGGAAGAGGGGGTTACGGGCGGATTTCGATCATCGTGCCGTCCGGCACCAGGCCCCAGACTTCGCGCATGTCGACGTTACGCATGGCGACGCAGCCGTCGGTCCAGTCCAGGGTGTGGAACAGGTCTTCGGGGTTTTCTTCGGTGTCCGGGGTGCCGTGAATCATGATCATGCCGCCTGGGGCCACGCCCTCGCGGCGTGAGCGCGCAGCGTCGCTGATATTCGGGTAGGAGATGTGCATGGCCAGGTTGAAGCGCTCGCTGACTTTGCGCCAGTCCAGCCAGTACAGGCCTTCGGGGGTGCGTCGGTCGCCTTCCATGAGCTTTTGGCCCTTGGGGTTGCGGCCCAATGAGATGCGGTAGGTCTTGATGGGCTTACCGTCATTGATCAGTTGCAACTGACGGGCGGATTTGAGCACCAGGACTTTTTCGACGATTTTGCCGTCCAGGGTTTCCACGCTGGAAGCCTGGGAAACGACAGCGAACGACAGGCAGAGGAACGCGAGCAACCAGCGCATTAAAACGATATCCCTGAGAGTACGGCGTACTTTTTGTTGTTTAAGTGATCGCAGGCTGAGCAAGCGGAGGAATGGACTCGCTGCGCACCGGGTAATCCCCTCGCAAGCGGTCAGCGAAGTAGCATTCTAGGGTACGGCCCACCGTGCGGAAAGCCAGCTCTGACCAAGGGATGTCCGCTTCCTCGAAAAGCTGCACTTCCAGGCTTTCCTGGCCTGCGGAAAAGTCCAGGTCGACCAGTTCGGCGCGGAAGAATACGTGGACCTGGCTGATGTGCGGTACATCGATCAGCGTGTAGATGTTCAGGTTGCGCACCCTTGCGCAGGCTTCCTCGGCAGTTTCGCGCACGGCCGCCTGTTCGACGGTCTCGCCGTTCTCCATGAAACCGGCCGGCAGGGTCCAGTAACCCCGGCGTGGTTCGATGGCGCGACGGCACAGCAGTACCTGGGTGCCCCAGGTTGGCAGGCAGCCGGCGACGATGTTGGGGTTCTGGTAGTGAATGGTCTGACAGCTGTCGCAGACAAAACGCAGGCGCGAATCGCCTTCGGGGATACGTTGCGTTACTGGGTTGCCGCACTGGCTGCAGAATTTCATGCTGGGTCTTCCGAATAGGCCGCGCCTATCTTGGCGTGCCACAGTGTCTGTCGGCAAGTTGTCGTTTAGCGACATGCTGCAGCCCGGGGGTTGGGCGGCCTGTAGGTTTGGTGCATGATGCAAGGTAGCCAACAGATCGAGAGCACTCATGCTGGACGAGCTACTGCACCGGGTAAGCAATCACACGCCACGTACGCTGGAAACCGACCGACGTTTCCCTGAAGCCGCGGTGCTCGTGCCCATAACCCGCAGTGACGAACCGGAACTGGTTCTGACCCTGCGCGCCAGCGGGCTCTCGACCCATGGCGGTGAAGTGGCCTTCCCTGGCGGGCGGCGCGATCCCGAAGACCCGGACCTGGTGTTCACCGCCCTGCGTGAAGCCGAAGAGGAAATCGGCCTGCCGCCGGGGCTGGTGGAAGTGATCGGGCCCCTGAGTCCGCTGATCTCGCTGCACGGAATCAAGGTCACGCCATATGTGGCGGTGATTCCGGACTTCGTCGAGTACCGCGCCAACGATGCGGAGATTGCCGCAGTGTTCAGTGTGCCGCTGGAGTTCTTTCGCACGGACCCACGTGAACACACGCACCGCATTGATTATCAGGGGCGCAGTTGGTATGTGCCGAGTTACCGTTATGGCGAATACAAGATCTGGGGCCTGACCGCGATCATGATTGTCGAGTTGATCAATCTGCTCTATGACGCGAAGATCAGCCTGCATCAACCTCCCAAGAGCTTTATCAATACCTGACGCCATCCGGCATTTACCCGCGGCTGCCTGAGCCATGAGGATAACAACGATGAAATACCGCCTGGGCGACGCCCGTGTCGAGACCCACCCGCAGAGCTGGGTTGCACCGAACGCCGTGCTGATTGGCAAGGTCAAGTTGGAAGAGGGTGCCAGTGTCTGGTTCAACGCGGTCTTGCGCGGGGACAATGAGCTGATCCTGATCGGCAAGAACAGCAATGTGCAGGACGGTACCGTGATGCACACCGACATGGGCTACCCGCTGACCCTCGGTACCGGGGTTACCATCGGCCACAACGCCATGCTCCACGGCTGCACGGTGGGCGACAACAGCCTGATCGGGATTAACGCGGTGATCCTCAATGGGGCGAAGATCGGCAAGAACTGCATCATCGGCGCCAACTCGCTGATCGGCGAAAACAAGCAGATCCCTGATGGTTCTCTGGTCATGGGCTCGCCTGGCAAAGTGGTGCGCGAGCTGACCGAGTCGCAGATAAAGATGCTCCAAGCCTCTGCCGCACACTATGTGCATCGCTCCCAGCGGTACGCCGTGGACTTGGTCGAGCAGGAACCATGACTACCCCTGAAAGACCCGTGATGTCGCCCTGCGTGAATATTTGCGCGCTGGACGAGCAGGACATCTGCACCGGTTGCCAGCGTACTGTCGGCGAAATTACCCGCTGGAGCCGGATGGACAACGACGAGCGCCGCCAGGTGCTGGGGTTGTGCCATGAACGCGCCAAGGCCAGCGGGCTGCTGTGGATGCTGGGCAAAACCCCGGCGCCTTGAGCGACACTTTTCGGTAGGAGCAAGGCTTGCCCGCGATGGGCCTAGGCCTAGGTGTCTACGCAACTTTGTAGTGGCCTGTGGCGAGGGAGCTTGCTCGCGTGGCGGCTCCTGAGTCGACCGGGGTTTTGGATTAGACCGAGTACCTATCCATTCTTGCGGTAACGGCCTCCTATGGTTCCGCCTGACGGCGGCTCACTTTTGAACAGCGCAAAAGTAAGCAAAACGCTCTTACCCCACCACTCGGTGCCTCGCTTAGGCTCGGCATGCCCGTACTCCGACATTGATTTGGGGGGTCGCCGCAATGGGCCCTCCCTGGCCCAGTGCGGCTAAACCGGCGTCCTGCCGGTTTACCCCCCAAATCAATATCGAAGTACGGCCAGCGTGGTTAACGGGGCGCCCAGGATCAAAAACAAAGCGAGGCGGCCTGAAAGCCGACCTGATCGCTAGGGCATGCGCGGTGTAGCTTCTACTTCCTCAGACGCTGACGAAGTCAGCCATCTTTTGATCTGGCTCTGGCTCTGGCTCTGGCTCTGGCTCTGGCTCTGGCTCTGGCTCTGGCTTTTGATCCTGGGCACCCCGTTAACCACGCTGGCCGAACGCAGGCTTGAAGCCGTGGGCAACCCGGCAGGACGCCGGGTTAGCCGCCCCGCGCCATGGATGGCGCGTGGCGGCGGCCCACGGATTCAAGCCGGAGTGAGGGCACACCGAGCCCAAGCGAGGTGCCAAGTGGTGGGGTAAGAGCCTTTTGCTTACTTTTGGGCTGTTCAAAAGTGAGCCGCCGTCAGGCGGAACCATAGGAAGCCGTTACCGCAGAAATGGATATGTACTCGGCCCAATCCAACACCCCGGTCGGCCCACAGGCGCAACGTCGCACCACAGTCGTGTAGATACCTATGCCCATCGCGGGCAAACCTTGCTCCTACCGATAGCAGACAGCAGACAGCAGACAGCCGCATTGGGATTTGGCGGCTTCGCGCCGCTGCAGTACCCTATGCGCCAATCTGCCAGGTATCCCCGCGCCCCATGCTCTTCCTGATCGCCTACATCAGCAGCGTCGTGCTGATCAACTACGCCTTTTCCACTGCACCACACCTGGACATCATCTGGTCGGCCTGGGGTGGGCTGGTGTTCGTGCTGCGCGACATGGTGCAGATCCGCTTCGGCCATGGCGCGATCATTGCCATGCTGGCGGCGCTGGTGTTGTCGTACCTGACATCCGACCCTTCCATTGCCCTGGCCAGCGCCACTGCGTTTGCAGTGTCGGAGTGCATCGATTGGCTGGTGTTCAGCATCACCAAGCGGCCCTTGCACGACCGGCTGTGGATCAGTTCGGCGCTGAGCATTCCCCTGGATACCTTCATTTTCTTCGGCATGATCGACGCCCTGACTCCCGGCGTGCTGCTCACCGCCCTGGGCTCTAAGTTCGCCGGCGTGACGGCCGTGTGGCTGATCATGGCCTGGCGCCTGCGCAAACAGGCGATCGTCAGCTAAGGCCAAAGCCGCTGGTTCATGTAAAATGCCGCGCTTTCTCCCCATGGGAAGTGCGCGCTGCGCCATATCCCTCGATGATCCGCTCCTTTGAGGAACTTCAGATGACTCGTATCGGAACTCCATTGTCGCCAACCGCGACCCGCGTATTGCTGTGTGGCTGTGGTGAGTTGGGCAAGGAGGTGGTGATCGAGCTGCAACGCCTGGGCGTTGAAGTGATTGCCGTGGATCGTTACGCCGACGCGCCAGCGATGCAGGTGGCGCACCGCAGCCACGTGATCAACATGCTCGACGGTGCCGCGCTGCGGGCAGTGATCGAAGCCGAGAAGCCGCACTTCATCGTGCCGGAAATCGAAGCCATCGCCACCGCTACCCTGGTGGAGCTGGAGGCCGAAGGCTTCACCGTGATCCCTACCGCCCGTGCCGCGCAACTGACCATGAACCGCGAAGGCATCCGTCGCCTGGCCGCCGAAGAGCTCGACCTGCCAACTTCCCCGTACCACTTCGCCGATACCGTCGAAGACTATCGCAAGGCGGTCGAGGACCTGGGCTTCCCTTGTGTGGTCAAGCCGGTGATGAGTTCCTCGGGCAAGGGCCAGAGCCTGCTGCGCAACGCCGATGACGTGCAGAGCGCCTGGGACTACGCGCAGGAAGGCGGGCGTGCCGGTAAAGGCCGGGTGATCGTCGAGGGCTTCATCGACTTCGACTACGAAATCACCCTGCTGACCGTGCGCCACGTTGGCGGCACCACTTTCTGTGCCCCCGTCGGTCACCGTCAGGAGAAGGGCGATTACCAGGAGTCCTGGCAGCCACAAGCCATGAGCCCGATTGCCCTGGCAGAATCCGAGCGGGTAGCCAAGGCTGTGACCGAGGCCCTGGGTGGGCGTGGTCTGTTTGGCGTCGAGCTGTTCATCAAGGGTGATCAGGTGTGGTTCAGCGAAGTCTCGCCGCGTCCCCATGACACCGGCCTGGTGACTCTGATTTCCCAGGACCTGTCGCAGTTCGCGCTGCACGCCCGGGCAATTCTCGGCCTGCCGATCCCATTGATCCGTCAGTTCGGTCCTTCGGCTTCGGCGGTGATTCTGGTGGAAGGGCAGTCGACCCAGACTGCCTTTGCCAACCTGGGGGCTGCCTTGAGCGAGCCGGATACCGCGTTGCGCTTGTTCGGCAAGCCAGAGGTGAACGGTCAGCGTCGCATGGGTGTGGCGCTGGCGCGTGATGCGTCGATTGAATTGGCTCGGGCTAAAGCAACCCGCGCTTCTCAGGCTGTAGTGGTAGAGCTCTAAACTGCAGCGCGGCTATCGCGGGCAAGCCCGCTCCCACAGGATGTTCGGCTGATCACAAATTTTGTGTACACCAGAAACCCTGTGGGAGCGGGCTTGCCCGCGATGGCGTCTTATCAGGCCACCCGATTCAAATCGTTGTTACGCGTCTCCTTCAGGCACAGCACGGCAATCAAGCTGAGCACCGCTGCCCCCGACACATACCCGCCGACATAACTCAAACCGCCCATCGCCACCAGTTTCTGCGCAAAGAACGGCGCCGCCGAGGCTCCGACAATGCCGCCCAGGTTGTAGGCTGCCGATGCGCCGGTGTAGCGCACGTGTGTCGGAAACAGTTCCGGCAACAGCGCGCCCATCGGCGCAAACGTCACGCCCATCAGGAACAGTTCGATGCACAGGAACAGCGCCACGCTCCAGGTCGAACCCTGGGTCAGCAGCGGCTCCATCAGGAACCCCGACAGAATCGCCAGCACGCCACCGACGATCAGCACCGGCTTGCGTCCGTAACGGTCGCTGGCCCAGGCCGACAGTGGGGTGGCGGCGGCCATGAACAGCACCGCGAAGCACAGCAGGCCGAGGAAGGTTTCGCGGCTGTAGCCCAGGGTCGAAACCCCGTAGCTCAGGGAGAACACGGTGGAAATGTAGAACAGTGCGTAGCACACCACCATCGAGCCTGCGCCCAGCAACATCGGTGCCCAATATTGGCTGAACAGCTCGACCAGTGGGATCTTCACCCGTTCCTGGCGTGCCACGGCGTTGGCGAACACCGGGGTTTCGTGCAGCTTGAGGCGCACATACAGGCCCACCATCACCAGTGCGGCGCTGAGCAGGAACGGAATGCGCCAGCCCCAGGAACGGAACTGTTCGTCGTCCAGGGTCATGGCCAGGGTCAGGAACAGGCCATTGGCGGCCAGGAAGCCGATCGAAGGACCCAGTTGCGGGAACATGCCGAACCAGGCGCGTTTGCCCGGTGGCGCGTTTTCCGTGGCCAGCAAGGCAGCGCCACCCCATTCCCCGCCCAGCCCCAGGCCCTGGCCGAAGCGCAGCACGCACAGGAGGATCGGCGCCCAGGCGCCAATGCTGTCGTAACCCGGGAGTACGCCGATCAAGGTGGTGCAGACGCCCATCAGCAGCAGCGAGGCGACCAGGGTCGATTTGCGCCCGATACGATCACCGAAGTGGCCGAATAGCGCCGAACCCAACGGCCGGGCCAGAAAGGCGATGCCGAAGGTCAGGAAGGCCGACAGCATTTGCGCGGTGCCGGAAGTCTGGGGGAAAAATACCGGGCCGATCACCAGTGCCGCGGCAGTGGCGTAGACATAAAAGTCGTAGAACTCGATGGCCGTGCCGATAAAACTCGCGGTGGCCACTCGGGTGGCGGAGTTAGTCGGTTGGGCAGGTGTGGCTTCGCCGTAAGTGGTGCTCGTCGTCATGCGGTTATCCCTGACAGTCATGTGCTCGCGAGGAGCGAATTATTATGGTTGAAGCACCCAGGGATGTTGGGGTGGGACGCGGCGAACGCTCCAGGTAGGAGCGTTCGCTGCAGAGTCGTGCAACTGGCCGCAAGACGCTGGGTGCGGGTAGCACGGTCTGCGGCGGGGCTTGGGTAAGCGTCGTGATTATAGGAAGGGGGCTAACGATTCAACAAGAGGCGGTGCAGTGCTCTTTCAGCCAATTGCAGGCACGGACGTGGTGTGCCAGATCAGCACCTGGCTGACGCGGTTTTCCTCGGTTTCGAGGATCTCCAACCGATAGCGGCCGATTTTCAGGCACACCGGGCAGTCCGGAATGGTTTCCAGCGCCTCGGTCACCAGGCCGTTGAGGGTTTTCGGGCCGTCGCTGGGCAGGTGCCAGCCCAGGGTCTTGTTCAGCTCGCGGATGGACGCTGCGCCGTCGATCACCAGCCGTCCATCGGCTTGCGGGTGAATGTGCGGGTTGTCGAGGCTGTGCTGGCTTTCGAACTCGCCGACAATTTCCTCGAGGATGTCTTCCAGGGTCACGATGCCCTGCACTTCGCCGTATTCGTCGACCACCATGCCCAGGCGCCGCTGCTGTTTGTGGAAATTCAGCAGCTGCAGTTGCAGTGGGGTGCTTTCCGGCACGAAGTACGGTTCGTGGCAGGCCGCCAGCAAGGCCTCTTTGGTCAGGCTGGCATTGGGCAGCAAGTGGCGGATCTGCCGGGTGTTGAGTACTGCCTCGACCTGGTTGATATCGCTGTGGAACACCGGCAGGCGCGTGCGTTTGTTGGCGCGCAGCTGTTCGATGATGTCTTCGAGCGGATCGTCGAGGTTGATCCCATCCACTTCGCTGCGTGGCACCAGGATGTCGTTGACGGTGATGTTGTCCAGCGCATGAATGCCGGCCAGGGCATGGGGGCGACAGGCGGCATGTTCGTGCTCGTTGTCGTTTATCGGAGTGGGCTGTGGCTCGTCTTCGCTCTGTTGCACCACCTTGGGTTTACGTGCCAGGGGCTTGAGCAGCAGCAGGCTGATGCTGCTGAGCAGCCAGGCGAGCGGGTAGAGGATCTTCAGCGGCACGCCGAGCAAGGTGTTGCCCAGCGCCAGGATGGTATCCGGATAACGACTGGCGAGGGTGCGCGGCAGGTAATCGGCGAATATCAGCAAGGCCGCCGTGGCGCTCAGGCAGGCGAGCCAGGGGCCGTTGTCGGCCCAACCGAATACCGCCAGCAGGGTGCTGATGACCACCACCAGTGCCCGGCACAAGGTATTGCACAGAATCAGGCTGCTGAGCGGGAAGTTGAGCCTGGCCACCGGCTTGTCGTTCGCCCGTGAGGCGGTGCGTTGAGCCAGCAGTTGCTGTTGCGCCGCTTCGATGGCGGTAAACAGGCCAGACCAGAGGATCAGCAGGGCCAGCACGGCGAGCAATGGCCCGATGGGCAGGTTATCCATAACGAATGCCCGTCAGATGTGCAGGATGAATTCGCGGACCAGCTTGCTGCCGAAATAGGCCAGCATCAGCAGGCAGAAGCCGGCCAGGGTCCAGCGAATGGCCTTGTGTCCGCGCCAGCCGAGGCGATTGCGGCCCCACAGCAACACGCTGAAGACGATCCAGGCCAGGCACGCCAGCAGGGTCTTGTGCACCAGGTGCTGGGCAAACAGGTTCTCGACGAACAACCAGCCGGAGATCAGTGACAGCGACAGCAGGGTCCAGCCGGCCCAGAGGAAACCGAACAGCAGGCTCTCCATGGTTTGCAGCGGCGGGAAGTTCTTGATCAGCCCTGAGGGGTGCTTGTGCTTGAGTTGATAGTCTTGCACCAGCACCAGCAGCGCCTGGAACACGGCGATGGTGAACATGCCGTAGGCCAGGATCGACAGCAGGATATGGGCGAGAATCCCCGGCTCCTCGTCGATCACCTGCACCGTGCCCGACGGCGCGAACTGCGCCAGCAGCACCGTGGCCAGTCCCAGCGGGAACAACAGCAGCAGCAGGTTTTCCACCGGGATGCGTGAGCACGCCAGCAGGGTCAGGGCAATTACTGCGGCGGCAATCAGGCTGGCGGCGCTGAAAAAATCCAGGCCCAGGCCGATCGGCGTCACCAAGTGGGTGAACAGGCTCGCGCTGTGGGCCAGGACGGCGAGGATGCCGAGCATGACCAGCAGGCGTTTGTTCACCTTGGCGCCTGTGGCCAGGCGAGAGCCTTGGTAGAAAGTCGCAGCGGCGTATAAGCAGGCGGCGGCGAGTGTCGTGAGCAAACTGGGTGACAAGGGGAGCATAAATCCTGTTAGGCAAGCCCGAAAGAGAATGAGTTTGGCATACAACCCTTGTCGCATGAAAGACCGCACAACCAGACGGCGGGTGTGCGCCAGACGCAGTCTTCGCTATAATCCGCGACCTGCCCACGCCGCAGGCTCGCCGAGCACATGTTTTTCACGGTCTGGGCCGCCATTACCTCGGTCTCCATAGGGCCTGAAAGGATCGCGCATGTTTGAAAACTTAACCGACCGTCTCTCGCAGACGCTGCGCCATGTCACCGGCAAAGCCAAGCTGACTGAAGACAATATCAAAGACACCCTGCGTGAAGTGCGCATGGCGTTGCTCGAAGCCGACGTCGCCCTGCCGGTGGTCAAGGACTTCGTCAATTCGGTCAAGGAGCGCGCTGTCGGCACCGAGGTGTCGCGCAGCCTGACGCCGGGCCAGGCGTTCGTGAAGATCGTCCAGGCCGAACTTGAAAGCCTGATGGGCGAGGCCAACGAAGATCTGAACCTGAGTGCCGTGCCGCCAGCCGTGATCCTGATGGCCGGTCTGCAGGGTGCCGGTAAAACCACCACTGCTGGCAAGCTGGCGCGCTTCCTCAAGGAGCGCAAGAAGAAGTCGGTGATGGTGGTGTCCGCGGACGTCTACCGTCCGGCGGCGATTAAACAGCTGGAAACCCTGGCCAACGACATTGGCGTGACGTTCTTCCCGTCCGACCTGAGCCAGAAGCCGGTCGATATCGCCGAAGCCGCCATTAAAGAAGCACGCCTGAAATTCATCGACGTAGTCATCGTCGATACCGCCGGTCGCCTGCACATCGACGAAGAGATGATGGGCGAGATCAAGGCCCTGCATGCCGCGATCAAGCCGGTCGAGACCCTGTTCGTGGTCGACGCCATGACCGGCCAGGACGCCGCCAACACGGCCAAGGCCTTTGGCGATGCGCTGCCGCTGACCGGGGTGATCCTGACCAAGGTCGACGGTGATGCCCGTGGCGGTGCCGCGTTGTCGGTTCGCTCCATCACCGGCAAGCCGATCAAGTTCATCGGTATGGGCGAGAAGACTGAAGCCCTGGAGCCGTTCCATCCCGAGCGTATCGCTTCGCGCATCCTCGGCATGGGTGACGTGCTCAGTCTGATCGAGCAGGCTGAACAGACCCTCGACAAGGACAAGGCCGACAAGCTGGCGAAAAAGCTGAAGAAGGGCAAAGGCTTCGACCTCGAAGACTTCCGCGATCAGCTGCAACAGATGAAAAACATGGGCGGCCTCGGCGGCTTGATGGACAAGCTGCCGAACATCGGCGGTGTCAACCTGGCGCAAATGGGCAATGCCCAGGGCGCGGCAGAGAAACAGTTCAAGCAGATGGAAGCCATCATCAACTCCATGACCCCGGCCGAGCGCCGCGACCCTGAGCTGATCAGCGGTTCGCGCAAGCGTCGGATTGCCATGGGTTCCGGCACCCAGGTGCAGGACATCGGCCGCTTGATCAAGCAACACAAGCAGATGCAGAAGATGATGAAGAAATTCTCCGCCAAAGGCGGTATGGCCAAAATGATGCGCGGCATGGGCGGTATGTTGCCCGGCGGCGGCATGCCAAAAATGTAAAGAATTCGCGCCGACAGTCTTGTCGGCGCGGCCCCCACATGGACGTGGGGCCAGCAGTAGCCCGCCTTGGCGGGCGCTGACTCGCCGTTGGAGACAACGGCTCTACCGCAAATCTGGATGGCACGCCGATAGGCGCCAGAAAAAGACATTTGCAAAAGTCCGGATATTCCTTAGAATATGCGGCCTTTCGGGCACCTATGCCCGCTGTGCATTTAGATTTGCAGCACCGACTACAGGAACTATGTTCACATGCTAACAATCCGTCTTGCCCTTGGCGGCTCCAAAAAGCGCCCGTTCTACCACTTGACCGTAACCGACAGCCGCAACCCGCGCGACGGTTCGCACAAAGAACAGGTTGGTTTCTTCAACCCTGTTGCTCGTGGTCAAGAAGTCCGTCTGTCCGTGAACCAAGAGCGCGTAGCCTACTGGCTGAGCGTTGGTGCACAACCTTCTGAGCGCGTTGCTCAGTTGCTGAAGGAATCTGCTAAGGCTGCGGCCTGAGCAATATGAACGCGACGCCAGCCAATGCTGATGATTTGATCGTTATCGGCAAAATTTATTCTGTTCATGGCGTTCGCGGCGAAGTGAAGGTGTATTCCTTTACTGATCCGACTGAAAACCTCTTGCAGTACAAAACCTGGACGCTCAAGCGCGAAGGCAGCGTAAAGCAGGTTGAGCTGGTCAGCGGACGTGGGAACGACAAGTTCCTGGTCGCAAAGCTCAAGGGTCTTGATGATCGTGAAGAAGCGCGTCTTCTGGCCGGTTACGAGATCTGCGTGCCGCGCAACCTGTTCCCTGAACTGACCGACGGCGAGTACTACTGGTACCAGCTCGAAGGTCTGAAGGTCATTGACCAACTCGGGCAATTGCTCGGGAAGATCGATCATCTTCTGGAAACCGGCGCCAATGATGTAATGGTGGTCAAGCCTTGCGCTGGCAGCCTGGATGATCGCGAGCGCCTGTTGCCCTATACGGAGCAATGTGTGTTGGCAGTCGACCTGGCAGCAGGCGAGATGAAGGTGGAATGGGATGCGGACTTCTAAGCGTGGCTAACTTGCGCGTAGAAGTGATCAGTTTGTTTCCCGAGATGTTCTCCGCCATCAGCGAGTACGGCATCACCAGTCGGGCGGTGAAACAGGGGCTCTTGCAGCTGACCTGTTGGAATCCGCGAGACTACACGACGGATCGACATCACACTGTGGACGATCGCCCATTTGGCGGTGGCCCGGGCATGGTGATGAAGATCAAGCCCCTGGAAGATGCTCTGGTTCAGGCCAAGGCAGCAGCCGGGGAGGCGGCGAAGGTCATTTACCTGTCGCCCCAAGGCCGTCAACTGACTCAGTCGGCGGTACGCGAGTTGGCGAATGAGGAAGCATTAATCCTGATTGCCGGTCGCTATGAAGGCATTGACGAGCGATTTATTGAAGCTCATGTCGATGAAGAGTGGTCGATTGGTGACTATGTACTGTCTGGCGGCGAGCTGCCGGCGATGGTCCTGATTGACGCGGTTACACGACTGCTGCCTGGAGCTTTAGGGCATGCGGACTCCGCCGAGGAAGATTCCTTTACGGATGGTCTGCTGGATTGCCCGCACTACACCCGACCGGAGGTGTATGCGGATCAGCGTGTTCCCGACGTGTTGCTAAGTGGCAATCACGCGCATATCCGGCGTTGGCGTTTACAGCAGTCCCTTGGTAGGACCTTTGAACGACGCGCCGATCTTCTGGAAAGCCGCTCGCTTTCTGGAGAAGAGAAGAAGCTGCTCGAGGAATACATCCGCGAGCGGGACGATAGTTAACAACGTATCGATGGTAGGTCCGATGACTTACCTTAGGAGCACAGCATGACTAACAAAATCATCCTTGCACTCGAAGCAGAGCAGATGACCAAAGAGATCCCTACCTTTGCCCCGGGCGACACCATTGTCGTTCAGGTGAAAGTGAAGGAAGGCGACCGTTCGCGTCTGCAAGCGTTCGAAGGTGTTGTAATCGCCAAGCGTAACCGCGGCGTAAACAGTGCTTTCACCGTACGTAAGATCTCCAACGGTGTTGGCGTAGAGCGTACTTTCCAGACCTACAGCCCGCAAATCGACAGCATGGCTGTCAAGCGTCGCGGTGACGTACGTAAAGCCAAGCTGTACTACCTGCGTGACCTGTCGGGTAAAGCAGCTCGCATCAAGGAAAAACTGGCTTAAGTCCAGCTTCCGATGCAGAAAAAAGCAGCCTACGGGCTGCTTTTTTGTGCCTGGAATTTACCTCTGGCGCTGGTCAGGCGCCATTGGCCTCTGGCTGGATCAGCGCCACCAGGGTCCAGCCGGCGGCGGGTTTGATCACGCTGCCGGGTGTCAGCACATAGACCCAGCCGCTGGGGTCCTGGGCAAACAACAGGGTCGCACGATCGCCGTGCAGGGCCTGATAGTCCTCCCAGGCAAAACCGTCGGTCAGGTGGGTGGTATAGAGTTCGGCGCCCTGGCTGAGCAGGCTGGCCAGCTTGGTGTAGGTCAGGACCTGGCTGCCCAGCAGTTGCCCACGGTGCTCGTGGCTGGCGCGGTGCTTGTCGGTGCGCCGGCTTTCCTGGCCGCTGGCCAGGGCGAACATGCGCTGCTGCCCGAACTCATGGCGAAAGCGCATGGTTGCCAGGGTATTGAGTTCTCCCGAAGGGGAGAGCGCCAGCAGGTGGCCGAGGCCGACCAGGTCCAGGTGCGCATCCGCGTGCTGCGAGGCCGGGTTGCCGAAGTAGGTGGGCAGCCCCTCCATGCGGGCTGCACGAATGTTTTCCCAGCTCGAGTCGGTCAGCAGCACGCGGCTTCCCAGTTGCTGCAGGGCCTTGCCCAGCGCCCGAGAAGGGCCATTGGCGCCAACGATGAGAAACCCGCTGGGGGCGGGTTCGGCAACTTTCAGCAGGCGCGCCAGGGGGCGGGCAGTGGCGCTTTGCAACACCACCGTGCCGATGATCACCGCAAACGTCAGGGGTACCAGCAGCAGCGCACCTTGATGACCGGCCTCATGCAGGCGGATCGCAAAGATTGCCGACACTGCCGCCGCGACGATGCCCCGTGGCGCGATCCAGGCCAGCAGGGCGCGCTCGCGCCAGTTGAGGGTGGAGCCCAAGGTCGAGAGCACCACGTTCAGCGGCCGCGCGATGAACTGGATTACCAGTAATAGCAGCAGGACCAGCGGCCCGAGGGCGATCATCGCGTTCAAGTCCAGTCGGGCCGCCAGCAGAATGAACAGGCCGGAGATCAGCAGCACGCTGAGGTTTTCCTTGAAGTGCAGGATGTGCCGCACATCCACGCCCTTCATGTTGGCCAGCCACATCCCCATCAGGGTCACCGCCAGCAGTCCGGACTCGTGCATCACCTCGTTGGCGGCGATGAAGATCGCCAGTACGGCGGCCAGCGACGCCAGGTTGTGCAGGTATTCCGGCAGCCATTGGCGCCGAATCAGGGTGCCGAGGGCCCAGCCACCGCCGATGCCGAACAAGCTGCCGCACAGGATCACCCCAGCGAATGTCAGCAAGCTGTGCTTGATGCCGTGGCCTTCGGCGCTGGCGATGATGAAGCTATAGACCACCACTGCGAGCAACGCGCCAATTGGGTCAATGACGATACCTTCCCAGCGCAGGATGTTGGCGATCGAGGCCTTCGGGCGCACCACCCGCAGCATCGGCACAATGACCGTAGGGCCCGTAACCAGGGTCAGGCTGCCAAACAGGATCGCCAGCAGCCAGTCGAAACCCAGCAGCCAGTGGGTGGCCACCGCGATCACCACCCAGGTTGCCAAGGCGCCGATGGTCACCAGCCGATGCACTACGCTGCCGATCTCGCGCCATTCGGACAGGTGCAAGGTCAGGCTGCCTTCAAACAGGATCAGCGCCACGGCCAGCGACACCAGGGGCATCAGCAGCGGGCCGAACATTTCCTGTGGGTCGAGCCAGCCCAATACCGGTCCCACCACAATCCCGGTCAACAGCAGAAACAGAATCGCCGGTAGTTTCAGGCGCCAGGCCAGCCATTGGCAGCCTAACGCCGCTGCACCAATGCCACCGAAGGCCAAAAGAATTTGCTGCTCGTTCATTGATGCTCCCTGTTCCTTGAAATAGCTGGCTATGAAAGACTAGCGGGCATCCTTACCGTTCCCTGTTTTTTTACGCGCAGCGCCCGGCCTGCGTGTCTTGAGTATCCATGCCTGCTATCGAACATCCCCTGATCGACCAGTTTCTCGACGCCTTGTGGTTGGAAAAAGGCCTCGCGGACAATACACGCGACGCCTACCGCAGTGATCTGGCGCTGTTCAACGGCTGGCTTGCGGAGCAGGGGCTGGAGTTGCTCAACGCCGGTCGCGAGTTGATCCTCGACCACCTGGCCTGGCGCCTGGAACAGAATTACAAGCCACGCTCCACCGCACGATTTCTCTCGGGTGTGCGTGGGTTTTATCGTTATTTGCTGCGCGAAAAGCTGATCAGCGTCGACCCAACGCTGCGGGTCGACATGCCGCAATTGGGTCGGCCGTTGCCTAAATCCTTGTCGGAAGCTGACGTCGAGGCCTTGCTGGCGGCACCGGATCTCAGTGAGGCGATCGGCCAGCGGGATCGGGCGATGCTCGAGGTGCTGTACGCCTGCGGTCTGCGGGTCACCGAACTGATCAGCCTGACCCTGGAGCAGGTCAACCTGCGCCAGGGTGTGCTGCGGGTCATGGGCAAGGGCAGCAAGGAGCGCTTGGTGCCGATGGGGGAGGAAGCGATCGTCTGGATCGAACGCTATATGCGTGATGCCCGTGGCGAGCTATTGGGCGGGCGGCCCAGTGATGTGCTGTTCCCCAGCCTGCGCGGCGAGCAGATGACCCGCCAGACGTTCTGGCACCGGATCAAGCACCAGGCCAAGGTCGCCGGTATCGGCAAGTCCCTGTCGCCCCATACGTTGCGCCACGCCTTCGCCACCCATTTGCTCAACCATGGCGCCGACCTGCGGGTGGTGCAGATGTTGCTCGGCCATAGCGACCTGTCGACCACCCAGATCTACACCCACGTGGCCCGCGCTCGCCTGCAGGACCTGCATGCCAAGCACCATCCAAGAGGTTGAATCGAACTGTTACGGGGTTGCGGTGCATTCATCAGCCACAGTCGGCCGTAGGGGCCTTATGTGATAGGCTTTGCCGGTTTGCACGATGGACGGTTATGACCCGGTGTTCCGGCACGGGCGTTCTAGTCGATCCATTTGTCCGCCTTCAGGAGTTCTCATGCGTCTGACCCAGATTTTCACCGCCGCAGCCATTGCGTTGGTCAGCACTTTCGCCGTCGCCGATGATGCGGCTGACAAAGCCATCCGCAAGAGCCTGGAAACCCTCCAGCTCGACACGCCGATCGAAACCATCAGCGCCAGTCCGCTGGCCGGTCTTTACGAAGTCAAGCTCAAGGGCAGCCGCGTGCTGTACGCCAGCGCCGACGGCCAGTACATCGTCCAGGGCTATCTGTTTCAGCTCAAGGACGGCAAGCCGGTCAACCTGACCGAGAAAACCGAGCGCCTGGGCGTTGCCAAGCTGGTCAACGGCATCCCGGTCGCTGAGACCGTGGTCTACCCGGCCATTGGCGAAACCAAGACCCACATCACCGTATTCACCGACACCACCTGCCCGTATTGCCACAAATTGCACGCCGAAGTGCCGGCCTTGAACAAAATGGGGGTCGAAGTGCGGTATGTTGCTTTCCCACGCCAGGGCCTCGGCTCGCCGGGTGATGAGCAACTGCAGAACGTGTGGTGCTCCACCGACAAGAAAGCGGCCATGGACAAGATGGTCGATGGTAAGGAAATCAAGGCCGCCAAGTGCGCCAACCCGGTTTCCAAGCAGTTCGCCCTTGGTCAATCGATCGGGGTGAACGGCACGCCGGCCATCGTTTTGGCTGATGGTCAGGTGATTCCGGGCTACCAGCCGGCGCCACAAGTCGCCAAACTGGCGTTGGGTGCGAAATAATCCTGTGTCGTCACGGTAAGCCTTTGACGATCATGGAGCGACGACAGCGGTCGGCGCTCCATTAATAGAGAGCCACACAGGTTGTGGCTGTTTTTCACGGCCGACCTTGTGTCGGCCGTTTTATGGGGAGTTCAAAGTGAATCCGGTCAAAGTAGGCATCTGTGGGTTAGGTACCGTCGGTGGCGGCACCCTCAACGTACTTCAGCGCAACGCCGAGGAAATTGCTCGGCGTGCCGGGCGTGGAATCGAAGTGGCACAAATTGCCACGCGCACGCCAAAGCCTCAGTTCCAGACGACCGGCATTACGATTACCAACGATGTCTTCGAAGTGGCCACGAACCCTGAGATCGACATCGTCATAGAGCTGATGGGCGGCTATACCGTTGCCCGCGAGCTGGTACTCAAAGCGATCGAAAACGGAAAACATGTAGTCACCGCGAACAAGGCGCTGATCGCCGTTCACGGTAACGAGATCTTCGCCAAGGCGCGCGAGAAAGGCGTGATCGTGGCATTTGAAGCGGCGGTAGCCGGTGGCATCCCGGTGATCAAGGCGATTCGCGAAGGCCTGTCGGCCAACCGGATCAACTGGGTCGCGGGGATCATCAACGGCACCGGCAACTTCATCCTCACCGAAATGCGCGAGAAGGGCCGTACTTTCGACGACGTGCTCGTTGAGGCCCAGGCCCTGGGTTACGCCGAAGCCGATCCGACGTTCGACGTCGAAGGCATCGATGCGGCGCACAAGCTGACCATCCTGGCGTCCATTGCGTTCGGCATCCCGCTGCAATTCGACAAGGCCTACACCGAGGGCATCACCCAACTGACCACCGCTGACGTGAACTACGCCGAAGCCCTGGGCTACCGGATCAAGCACCTGGGTGTGGCTCGCAGCACCTCCCGCGGCATCGAGCTGCGCGTGCACCCGACCCTGATCCCGGCGGACCGCCTGCTGGCCAACGTCAACGGGGTGATGAACGCAGTGATGGTCAACGGCGATGCTGCCGGTTCGACCCTGTTCTACGGCGCTGGCGCCGGCATGGAGCCAACCGCTTCGTCGGTGATCGCCGACCTGGTGGATGTGGTTCGCGCCATGACCAGCGACCCGGAGAACCGCGTCCCGCACCTGGCCTTCCAGCCGGACTCGCTGTCGGCCCACCCGATCCTGCCGATCGAAGCCTGCGAGAGCGCCTACTACCTGCGCATCCAGGCCAAGGACCATCCGGGCGTGCTGGCCCAGGTGGCGAGCATTCTGTCGGAGCGGGGCATCAACATCGAATCGATCATGCAAAAGGAAGTCGAAGAACACGACGGCCTGGTGCCCATGATCCTGCTGACGCACCGTGTGCTGGAACAGCACATGAACGACGCCATCACGGCCCTCGAAGCGTTGCAAGGTGTGGACGGTCCGGTGGTACGGATCCGTGTCGAACATTTGAATTAATTCAGCGGCAAGCGGCGTAGCGTGGTGCTTGCCGCTTGAAGCCCAAACCGAAGGTTTGCCCCTATGCGTTATATCAGTACTCGCGGCCAGGCACCGGCCCTGAATTTCGAAGACGTGCTGCTGGCGGGCCTGGCCAGCGACGGCGGCCTGTATGTGCCGGAAAACCTGCCGCGTTTCACCCAGGAAGAAATAGCTTCCTGGGCCGGCCTGCCGTACCACGAACTGGCGTTCCGGGTGATGCGCCCGTTTGTCGCCGGCAGCATTCCGGATGCCGATTTCAAGAAGATTCTTGAAGCCACTTATGGCGCGTTTTCCCACAGTGCAGTAGCACCTTTGCGTCAGCTCAACGGCAACGAATGGGTGCTGGAGCTGTTCCACGGCCCGACCCTGGCGTTCAAGGACTTTGCCCTGCAACTGCTCGGCCGCCTGCTTGACTACGTGCTGCAAAAGCGTGGCGAGCGTGTGGTCATCGTCGGTGCTACATCGGGCGATACCGGTTCGGCGGCGATCGAAGGCTGCAAACACTGCGAAAACGTCGACATCTTTATCCTGCACCCGCACAACCGGGTCTCGGAAGTCCAGCGTCGGCAGATGACCACGCTGTTTGGCGACAACATCCATAACATCGCCATCGAAGGCAACTTCGATGACTGCCAGGAAATGGTCAAGGCCAGCTTCGCCGACCAGAGCTTCCTCAAGGGCACGCGCCTGGTTGCGGTGAACTCGATCAACTGGGCGCGGATCATGGCCCAGATCGTCTACTACTTCCACGCTGCCCTGCAGTTGGGCGGCCCGGCGCGTTCGGTGTCGTTCTCGGTGCCGACCGGCAACTTCGGCGATATTTTCGCTGGTTACCTGGCACGCAACATGGGGCTGCCGATCAACCAGTTGATCGTCGCCACCAACCGCAACGACATCCTGCACCGCTTCATGAGCGGCAATCAGTACGTCAAGGAAACCCTGCACGCGACCCTGTCGCCGTCGATGGACATCATGGTTTCCTCGAACTTCGAACGCCTGCTGTTCGACCTGCACGGTCGCAACGGCGCGGCAATCGCCGGCTTGATGGACAACTTCAAGCAGGGCGGCGGTTTCAGCGTCGAACAGGAGCGTTGGAGCGAAGCGCGCAAGCTCTTCGATTCCCTGGCCGTGGACGATGTGCAGACCTGCGAGACCATCGCCGAAGTGTTTGCCCAGACCGGCGAACTGCTCGATCCGCACACCGCCATCGGCGTCAAGGCGGCCCGTGAGTGCCGTCGCAGCCTGGATATCCCGATGGTGATTCTTGGCACGGCGCACCCGGTCAAGTTCCCCGAGGCCGTTGAAAAAGCCGGCGTAGGAAAAGCGCTTGAACTGCCTACCCATCTTTCCGACTTGTTTGAGCGAGATGAGCGTTGCACCGTTTTGCCAAATGACCTGAAAGCGGTACAGGCCTTTGTCAGTCAGCATGGCAACCGCGGCAAGCCACTCTGATCGGTAAAAACCTGACACATTTGAAGCCCGTCTCCTGACGGGCTTTCTTATTTCTGCATGTCACACTGCGGCCCCTCAAGGATGGGTGAGTGGATGTGAAGGACATGGGCATGCAGCTTTTGAGACGGGTGACGCCAGCCTTGCGCTGGCTGGTTTTTTTCAGCGTGCTGATACTGGGCCGGGAAGGCCTGGCGATGGCGCCGAACGCCTCGCCAGCGCAGCGCGTGGCGACGACCAGGCCGCTGGTGCTGAGCCCGCAGGAGCGGGAGTGGATCGCCCGCCACCCGCAGGTGATCGTCGCTTCGGTGCAGTATCCGTTGTACCTGTTCAAGGATGAGCAGGGGCAGTGGACTGGCCTGAGCAACGATATCCTGCTGCGACTCTCGCGGATGACGGGCTTGCAGTTTGTCCATCAGGAGTCGTTCTCCACCGAGCATCTGCTGGGCCTGCTGGAAAGCGGGCAGGCGGACATGAGCAGCACGCTGGTGGTGAACGATGAGCGCAAGGGCTTCCTCGACTTCAGCCACGCCTTTGGCGGGTCGGGCTGGGTCTTCGTCGAGCTGGCCGCAGGCGAACCTGTGCAGTCGCTGGAGGCGCTCTCAGGCAAGGTCCTGGCACTACCGGCCCGGCATGCCCTGGAAGCCGGTATCCGGCGCGACTACCCACAGATCCAGTTGCGCACGGTGAAAACCTACGCCGAGGCGCGTGCCCTGGTGGAGAGCGGCGAAGCCCACGCCACCATCGAGAACGAAAATGGCGCCTATCAGTTTCCGGCGGGGCGACTGGCCATCGGTATGAGCGTCGAGGGCCACTGGGTCACCGACCATCTGGCCGTGCGCAAGGGCCAGCCGCAACTGTTGAGCATCCTCAACAAGGCTCTCGAGGCATTTCCTCCTGCCGAATTGCGCGCGATCCGCGTCAAGTGGCTCAATGGCGTGGTGCCCATGCAGCCGCCATCACCGTGGCAACGGTTGATTGAATGGGCGTGCTGGGGGGGAGTGCTCGCGGGTGTGTTCGGCCTGATCTCGGTGTTGTGGAATCGCCGGCTCAATTGCCAGGTCGAGCGCCGAGTCAGGGCCGAAGAGGCGCTGGACGATCAACTGGCGTTTGAACAATGCCTGATCAACGCCATGCCCGATCCGGTGTTCGTCAGGGATCTGGAGGGGCGCTTGATCCAGTGCAACAAGAGCTATGAAGAGTACCTGTCGACGCGCTTTGACCGAGTCCAGGGCAAACGCCTGACCGAGGTCGATACGCTGCCGGCCGCCACGGGCCAGTTGCTGCACGCTGAGTTCATGGCGCAACTGGGCAGCCGCAAAGGCCGTTTTATCGAACGTCAGCTGACGTTCAACAACGGCACGCGGGAGATTTACCAGTGGACGGTGCCGTTCTATAGCGCCAAGGGCGTGCTGCGTGGCGTGCTTGGCGGCTGGACCGCGCCCCGTGGGCCGCGCCACCAGGAGCCGCGCTGAGGTTTGGCGGGGTGTTTTTATCCTGTCATCTTTTCCCGGCATGCTCTGCCAACTAGGGTGTTGCGATATGCCTTCAGTCGAGATCTAGAACTTTCTTCTCGGGCCAGTGGTCATTTACAGTGAACGCGCCTTGGCACTTTGTTTCGGACTATTGAGTGGTGATCGAGATGGAAAGTATCAGCCTATTGTTGGGTGAAGCACTGAGCCCGTACCAGGTAACGCTGACCCCGTCGGGTGTTTCTGGAGAGTGCCTGGTGACCTTGAAGAATGCCGTGGGCGCGATTGTGGTCGAGCGTGAGTTCAGTCAGGCGCAACTGCGCGACAAGCGCCAGCTCACCGACGTGGTCGACGGCTTGCATCGTGATGTGCTGATTGCTGAAGGGCGGCTGCAGCCCTGTGTAATTGCGGCCTTGCGCAATGCCGCGCAAGACAAGCCGACAACGCTGGGCCACTGATTGAGTTTTTTCGGGAACCTTCCCGATATCCCGTAAGTCAGACCCTGTACCAACAAGAGCAAGCATTGTGCTCCGGTGCTTGTCGCTTGTGGTACGGGTCCTTGTTGACCACGTTTAACCCCGAGTCGTCTCCCCACTTCTCGGGGTTTCTTTTGTCTGGCGTTTGATCAGGGGGTCTGGTCCTGGAAAAAACGTCGGGCGTCCTCCAGGTATTCGTCGCGCATCTGCGGGTCGAGCCATTGCGCGTAAAACTCGATCAAGCGATTGTCCCGCAGCTTGAGCACCGTGGCGTTGATCGCCTTGATGGCTTGGCGCCCCTGGGCTGTATCCGAACAGGCGATATGGATCGACTGATACTTGTCCGCGCCACGAATCCCATAGAACTCCAGCTCCTCGGGCGCGATGCCCTGTTGCTGTGCCTGATAGCGAATTTCTGGCCAGTAGCCCAGCAACGCCATCAGGCGCCCCGCACGTTGCATCTGCAGGAGGCTGCCCAGGGCGTCGTTGCCGTAGTGGGCCGACAGGCTGTTGCCGGGAGCCTGCTGCAGGATGCGATCGACCATCTGCCCGTAACTGCGTTCGGCGACCACGCCAAGCTTGCTGTTGTCGCGCGCCAGCAGTAACTCCAGGTCAACCTGGTTGTCGATGATGTAGGGCGCCAGCGCGCCACGGTCCTTGTGGCGGATGGTGATGCCGTTACTGCGGATGCGAAACGCCGGGATCGAATAGGCGAGGCGTTTTGCCCGCTGCGGGTTCCACACCAGCGATGGGTCGCAGGTGAAGCTTGGTTCCAGGAGCATTTGCATGGCGCGCGCGCGATTGACCCGCATCAGGCTGTGCTGGTACTCGGGCATGCTGGCGATCAACAGCGGCATGAACTGGTCGACCGCTCCCTGGTTTTTCTGCGCTCCCTCGAAAATCGTCAGCGGCGGCAAATCGCGCAGCAGCCAGACCAGGGTGTCCTTGTCATTGGCGGCGGCCGGCATCACCGCAAGGCCAGCCAGGGCCGCAGCAACCAGCGCCAGACGCTGTTGTCGGCCGAACAGCCGGCCCAGTGCGGACAGCCTGTTCAGCTTAGATCGCCCCATCTTCACGCAGGCGCGTGATCTGTGCCGCGTCATAGCCCAGCGCACCCAGCACCTGGGCGTTGTGTTCGCCCAGTTCAGCCCCCACCCACTCGCAACTGCCGGGTGTTTGCGAGAGTTTTGGCACGATGCCCGGCATCTTGAACTCCTTGCCGTCGGGCAGCTTGGCCTGGAGGAACATCTCCCGGGCGAGGAATTGCGGGTCGCTGAACATGTCTTCGGCGCTGAAGATACGACTGGCAGGCACCTCGGCGGCGTTCAGGCGCTCGATCACGGTATCCAGCGGTAGTGAGCTGACCCACCGATCAATCACTCCGTACAGCTCGTCACGTCGGCTGTCGCGCCCATCGTTGCTGGCCAGGATCGGGTCGCAGGCCAGGTCGTCGCGGCCGATGGTCTGCATGAAGCGCTTGAAGATTGCGTCGCCATTAGCGCCGATCTGCACATGTTTGCCGTCGGCGCTGGTGTGGATGGAGGAGGGTGTGATGCCGGGCATGATGTTGCCGGTGCGCTCGCGGATGAAGCCGAACACATCGAACTCCGGCACCATGCTTTCCATCATGGCGAAGATCGCTTCATACAGCGCCACGTCCACCACTTGCCCCTGGCCCCCATTGACTTCGCGATGGCGCAGAGCCATGAGCGCGCCGATCACCCCCCACAACGCGGCAATCGAGTCACCGATGGAAATCCCGGTGCGTACCGGTGGACGGTCCTCGAAGCCGGTGATGTAGCGCAAGCCACCCATGGACTCACCTACCGCACCAAAGCCGGGCTGGTCTTTCATCGGGCCGGTCTGGCCGAAGCCGGACAAACGCACCATCACCAGTTTTGGGTTCAGGGCATGCAGCACATCCCAACCCAGGCCGAGCTTCTCCAGCACCCCGGGGCGGAAGTTTTCGATGAGGATGTCGGCTTCACCCAGCAGCTTTTTCAGAATGGCCAGGCCATCGGGGTGCTTGAGGTTGAGGGTCAGGGACTTCTTGTTGCGTGCCTGGACAAACCACCACAGCGAGGTGCCCTCGTAGAGTTTGCGCCACTTGCGTAACGGGTCACCGCCATCCGGAGATTCGATCTTGGTCACATCGGCGCCGAATTCGGCACAGATGCGTGAGGCAAATGGCCCGGCAATCAAGGTGCCGAGCTCGATGACTTTCAGGCCGGAAAGCGGTTTGGCGGTAAGCGGCATGGGCGATCCTGTAGGACAAAAGCGGAGTCAATGCAGCCTTTTATCATAGCCAGGCGCTCATCGCCCAAGCTTGATGGTCGTGATGATTCGTTGAATAGCCCTGGCATCGGTTAGACTTGCCGCCTTTCCTCGTATCAAGAAGCCCGTTCATGGCCCAGCCGTCCACGACCTACAAGTTTGAACTGAACCTTACCGACCTCGACCGCAGCGTGTACGAGAACGTCAAGCAGACCATCGCCCGTCACCCTTCGGAAACCGAAGAGCGCATGACCGTGCGGCTGCTGGCCTATGCATTCTGGTACAACGAGCAATTGTCTTTTGGTCGCGGGTTGTCGGACGTGGACGAACCGGCGCTGTGGGAAAAGAGCCTGGACGATCGCGTTCTGCACTGGATCGAAGTCGGCCAGCCAGACGCTGACCGCCTGACCTGGTGCTCGCGTCGCACCGAACGCACCAGCCTGCTGGCCTACGGCAGCCTGCGAGTCTGGGAAGGCAAAGTGATCCCGGCGATCAGGAACCTGAAAAACGTCAACATCGCGGCGGTGCCCCAGGAAGTCCTGGAAACCCTGGCCAAGGACATGCCCCGCGTCATCAAGTGGGACGTGATGATCAGCGAGGGCACGATCTTCGTCACCGACGACCGTGGCCAGCATGAAGTCCAGCTGCAATGGCTGGCGGGCGAGCGCGGCTAAGGCCTGTTGCCAATCTGGGAGCAGTAGCCTGTAGTCCCGCCGCATTTAACCTGTGAATTTAAGAGAAACCACTGTCATCCCATGCGCATAGAACCTCGCCAGCTTCCCGCCACCCTGCCATTTCTCGGTGATCTGCCGCCGCTGCTGACCCGCTTGTACGCGGCGCGTGGGGTGCAGTCGGAAGCTGAGCTGGACAAGAGTCTGGCGCGCTTGATCCCGTTTCAGCAGCTCAAGGGGATCGAGGCCGCGGTGGACCTGCTGGTGGTGGCGCTGGAGCAGCGCCAGCGGATCCTGATCGTCGGTGATTTCGATGCCGACGGCGCGACGGCGAGTACGGTCGGGGTGCTGGGGTTGCGCCTGCTGGGGGCGGCCCATGTCGATTACCTGGTGCCGAACCGTTTTGAGTACGGCTACGGCCTGACCCCGGAAATCGTCGAGGTGGCGTTGACCCGCACCCCGCAATTACTGATCACCGTGGACAACGGTATTTCCAGCGTCGAAGGCGTGGCAGCGGCCAAAAAGGCCGGGCTCCAGGTACTGGTCACCGACCACCACTTGCCGGGTGATGAACTGCCGCTGGCCGATGCCATCGTCAATCCGAACCAGCCGGGCTGCGACTTTCCGAGCAAGGCGCTGGCCGGTGTCGGAGTGATTTTCTACGTGCTGATGGCGTTGCGTGCACGCTTGCGCAGCCTGGGCTGGTACGCCAGCACGGCGCAACCGAACATCGGCGAGTTGCTGGATCTGGTGGCGCTAGGCAGTGTGGCCGACGTGGTACCCCTGGATGCCAACAACCGGATCCTGGTGCACCAGGGCCTGGAACGTATTCGTGCCGGGCGCGCGCGGCCGGGGATCAAGGCAATCCTCGAAGTGGCCAAGCGTGACCACGCGCGGATTACCTCCACCGACCTGGGCTTCATCCTCGGCCCGCGCCTGAACGCGGCGGGGCGCCTGGACGACATGAGCCTGGGCATCGAGTGCCTGCTCACCGACAACGTCGAGCTGGCGCGGGAAATGGCCGCGCAACTGGACGGCATGAACCAGGACCGTAAATCCATCGAGCAGGGCATGCAGCGTGAAGCGCTGGCCCAGCTCAAGGACCTGCCCGTGGAGTCGATGCCGTTCGGCTTGTGCCTGTTTGATCCGGAGTGGCACCAAGGGGTGATCGGCATCCTCGCGTCGCGGATGAAAGAACGTTATTTCCGTCCCACCATCGCGTTTGCCGATGCGGGCGACGGCATGCTCAAAGGGTCCGGGCGGTCGGTGCAGGGATTCCACATTCGCGACGCCTTGAGCGTGGTGGCGGCGCAGCACCCGGACCTGATCAGCAAGTACGGTGGTCACGCCATGGCCGCGGGCCTGACTTTGCCGCAAGCGAACTTTGCGCTGTTCGCCGAGGCGTTCGACGCCGAAGTGCGTCGTCAGTTGCGTGAAGAAGACCTGACCGGCCGTCTGCTGTCGGACGGCACTCTGGCTGTTGAAGAGTTTCACCTGGAACTGGCCCGCGCCTTGCGCCACGCCGGCCCATGGGGGCAGCACTTCCCGGAGCCGCTGTTTCATGGCGTGTTCCAGTTGGTCGAGCAGCGGGTGGTGGGTGAACGGCACCTCAAAGTGGTCCTGAAAAGCGAATGCGGTTCGGTCAAGCTCGACGGCATCGCCTTTGGTATCGATCGCGAAGTGTGGCCGAACCCGACCATCCGTTGGGTCGAACTGGCCTACAAGCTCGATGTGAACGAGTTCCGTGGCCAGGAAACCGTGCAGTTGATGATTGCCCATATCGAACCGCGTTAAACCCTGCTGGCTGCGCCGATGTCGACTAGGCTCTAAGCACTGCTTGATTGGCCTTGTGACGTATCGTCCATTTTTTGCCCGCGGGGGCGGGTGCTGCATCCTTTCCTGTCACTCGTCGACTATTCAAACAGAACCCTGGAGCCTGCCCACTGATTCGAGAGGTGCCCCATGAGTCTGCTGCTTGAACCCTATACCCTTCGTCAATTGACCCTGCTCAACCGCATCGCCGTGTCGCCGATGTGCCAATACTCCAGCGTCGATGGACTGGCCAATGACTGGCACCTCGTGCACCTCGGCAGTCGCGCCGTGGGCGGGGCTGGCCTGGTGTTCACCGAAGCCACCGCCGTGACTGCCGATGGTCGCATCACCGCCCAGGACCTGGGCCTGTGGAACGACGCGCAGATCGAACCGCTGCAACGCATCACCCGTTTCATTACCGCCCAAGGGGCGGTGGCCGGCATCCAGTTGGCGCACGCCGGACGCAAGGCCAGCACTCATCGGCCATGGTTGGGCAAGCACGGCAGCGTCAAGCCGGCCGATGGTGGCTGGACGCCGGTAGGCCCTTCGCCGATAGCCTTCGATCCGGAACACAGCCAGCCCACCCAACTGAGCGAATCGCAGATCAGCGAGGTCATCCAGGCCTTTGTCGAGGCCGCCAAACGCGCCCTGGAGGCAGGTTTCAAGGTGGTCGAGGTGCACGCAGCCCACGGTTACCTGCTGCATCAGTTTCTTTCGCCCCTGAGTAACCAGCGGCGTGACCAGTATGGGGGCTCGTTCGAAAACCGCATTCGCCTGGTGCTGCAAGTGACCGAAGCCGTGCGTGCCGTGTGGCCAGAGGAGTTGCCGTTGTTCGTGCGGGTATCGGCCACGGATTGGGTCGAGGACGGCTGGAATCCGGACGAAACCGTGGAGCTGGCGCGTCGCCTGAAAGCCTTGGGGGTCGACCTGATCGATGTGTCCTCGGGTGGGACGGCGGCGAATGCCGAGATTCCGACCGGGCCGGGTTATCAGACGCGATTTGCCGAACGGGTACGCAAGGAGTCCGGGATCGCCACCGGCACGGTAGGCCTGATTACCGAACCGGCCCAGGCCGAGCACATTTTGCGTACCTGCCAGGCCGACATCATCCTGCTGGCCCGTGAACTGCTGCGTGACCCTTACTGGCCGCTGCACGCTGACGACGACCTGGGCGGACGCAAGGCGATATGGCCGTCACAGTACCAACGGGCAACCCACCGCGATCAGCCGATCCATGAGTCGGATCTACGCGATTGATCGATTTGTAGGGGGGGAGGGGCAGGCTTGCCAACCTGCCCCTTGTAGGATCGTTCAAACGTTATTGCATGGCCTTTTACGCAGCAGGCCAATCCGGATAGTTGCGCTTGTCCGGCGCCGGCGGGAAGTACTGGTACAGCCAGGTCTCGCTCAGTGTCCGGTCCTGGGTGCGGATGAACAGACGCAGCTCTACCGGCTCCACGCTGTCGTTGGTGGGGAACCAGTCGAAGGTGATCCGGTAGCCCTTGATGTCATCGAGCACCAGCACGTTGAAATCCTTGACCTCACCGTTCGACGCGGTCACCACCGGCTCGATGCCAGTGCCCGGTGGCAGGCGATCCAGACCGCCGCCGTTGAAGTCGACGGCAAAGCGCCGCGCCCAGACCTTCGGATAATGCTCACCCGGGGCCCAGCCTTCGGTGAACCCGCCCATGCCCGATCGGGTGGCGTTAACCCGTGCCAGTGGCGTACCGACGGGCGGCAGGGCGCTCCAGTAGAGCTTGTAGCCATAGTTCAGGGAGTCGCCAGCCGCCACCGGCTTTTTCGGCGTCCAGAAGGCCACGATGTTGTCCAGGGTTTCGCCCGTGGTAGGGATCTCCAGCAGGTCGATGGAGCCTTCGCCCCAAGCGGTGGTTGGTTCGACCCACAGACTTGGACGCTTGCTGTACCAGTCGACGGTGTCTTGATAGCTGGCAAATTCGTGGTCGGTCTGGACCAGGCCGAAACCTTTCGGGTCCTTGTCGGCGAAGGCGTTGAACTGCAGGGTCGCCGGATTGTTCAGCGGACGGCAGATCCACTCGCCGTTGCCGCGCCACATGGCGAGGCGGTCCGAGTCGTGGATTTGCGGGTGAATGGTGTCGCACATGCGCCGCTCATGGGTGCCGCAACTGAACATGCTGGTCATCGGCGCAATGCCCAATTGTTCAATGGCGGTGCGGGCGTTGACGTGGGCATCGACGGCCATCACTACCTGATTGGCCTGGCAATCGATGTCGAAGCGGTAGGCCCCGGTGGCGCTCGGTGAATCGAGCAGGGCATAGACCACAAACCGAGTGCTGTCCTTGTCCGGGGTTTCGAACCAGAACTTGGTGAAGTCGGGGAATTCTTCGCGTTTTTTCGCGTAGGTGTCGATAGCCAGGCCGCGGGCCGACAAGCCGTACTGGCCGGTGTTGTCCACCGCGCGGAAGTAGCTGGCGCCGAGGAACGACACCACGTCGTGCCGGTCCAGTTCCGGGGCCTTGAACAGCTTGAACCCGGAGAACCCCAGGTCACCCTTGAGTTGTGCTGTATCGACTTTGGAGTTCTGGTAGTTGAACAGTGCCGGGCGGAAGTGCACTTCCCGCGCCTGCCGGGTTTTCGGGTCGACGCTGTACATGCGCACCGGCTGCTTGAAGCCCATGCCGACATGGAAGAACTGCACGTCGAGCTGGCCATTCAGTTCATTCCACAGGGAATGTTTGGCGTCGTATTGAATGGCATTGAAGTTCTGCGGCGTCATGCTGGCCAATGTCGGCGGCAGCACCTGCTTGGTGTCGGCGTAGCGGGTGCTGGCCAGTTGTTTGGCCTGCACCTTCAGCGCCTCGAAATCGAAGGCTTGCGCCTCACCATCAGCCGTGCCGGCCCAGGCACGGGCGGCCAGCAGTCCGGTGGCCGAGAGGCCGGTGTAGGCGGCGATGGCCATGGAGGCCTTGAGCAAATTCCTGCGGTGCATAGGACAACCTGTCTTGGACGATCCCGCGGCGTTCCTGGCTGCGTTACGGATCAGAAATAGAGGTTCGGACAAACCTTCGGCCAAACGCATGGGAGTTTAAACAGATGCCAAACAAGTTAAAGGGTTCGAAATAACTCGCAAACTGATTGCCTTGCACTTTGCGCAAAACTGCGGCGGGTCAGGTCGTGGACGGGGTTCAACGTCTGTCCGATGCAGTGTTTAAAATAAGCGTTTTTATTTTTTTGACTAATTACTCTAAAAATACCTCGCAACGGATTTTTTGTTTCTATTCTTAGGTTCATGACCGGCCCTTGCCCAGGGGTTGGCGCAGGTTGGAGCAACAGCAGGGCGATGGAGTAATCAGGGTTTCATCACACGCAGAGGGACATCGTCCATGGCTAAAGCGCAAGGCATCATCGGTTGGCTGGGTTTGTTTGCAGGCATGAACTTTTCGCGGCGGTCACGCCGGTTGAGTTCAGAGGAAATAAAACTGCTGGAGCGTTATCGCGAGCTCTCGGAGAGTGACCGGATTGCCATGCGCTATCTGGTGGATGCAATGCGCAGTGTGTCGCGGTTCTGAAGAAGGGGGTAGGACTCTCCCCTGGTAGTTGCAGGGGAGAGCATCGTCACCACTGCTGGTGACGCTCGGTTCGCTGATGCAGGATCCGCAGAACCTGGACCTGGCCCAGGGCCAGGCGATAGGGCACGACGAAGGGTATTTGATTCAGCACCAGTTCGCGCACATCCGGTACCTGTGACGGACGGCCCGAGCCGGGAAAACGTTGCAGTTGTTCAAGCCTGTCGAAGATGTCGGCCACTACATCGTCGGCGCCGGCTACTCCGACCAGGCCACTGTAATGTTCATGAATGGCCTGCAGATCACTTTCAGCTTTTTCGGTCAGTGCGACTCTCGGCACGGTTCGCCCACTTAGCCTTGACGGCGTCCAGTTCGGTCAGTTTGCCAGCGTCGGCATCGGCAATGCCTTCGCTGATGGCTTGCAGATGCCAGGACTCGGCTTCCACATAACGAACCAGTGCACGCTTGAGATGGTACTGCCTGTCACGATCGGTCGCGGCAGCCAGTTGATCCAGCTGCTGGGCCAGGACCTCTTCGACTCGAAAAGACAAAACGGGCGAAGCCATGGGGCTCTCCTGTAGAGGTTGTATACGCTGTAAACAAGGTATACACCCTAGGCTTCGCTCGTGCCTCAGTCAACCGTCGGTGCGTGCGCCGGTCGTCGTTAACCTTAGCGGGGCAGGTGCCAGGGGGCTGCCGGTAAGTATGACCAGATGTCTTGCCCGTCCAGTGCTTGTTGGACCTTAGCCCACTTCTCCTACCGCCCTGTACGCCTCATCGATGGCGGCATGGGCATAAGCACTCCAGGCTGCGTCGGAATTGGCGATGCTGACCTTGCCCACTGGCTGACGCGCCAGGTTCATCAGTTTTTCACTCTCGTCGGAATCGTCGTACAGGCTATTGGAGAAGTACGCGTAGCCATGTGACCAGCGGTTGACGGTGATGGCCAGGATGTCGGTCTGGTGGTTGAAGCCACCCGGGCCGAGCATGCGTTGCAGCTGATCGCGCAGTTGGGCTTCGAGGACCTCGAAGGTCTGTCCGTACAGTCGACCTCGACCGGCACGGGCCTGGTCGCGGGCGTTCATGCCGCTGTTGGGGCTGGTGGGCACATAGACCATGTGCAGGCCAATTGGCTGTGTCGGGTCCTTGGGGTGATCGTAGCCGCCCATGCTCACCGGGTAGTCGAGCTTGATCCGGCTGTAGGGCTGGGTCGCGGCATAGATTTCGTGGACCCCCAGTTTCTGGAACGATTGCCAGTTGCGGATCACCACTTTGGTGTACACCAGCGGGAATTTCACGTTCTGGCTCAGGGCGTGGGATTGTTCGGCCGAGAGGTCGCGCAGCAAGTAGGGAATCATCATGTTGTAGCAGGCCATGATGCAGTGTTTGCCACGCACCTGGCTCAGTTGTCCGCCACGGCTGTAACCGATGTTCACCCCGTTGCCGATGTTGCGCACGCTGACTGCAGTGCTGTTGAGGCGAATGCGCACCGGGGTTTTCGCCTGGTCGAGTTTGCTGTAGTCGAACGGTGCCAGGACGATATCGTCCATGGTGTGACCGGGGGCCACTGCCGGGATCAGGCTGCGCACCAGCAGGCGGGCCAGCGAGGCGTTGCCGTCGGGGAAGTGGTAGATGTAGGGCTCTTCCATTTCCGCCTGGGCTTCTTCGCTGATCGGCTCCAGGTTCATCGCCGAGAAGCCTGGGAAACCGACGTTGTAGGCGTCATACGCTGCCACGGCATCGATGCTCAGGGCCATGAAGTCGTTGGTGCGGCTCTGGAAATACTTCACCGCCTGTTCCGAAAGGCCGACGTCCTTGAGCAGGAAGTCGCGATAGCTGGTGCGCTCCAGGTGGGCGGTTTTGTCTTCGGTGGATTGGCCTGCCAGGTAGTCCGTGGGGGCGCTGTGCACCGCGATCAGTGCTTCACGGTCGGCCTGTGGCAGTGGGAAGTCGTTGATGAAGTCTTCAATGCTGCGGGCGTGCAACTGGTCCGGGGCGATATCGTCGGCCACCATCGGGGTTGGGTCGCCGGTCACCAGTTTGTCTTCGCCGAAGTTTTCCTTGTCGAAGAACACCGCGCGTGACAGGCCCAAGCCAGGATAGAACTGGCGATCGAAAGCACTTTCAAAGCGCTTGATGTCGACCCCGAGTTTCTTCAGCAGGCCATTCACTTCCTTGCTGTAGAGGTGGCTGGGCGACTGGAAGGCTTCACTGCCGCCATAGCCGAGGATCATCCGTCCGCCGGCGGAGAACTCGTTGCGCTTGGCGTGGCCTCCGAAGTCGTCGTGGTTTTCCAGGATCAGGATGCGTGCCTTGGGATGTTTTTCGCGGTAGAACCAGGCGGCGGACAACCCGCTCAGGCCTGCGCCGACGACTATCAGGTCGTACTCTTCGCTGATCGGCAGTGGGTCGGTGTCGAAGACTTTTTTCTCCCAGCCCATCTGGTGCGCCAGTTCGAACGAGCCGACGTGGCTGCCGCGCAGGCCGGTGAGGGCGGGTGGATAGTAGCGGCCATCAGGGGCGGCCTGGAGCAGTTGCAGCGGGGTCATTCCGGCGGCAATGCTGATGGCGACACCGTTGAGGAAGTCGCGGCGGGTGATATCCATGTTCAATCCTTGGTGGTTTTTTAGTCGCCCCGACCCGCGTGCAGGGGGCAGGGCGTTGTCGTTACCGGCTGACTTTCCAGGCATCGCCTGCTGGGGCGGTGCCATGGTCATAGGGTTTGCCGAGCCACATGTAGAGCAGGCCCAGGCCAATGACGATGGCCGTGCTCAGCACCATCGCGTAGTTGACGTACCACGGCGCATCCGGCGTGCGTGGCCAAGCCATGTTGATGATTGCCCCGACACCATAGACCAGCGCGCCGATGTTCACGGGCAGGCCCCAGGCCCCGAGGGTGAACTTGCCGCTGGGTTTCCAGCCGCGAGCGCGGGCGTAGAGCGCCGCGAGCACGATCATCTGGAATGCCAGGTAGATCCCGATGGCAGCGAAGCTGACGATGGTGGCGACGGCGTCCTGTAGGAAAAAGCCCAGGGCGATGATCAACGCCGGCAGGATACCGGAGACGAACAAGGCGGCAACCGGAACCTGGGTGTTCGGCGAAATCCGCTTGAGTAGGCCGCTGCCGATGACCATTTCGTCACGCGCGTAGGAGTACAGCAGACGGCTGGCCGCCGCTTGTAGGCTGATCACGCAGGAGATGAAGGAAATCATCACCACGCCCATCACCACCTTTGAGCCTACCGGGCCGAATGCGTTGTTGAGGATGGTGGTGACCGGGTCTTTATCGGTGCCATTGATCACCGCTTGCATGTCCGGCACCGCCAGGATCAGGGCCAGGCAGGCAAACATCGCGGCAATGCCGCCGATGTAGATGGTCATGCGCATGGCCACCGGAATCTTCTTGCTCGGGTTGGGGGTTTCTTCGGCCACATCGCCACAGGCTTCGAAGCCGTAGTACAGGAACATCCCGGCCAGGGAGGCGGTCAGGAACGCCGGCAGGTAGGAGCCATCGACGCTGATGTCGAAGGTGTTGAACAGCACGCTGAGGGGTTGATGACGCTCGAACAGCAACAGATAGACACCGACGATGACCGCGCCGATCAGTTCACAGAGGAAACCGAACATGGCAATGCGCGCCAGCACCTTGGTGCCGCTGAGGTTGACCAGGGTGGCGAACAGCGTCAGTACCAGGGCAATGATGATGTTGGTGTTGTTGTTCGGTTCAAAACCGAGCATGGCCGCCAGGTACGGGCCGGCGCCGACCGCGACGGCAGCGATGGTCACGCACAGGGCAATGGAGTAGATCCAGCCCACCATCCACGCCCAGCGCTTGCCCACCAGGCGTCGGGCCCACGGGTAGACGCCGCCGGAGATCGGGAACTGCGAGACCACTTCGCCGAAGATCAGGCACACCAGCATCTGGCCGCAGCCCACCAGCAGGTAGGCCCAGAACATCGGTGGGCCACCGGCGGCCAGGCACAGGCCGAAGAGGGTATAGACCCCGACGACCGGAGACAGGTAGGTGAAGCCCAGGGCGAAGTTTTCCCACAGGCTCATGCTGCGATTGAAATTGGAGGTGTATCCCAGTTTACGTAGCTGCTCGGCATCGCTGTCAGCGACGGCGGGAGAGTGTTCGGGTAATGCACTCATGGCGTGGATGCTCCGGAAAATCGGCAGATTTCGGATGGCCGAAACCGTGGCGGGGCCTTGGGGCGCCGCCAGGATCGGTGGTTATTGTTTTGTCTTCTTGGGTTTGGAGCCTGCTGGTGAGGCGTTTAGTGCTTGAACATCACATGCCGCACGGTGGTGTAGTCCTCGAGCCCATACATGGACATGTCCTTGCCATACCCGGACAGTTTCTGACCGCCATGGGGCATTTCGCTGACCAGCATGAAGTGGGTATTCACCCAGGTGCAGCCATATTGCAAACGCGCGGCGAGACGGTGGGCGCGGCCTACGTCAGCGGTCCACAGCGACGACGCCAGGCCGTAGTCCGAATCGTTGGCCCAGCCCAGTACCTGAGCCTCATCGTTGAAACGAGTCACCGAGACCACTGGACCGAACACTTCACGTCGGACGATTTCATCGTCCTGCTGGGCGTCGGCCAGTACCGTTGGCTCGAAGAAGAAACCCTCGCCTTCCACGGCCTTGCCGCCGGTGATCAAGCGAATGTGCGGTTGCGCCACGGCGCGCTCGACAAAACCGGCGACGCGGTCGCGATGCTGGGCGGTGATCAGCGGGCCCAGTTCGGTGGCGGGATCATCCTGCAGGCCGTATTTGATGCTGCTGACCGCGGCCCCCAGTTTCTCCACGAACTGCTCGTAGATACCGGCCTGGGCATAGATGCGGCAGGCAGCGGTGCAGTCTTGGCCGGCGTTGTAGAAACCGAAGGTGCGGATGCCTTCCACGGCCGCGTCGATGTCGGCGTCGTCGAAGATGATCACCGGCGCCTTGCCGCCCAGTTCCATGTGCATGCGTTTGACGCTGTCAGCGGTGCTGGAAATGATGTTCGAGCCGGTGGCGATCGAGCCGGTCAGCGACACCATGCGCACTTTCGGATGAGTGACCAGCGGACTACCCACCGTCGGCCCACGACCGAACACCAGGTTGAGCACGCCAGCCGGAAAAATCTCCGACGCCAGCTCGGCCAGGCGCAAGGCGGTCAGCGGGGTCTGTTCCGACGGCTTGAGCACCACGGTATTGCCGGCCGCCAGGGCTGGAGCGATTTTCCAGGCGACCATCATCAGCGGGTAGTTCCACGGCGCGATCGAGGCAATCACGCCGACTGGATCGCGGCGGATCATCGAGGTGTGGCCCGGCAGGTATTCACCCCCGGCCATGCCGCTCATGCAACGGCTGGCGCCGGCGAAGAAGCGGAACACATCGGCAATCGCCGGGATCTCGTCGTTCAACGCCGCACTCAGCGGTTTGCCGCAGTTATCCGATTCCAGCTTGGCCAGTTCTTCGCCGTGGGCTTCGATGGCGTCGGCCAGCTTGAGCAGCAGCAGCGAGCGGTCCTTGGGCGGGGTCTGCGACCAACTGTCGAAGGCCGCATCGGCGGCGCGTACGGCGGCGTCGACCTGGGCTTCGCTGGCTTCGTTGATCTGCACCAGCACACGGCCCAGCGACGGGTTGAAGACGGCCTGGGCCGGGCCTTCGCCCTCCACCAGTTGGCCGTTGATCAGCAGTTTGGTTTGCATGTTCATGTCCTCTTTGGCGCTTTTATTTTTCTGCTGAAACCGGAACCCAGGTGGGAGCGGGCTTGCCCGCGATGAGGTCATCGCATCCAACATTGATGATGATTGACCCAACGCAATCGCGGGCAAGCCCGCTCCCACAGTGGCCCTGTTCCTCCAGTTATCCGTTTATTTACCGCCGCTACCGGCCACGCTTTCACCGCCGCGTGTCAGGTAGTAGGCACCGAGAATCGGCAGCATGGTCACGATCATCACCAGCATCGCCACCACGTTGGTCACAGGCACGTCCCGTGGGCGGCTCAGTTGATTGAGCAGCCACAGCGGCAAGGTGCGTTCATGGCCGGCGGTGAAGGTGGTGACGATGATTTCGTCGAACGACAGGGCAAACGCCAGCATGCCGCCGGCCAGCAACGCCGAGCCGAGGTTCGGCAGGATGATGTAGCGGAAGGTCTGCCAGCCATCGGCGCCCAGGTCCATCGAGGCCTCGATCAGGCTGTGGGAGGTGCGGCGCAGGCGGGCGATGACGTTGTTGTAGACGATCACCACACAGAAGGTCGCGTGACCGACGATGATGGTGAACATACCTGGCTCGATGCCCAGGGATTTGAAAGTCGCCAACAAGGCAATCCCGGTGATGATCCCCGGCAGGGCAATCGGCAGGATCAGCATCAACGAGATGCCTTGCTTGCCGAAGAAGTCGCGCCGGTACAGCGCCGCCGAGGCGAGGGTGCCGAGGACCATGGCAATCAGGGTCGCGATGGCGGCGATCTGGGCCGACAGCTTGATGGCTTCCAGGACGTCAGGTCGCGAGAACGCAACGCCGATCCACTTCAGGGTGAAACCCTTGGGCGGAAAACTGAACGCTGCGTCTTCGGTGTTGAAGGCGTACAGGAAGATGATCAGGATCGGGAAGTGCAGGAACACCAACCCGCCCCAGGCCGCGATGCGCAGACCTAAAGAAGCTTTCTCAGAGTGCATCGAAGGCCCCCAGGCGTTTGACGATGGATAGGTAGATGGCGATCAGCACGATCGGCACCAGGGTGAAAGCCGCGGCCATCGGCATGTTGCCGATCGCGCCTTGCTGGGCGTAGACCATGCTGCCGACGAAGTAGCCCGGCGGGCCCACCAGTTGCGGCACGATGAAATCGCCCAGGGTCAGGGAGAAAGTGAAGATCGAACCGGCGGCGATGCCCGGGATCGACAGCGGCAGGATCACCTGCATGAAGGTCTGGCGTGGCTTGGCCCCGAGGTCGGCGGAGGCTTGCAGCAGGGACGGTGGCAGGCGCTCCAGCGAAGCCTGGATCGGCAGGATCATGAACGGCAGCCAGATGTACACGAACACCATGAAGCGGCCCAGGTGCGAGGTGGACAGGGTGCTGCCACCGATCCCGGGAATCCCCAGCACGAATTGCAGCACCGGCTCCAGCCCCAGGTGCTGGACGAACCACTGTGCGACGCCGCCTTTGGCCAGCAGCAAGGTCCAGGCGTAGGCCTTGACGATGTAGCTGGCCCACATCGGCATCATCACCGCAATGTAGAAGAACGCCTTGGTCTTGCCGGTGGTGTAGCGCGCCATGTAGTAGGCAATCGGAAACGCCACGATGGCGCTGGCGATCGAGACCACGATGGCCATGCTCAGGGTGCGCAGGATGATGTCGAAGTTCGACGGCTGGAACAGCGCGGCGAAGTTGCCCAGGGTCAGGTCGGGGGTGACCGCCATGGTGAAGTCGTCAAAGGTGTAGAAGCCCTGCCACAACAGGGTCAGGAGCGAGCCGAGATAGATCGCGCCGAACCAGATCAGCGGCGGCACCAGCAACATCGACAGGTACAGATTGGGGCGGCGATACAGCAGGTTGGAGAACCGGCGCAGCGGCGAGCCCCCCGAAGGCGTTTGTGTCATGGCCACGGTGTTCATCTCACACCCCGCTCGTGACGGTGTCGTGCAGCGGGGTCATCGCCTCGCGGGCCCAGCGCGCGCTGATGCGTTGTCCGGTCTGGTGCTGGGCGCTGGTGTCCAGCCACTGGTTGTTGGCCTTGCTGATGTTCAGGGTCTGGCCATTTTCCAGCTTCAACTCGTAACGGGTGGCGCTGCCCTGGTACTGGATGTCGTGCAGCAGGCCGCTGACTTCGATCTCATGGCTGGCCAGCGGGCCTTCGGCGAAACGCACGTGTTCCGGACGAATCGAGAAGGGCTGCGGGTTGCCGCTCAGTTGTTGCGCCAGGTCGCCACGGATCACGTTGGAGGTGCCGACGAATTCGGCGACGAAGGTGGTGGCCGGTTTCATGTACAGGTTGCGCGGGGTGTCGACCTGCTCGATGCGGCCCTTGTTGAACACCGCCACGCGGTCGGACATCGACAGGGCTTCGGTCTGGTCGTGGGTGACGAAAATGAAGGTGATGCCGAGCTGGCGCTGCAGTTTCTTCAGCTCGCTCTGCATTTGCTCACGCAGCTTCAGGTCCAGCGCCCCCAGGGGTTCGTCGAGCAACAGCACCCGTGGGCGATTGACCAGAGCGCGAGCCAGGGCCACACGCTGGCGCTGGCCGCCGGACAATTGCACCGGCTTGCGCTCGCCGTAGCCGCCCAGGGCCACCATGGCGAGGGATTCTTCGGCACGCTCCAGGCGTTCCTTCTTGCCCACGCCCTTGACCTTCAGGCCGTAGGCGACGTTGTCGCGGACATTCATGTGGGGGAACAGGGCGTAATCCTGGAAGACGGTGTTGACGTCACGCTGATAGGGCGGCAGGCCGGCGGCTTCTTCGCCGTGGATGCGGATCGACCCCGCGCTCGGCTGTTCGAAGCCGGCGATCAGCCGCAGGCAGGTGGTTTTGCCCGAGCCGGAAGGGCCGAGCATGGAAAAGAACTCGCCGTCCTGGATGTCGATGGAAACCCGGTCTACGGCTTTCACTTCGCCGAATAGACGGGAAACGTTGGTGAACTGGACTGCAAGCGTCATGGTGCGGTGCTCCAAAAAGGCGCGGGCCGTCGCAGCGGCCCTGCCTGGACTTCTGAAAAATCTATCAATCGAAAATCAATTCTGCTTTTGGCAAAGCGATGGAGCTGGAAAAGTCGTTCAGGGAGCGTCGCGAGCAGCGATTAGTCGTGTCCGGCCAGCGCACAGCCCCCGCAGCGTACGTCAGTACGTGAGGAGGCGAGCACTGCCCGGGCGCGGATAATCGACGCGCAGCAGCTCCCGGAATGACTTTTAGCGGCCGCCCATGATCGCGATGTAGTCCTGGGTCCAGCGGCTGTACGGCACGAACTTGCCGCCTTCAGCCTGCGGGGTTTTCCAGAAGGCGATCTTCTCGAACTGGTCGAAACCGTTGGTCTTGCAGCCTTCGGCGCCCAGCAGTTCGCTGCCCTGGCAAGCCGCCGGGACCGCTGGCAAGGAGCCGAACCAGGCCGCGACATCGCCCTGGACCTTGGGTTGCAGCGACCAGTCCATCCACTTGTAGGCGCAGTTCGGGTGCTTGGCCTCGGCGTGCAGCATGGTGGTGTCGGCCCAGCCGGTGGCGCCTTCTTTCGGGATAGTCGAGGCGATGGGCTGTTTCTCGTTCATCAGGCCGTTGACCTGATAGGGCCAGGCGCTGGAGGCCACTACCCCTTCGTTCTTGAAGTCACTCATTTGCACGGTGGTGTCGTGCCAGTAGCGGTGGATCAGCGGCTGCTGGGCGCGCAGCAGGTCGAGCACGGCCTTGTACTGTGCTTCGGTCAGCTCGTAGGGGCTCTGGATGCCCAGTTCCGGCTTGGTGCTTTTCAGGTACAGCGCCGCGTCGGCGATGTAGATCGGGCCGTCATAGGCCTGCACGCGGCCTTTGTTGGGCTTGCCGTCTGGCAGGTTCTGCGCATCGAACACCACGTTCCAGCTGGTGGGGGCCGTCTTGAACACGTTGGTGTTGTACATCAGCACGTTCGGGCCCCATTGATAGGGGGTGCCGTATGTCTGCTGGTTGACCACGTACCAAGGGGCATCCTTGAGGCGCGGGTCGAGGTTTTTCCAGTTAGGGATCAGCGCGGTATTGATCGGCTGCACACGCTTGCCGACGATCAACCGCAGCGAGGCGTCGCCAGAGGCAGTCACCAGGTCGTAGCCGCCTTTGGCCATCAGGCTGACCATCTCATCGGAAGTGGCGGCGGTCTTGACGTTGACCTTGCAGCCGGTCTCCTTCTCGAAACCGGTCACCCAGTCGTAGGCCTTGTCGCTTTCACCCCGTTCGATGTAGCCAGGCCAGGCCACGATGTCCAGTTGGCCCTCGCCGGCACCAACGGCTTTCAGCGGTTCGGCGGCCTGGAGGCTGGCACTGGCCAGCAGCGCGGTGGTGATTGCACTGAGCAATGCGGTCTTGTGCACGAACATGGGGTTTCCCTCTTCTTTAAATTATGGTCGGGGCAGTGTTGAACGTGATGCAGCTGGCCTTTTCGGCTTGTTATTAGCTTAGTAGCGTTATTTCAGGTCATTGCCGTGACGGGCCATGATGTGCCGCACCACGCTGTAGTCCTGCAGCGAGTCGCTGGACAGGTCCTTGCCGTAGCCGGAGCGTTTCAAACCGCCGTGGGGCATTTCACTGACCAGCATGAAGTGGCTGTTGATCCAGGTGCAGCCGTACTGCAAGCGCGCCGCGACCTGCATCGCCTTGTCCAGGTTTTGCGTCCAGACCGACGACGCCAGGCCATATTCCGAGTCGTTGGCCCAATCCACCGCTTGCTCCAGCTCGTCGAAGCGGGTCACGGTGACCACCGGGCCGAACACTTCGCGCTGGACGATTTCATCGCTTTGCTTGCAACCGGCGAGCAGGGTTGGCTGGTAATAGAAACCGGCGCCGGAATGCACTGCCGCGCCGGTCACCCGTTCGATGTGCGGCTGGCCGAGGGCGCGTTCGACAAAGCTGGCCACGCGGTCGCGCTGGCGGGTGCTGATCAGAGGGCCGATCTCGTTGTCGGCGTCACGCTTGCCGGCAAACCGCAGGCTGCTGACCGCTGCGCCCAGTTCCGCCACCAGCTTGTCGTGTATCCCCGCCTGGGCATAGATGCGGCAGGCCGCGGTGCAGTCCTGCCCGGCGTTGTAGTAACCGTAGCTGCGCACGCCGGCGACTACGGCTTGCAGGTCGGCATCGTTGCAGACGATCACCGGTGCCTTGCCGCCCAGTTCCAGGTGGGTGCGCTTGAGGGTCTTGGCGGCGGCCTGGAGGATTTTCTGCCCGGTGACGATGTCGCCAGTGAGCGAGACCATGCGTACTTTGGGATGGCTGACCAGGTGGCTGCCGACCCCTTCACCGCCCCCGCAGATGATGTTGATCACCCCGCGCGGCAGAATCTCGGCCAGCGCTGGCGCCAGGGCCAGGATCGACAGCGGGGTATGTTCGGAGGGCTTGAACACCAGGGTATTGCCGGCGGCGAGGGCCGGGGCGATTTTCCAGGCGGCCATCATGATCGGGTAGTTCCACGGCGCAATCGAGGCCACCACGCCAATCGGGTCGCGGCGCACCATGCTGGTGTAGCCCGGCAGGTATTCACCGCTGAGCTGGCCGGTCTGGCAGCGCACGGCGCCAGCGAAGAAGCGGAACACATCGACCGTCGCACTGAGGTCATCCTGGCGCGCCAGGTGCAATGGCTTGCCGCAGTTCAACGATTCCAGGCGGGCCAGCAGGTCAGCGTACTTTTCGATGGCGTTGGCGATTTCCAGCAGGATGTTCGAGCGCTGTTGCGGGGTGGTCCGCGACCAACCGGCAAAGGCCCGGTGGGCGGCGAGGATCGCGGCTTCGACCTGTTCGGTGCTGGCTTCGGCAATGTGGGTCAGCACTTCGCCGGTGGCCGGGTTGAGAATCGGCTCGACAAAGCCCTGGCCGGCTACCAATTCACCATCGATCAGCAATGCGGTGAACAAAGGGGTCTGCGCGGCGGGCATTTTTCGGGTTCTCTTTTGTTGTGTGGCCATGGTGCTCCCTGTGACTGGGGCCCCGACCGTCTTATAGATGTACAAAGACTAGTGGCGGGGCTTGAGGACGACAAATACTAAATACTGAATGCAGCGTTCGATTAAATAGATGGCTTGCGCCCGCCGGGTGGCTGTTCGCGGGCCACCGTCAGGAAGGGGTCGACCAGTGCCGGGCGGGCGGTGCCGCGGCGCCAGGCCAGGCCGACATCGAGGGTCTGGCTGAGGTCGGCGATGGGCCGGGCTTCGATGATGTCGCCTTCCAGGGACCATGGGCGGTAAGTCATGTCGGGCTGGATCGACACCCCCAGGCCCGCTGCCACCAGGCTGCGCACGGCCTCGGTGGAGGCGGTGCGCAGGGTGATGCGTGGCTGCAGCGAGGCGGCTCGCCACATGCGCTGGGCGTTGCGGTCCATCTCGTCGACGTTGAGTTGGATCAGTGGCTCGCGGGCGACATCCGCCAGGTTGATGCTGTCGTGCTCCAGCAGCGGGTGCTGGGCCGGTAGCCACAAGCGGTGGGGCGAGTGAGTCAGTACCTCGGTTTGCAGGGCGTGACGATCCTCGAGGTTGGACAGGATCAGCACCCCGACATCGATTTCGCCACTGACCAGCAAGTGCTCGATGTACGGGCGCTCATCTTCCATGACCCGGAGTTCGACATTGGGGTAGGCCCGTTGAAAGCGGGTCAGCAGGTCGGCCAGGTAGTAGCCCGCGACCAGGCTGGTGACTCCAATGGTCAACTGCCCGGCCACCTGGTCGGTGCTCTGCTGCAGGCTGCGTTTGGCATTGTCCACAGTGGCCAGGATCAAATGCGCCTGGCGCAGGAACTGGTGTCCCTGATGGGTCAGGGTCATGCCCTTGGCGTGGCGGTTGAACAGGTTGACCCCAATCTCCTGCTCCAGTTGCTGGATGGCCAGGGTCAAGGTGGACTGGGAGATATACACCGCTTGTGCGGCGGCCGAGATCGAGCCGGTTTCGGCGACGGCGATGAAGTGACGGATCTGACGCAGGGTCATCATGGGAAAAGTACCCGGTGGGCGGTTTTTATAGATTTTTCCCAGTGTATATCTTTTTTATCGATGCCCTAGCCCAGCTAGCAAGGCGGCCGCAAGGGCTGGGCAACATCTGGAAGCACTCTCGCTGACGGGCCTCGGGCACTTTAGATCTAGGCTGGTGGCCTTATTTATGGGTTAAACGTGATTTTCTGGAGGCGATACATGATTACCCGTGGTTTGCTCGATCAGTTACTCAAGTCCGGCCAGGACCTGTTGCAGAACAAGGCCGGTGGAACCCAGAACAAAGCAGCTGGCGGCGGGCTGGGCAGCCTGCTCTCCGGTGCTGGCGGCGGGGCCTTGGCCGCCGGCGCGATGGGTCTGCTGCTGGGTAACAAGAAGGCGCGCAAAGTCGGCGGCAAGGTGGCGGTCTATGGCGGCCTCGCGGCACTCGGCGTGATTGCCTACAAGGCCTACGGCAACTGGCAGGCCCAGCAGGGCACGGCGCCGCAGACCGAGCCGCAAACCCTCGATCGCCTGCCGCCGGCGCAGGTCGAGCAGCACAGCCAGGCCATCCTCAAGGCCCTGGTGGCTGCTGCCAAGGCCGATGGGCATGTCGACGCGCGCGAGCGTGAGCTGATCGAGGGCGAGTTCCGCAAGCTGGACAACGACCAGGAACTGCAGCACTGGCTGCACGCCGAACTCAACAAACCACTGGACCCGACCGACGTCGCCCGCGCCGCCAGCACCCCGGAAATGGCCGCCGAGATGTACATCGCCAGCGTGATGTTGGTGGACGAGGAGAACTTCATGGAGAAGTCCTACCTCGACGAACTGGCCCGCCAGCTCAAGTTGGAGCCAGGATTGAAGGCCGAGCTGGAGCGGCAGGTGCGTCTCTGAGTGTCGCAGGTGAGCCATCGCCAAGTGAAACACGGCGAGGACTGCGTCCTCGAACGCAGCCTCGCCGGCTCGCCCGCAATGGCCAATCCACCGTCTGTTTCTACACAAATATCACTGGCGGCCCCCAACCTATCTGACGGAAAGTAGCCGTCCCAGAGCGGATCCAGACTTTTCGCTCGGGATGAGACGCAGTGCGCAACCGCTGCTTAAACCCAGCGCGCCCTCGGCTATACTCCCCACCATTTGAATGGCCCCGAGGACTGACTGTGAAGAACTGGACGTTGCGCCAACGCATTTTGGCGAGCTTTGCGGTGATTATCGCCATCATGCTGTTGATGGTGGTCGTCTCTTATTCACGTCTGCTGAAGATCGAAGCCAGCGAGAACAGCGTTCGCGACGATGCCGTGCCTGGGGTCTACTACAGCTCGATGATTCGCAGTGCCTGGGTCGACAGCTACCTCAAGATCCAGAAAATGCTCGGCCTGGAGGAAGGGCAGGGGGTCAATGAGCAAGACCTCGCCGATTTCAAGGCCTTCGAGCAGCGTCTCGAAGAACAAATGGCCAACTACGCCGCGACTATTCATGGTGTCGAGGACCGCACCGAGTTCGATGCCTTCGAGAAAGCGCATCAGGATTTCAAGCGGATTCTGGCCACCGTCCTTGAGCTGCATAAGAACCACCAGGAGCAAGAGGCAATCAAGCTGTTCAACGAGCAGTTGACGCCAGCCTGGGTTGCCGGCCGCCTGAAGCTCAATGATGTCATCCGCGAGAACAAGGCGGTTGCCGACCACGCGACCACCGCCATCGACGACGCCGTCGTCGCGGCGAAAATCAGCATGGGCGTGTCGTTGTTGGTGGCGGTGCTGGCGGCGGCGCTCTGCGGCCTGCTGCTGATGCGCGCGATCATGGCGCCGATGAACCGCATCGTGAAGATCCTCGAAATCATGCGCACCGGGGACTTGAGCAATCGCCTCAACCTCGACCGCAAGGATGAGTTCGGCGCCGTGGAAAGCGGCTTCAACGACATGATGACCGAGCTCACCGCGCTGGTGTCCCAGGCCCAGCGTTCTTCGGTACAGGTCACCACCTCGGTGACCGAGATCGCCGCCACCTCCAAGCAACAGCAGGCCACGGCCACCGAAACTGCGGCGACCACCACGGAAATCGGGGCGACCTCGCGGGAAATCGCGGCGACCTCCCGCGACCTGGTACGCACCATGACCGAGGTTTCCACCGCTGCCGATCAGGCTTCGGTACTGGCCGGCTCCGGTCAACAGGGCCTGGCACGCATGGAAGACACCATGCACTCGGTGATGGGCGCGGCCGACCTGGTCAATGCCAAGCTGGCGATCCTCAATGAGAAGGCCGGCAACATCAACCAGGTGGTGGTGACCATCGTCAAGGTCGCCGACCAGACCAACCTGCTGTCGCTGAACGCCGCCATCGAGGCGGAAAAGGCCGGTGAGTACGGTCGCGGTTTTGCCGTGGTCGCCACCGAAGTGCGGCGCCTGGCCGACCAGACGGCCGTTGCCACCTATGACATCGAGCAGATGGTCCGTGAGATCCAGTCGGCGGTCTCGGCCGGTGTGATGGGCATGGACAAGTTCTCCGAAGAAGTGCGCCGCGGCATGTCCGAGGTGCAGCAGGTCGGCGAACAACTGTCGCAGATCATCCATCAGGTCCAGGCGCTGGCGCCGCGGGTGCTGATGGTCAACGAAGGCATGCAGGCCCAGGCCACCGGCGCCGAACAGATCAACCACGCGCTGGTGCAGTTGGGCGATGCCAGCAGCCAGACCGTCGAGTCGCTGCGCCAGGCCAGTTTCGCCATCGACGAATTGAGCCAGGTGGCCGTCGGGCTGCGCAGCGGCGTCTCGCGATTCAAAGTCTGATGAGCGAGCTCGTGGTCAAGCGGGGCGCGGGTGTGGCCCCGAAACAAGCGCTGTTCCTGGTGTTTCGCATCGGTGGCGAGCGTTATGCCTTGCAGGCCGTCGAGGTGGCGGAGGTGCTGCCACGCCTGCCGCTCAAGCCGATTGCCCAGGCGCCGCATTGGGTCGCCGGGGTGTTCGGCTACCGCGGGACGGTGGTGCCGGTGATCGATGTCGGCGCGCTGACCTTCGGCCTGGCTGCCGAAGCACGCACCAGCACCCGCCTGGTGCTGGTGCACTATCGACCCGATGCCACGCTGCCAGCGCAGTTGCTGGGATTGATTCTCGAGCAGGCCACCGACACCTTGCGCTGCAATCCGACGGAGTTTCAACCCTACGGCCTGGACAATCGCCAGGCGCCGTACCTGGGGCCCGTGCGCGAAGATGCCCAGGGACTGCTGCAATGGGTGCGGGTCGCGGACCTGCTGGATGCCCAGGTGCAGGCCCTGCTGTTTCCGTCGCCACCCTTGGACCTGTCAATGCTTGAGGATCGAGCATGAGCAGCGACCAGCGCTTTTTCGACTTCCTCAAAGAACGCATCGGCCTGGACGTGACCTCCGTCGGGCCGGCGATCATCGAGCGCGCGGTACGCCAGCGCACGACCGCGCAGCAGGTGCAAACGGCCGATCAATACTGGCAACGCTTGCTGGGTTCGCGAGACGAACAGCAAGCGCTGATCGAAGCGGTGATCGTGCCCGAGACCTGGTTTTTCCGGTATCCGGAATCCTTTGCCACCCTGGCCAGGCTGGCCAGCAAGCGCCTGGGCGAGCTCAATAACATGCGGGCTCTGCGCATCCTCAGCCTGCCGTGCTCCACCGGCGAGGAGCCCTATTCGATTGCCATGGCCTTGCTCGATGCCGGGTTGGCACCTCATCAGTTCAAGGTCGACGGCCTGGACGTCAGCCCGTTGTCGGTGGAGCGGGCCAAGCGGGCGTGCTATGGCAAGAACTCCTTTCGCGGAGAGCAGGGCGATTTTCGCGAGCGGCATTTCAGCGCTGAAGACGACGGTTATCGCCTCAGCGAGCGGGTTCGCGAACAAGTGCGTTTGCAGGTCGGCAACCTACTGGACCCAAGCTTGCTGGCCAATGAACCGGCCTATGACTTCGTGTTTTGCCGCAACTTGCTGATCTACTTTGACCTGCCGACACAGACCCAGGTCTTTGAAGTGCTCAAGCGCCTGACCCACGTCGATGGCGTGCTGTTCATCGGCCCGGCCGAAGGCAGTCTGCTGGGGCGCCTGGGCATGCGCTCGATCGGCATTCCCCAGTCGTTCGCCTTCAGCCGCCACAGCGAGCCTGAACCCCAGCCACTGCCGGCCTACATTGCGCCAGCGCTGCCAGTGAGCTTGCCGGTGCGCCGCGCGCCTGCGCCGCCAGTGCGCAGTCGACCCTTTGCAAGCGTAGCCCGCCCAGTGTCGCCGCGGGCCGAGCAGCCAGACGCTGGCGATGCGGCGGTGCTGCTGGCACACATTGCGACCCTGGCCAACGAAGGCAAAAGCCCGCAAGCGCGTGCCGCCTGTGAGGCGTACCTGCGCAGCCACGGCCCGGTGGCGCAAGTGTTCTACTGGTTAGGCCTGCTCAGTGATGTGGCTGGCAGCGTGCTGGAAGCCCAGGGGTTTTATCGCAAGGCGTTGTACCTGGAGCCGCAACACCCCGAAGCCCTGATGCACCTGGCCGCGTTGCTCGCGTCCCAGGGCGATGTGGCTGGGAGCCGACGCTTGCAGGAGCGCGCGGCGCGCAACGAACGTACCGCTGACAGTGAGCGCAAACGATGACCGGTTCAGTTTCGTTGAACGTAACCCACGCCGATGCCCAGGCCATCGACGACTGCTGGAACCGCATCGGCGTCCACGGTGACAAGTCCTGTGGGTTGCTGGCCGAGCATATTCATTGCCGCAACTGCGCGGTCTACTCGGCCGCGGCTACCCGCTTGCTGGACCGCTATGCGCTGCAGCAGGACGACCAGGCCCATGGCTCGGCGACGGTCGAGGTACAGGTCGCCACCCGTTCATTGCTGATGTTTCGCCTGGGCGAAGAGTGGCTGGCGCTGAGCACCCGCAGCCTGGTGGAAGTGGCGCCTTTGCAGCCGGTGCATTCCTTGCCCCACCAGCGCTCGCGGGCGCTGATGGGGGTGGCCAATGTGCGCGGCGCACTGGTGGCCTGCCTGTCGCTGGTGGAGTTGCTGGGGCTGGAGGCCTCGACGGCGACCGCGTCCGGTGCGCGGGTCATGCCGCGCATGTTGATCATTGCCGCCCACGGCGGTCCGGTGGTGGTACCGGTGGACGAGGTCGATGGGATCCATGCGATTGATCAACGGCTGCTCGACGCAGCCTCGCGCTCGGGCCAGCAGGCCAGCGCGAAGTACACCCGAGGCGTATTGCCATTTAACGGTCGCAGTTTGCGTTGGCTGGATGAAGAGCAGTTGCTGTCCGCCGTGACCCGGAGCCTCACATGACCCCCGAGCAAATGCGCGACGCGTCGCTGCTGGAGTTGTTCAGCCTGGAGGCCGAGGCCCAGACCCAAGTACTCAGCGCCGGGTTGCTGGCGCTGGAGCGTGATCCGACCCAGGCCGATCACCTGGAAGCCTGCATGCGCGCCGCCCACTCGCTCAAGGGCGCGGCGCGGATTGTTGGCGTCGATGCCGGGGTCGAAGTGTCCCATGTGATGGAGGATTGCCTGGTCAGTGCCCAGGAAGGCCGGCTTCTGCTGCGCCCCGAGCACATTGACGCGTTGCTGCAAGGCACCGACCTGCTGATGCGCATCGCCACGCCTGGCAACGAGGTCGGGCCCAGTGATATCTACGCCTATGTGGCGTTGATGGGGCAGTTGCTCGATCCCGCGTCGGCACCGACACCGGTGAGCCTGCCACCGCTGGCGCCGGAGCTGCCGATGGCCGAATTGCAACTCGAACCGCCGGCCGTGCGCTTCGAACTGTCGGAGCCGGAGCCTCTGCTGGCGGAACTCGCCAAGCCTGCCAAACGGGTCACCGAGGGCGGCGAGCGGGTGCTACGGGTGACTGCCGAGCGCCTGAACAGCCTGCTCGACCTGTCGAGTAAATCGCTGGTCGAGACCCAGCGTTTGAAACCCTATCTGGCGACCCTGCAGCGCCTCAAGCGTATGCAGAGTAACGGCCTGCGTGCCCTGGAAAACCTCAATGCCCAGCTCAAGGAGCAGAGCCTGAGCCTGGAAGTCGAGGAGGCCCTGGAGGATGCGCGGCGGCTGCTGGCCGAGTCTCAGCAATTGCTGGCGGAGCAAACGGCAGAGCTGGACGAGTTTGCCTGGCAAGCCAGCCAGCGTGCCCAGGTGCTGTATGACACTGCGCTGGCCTGCCGCATGCGCCCGTTTGCCGACGTGCTGACCGGCCAGGCGCGGATGGTCCGCGACCTGGGCCGCAGCCTCGGCAAACAGGTGCGCCTGGAGATCGAGGGCGAAAAGACCCAGGTCGACCGCGACGTGCTGGAAAAACTCGAAGCACCGCTGACGCACCTGTTGCGCAATGCGGTGGACCACGGCATCGAGTCGCCGGAGCAGCGCTTGCTGGCCGGCAAACCGGCCGAAGGGCTGATCCGCCTGCGGGCGTCCCATCAGGCTGGCCTGCTGGTGCTGGAACTGAGCGACGACGGCAACGGCGTGGACCTGGAGCGGGTCCGGCGCAGCATCGTCCAGCGTCAACTGTCGCCGGCCGAGACCGCGGCGCAATTGAGTGAAGAGGAACTGCTGACGTTCCTGTTCCTGCCCGGCTTCAGCCTGCGCGACAAAGTTACTGAAGTCTCCGGCCGTGGCGTCGGCCTCGACGCCGTCCAGCACATGGTGCGCCAGTTGCGCGGCGCGGTGGTGCTGGAGCAGAAGGCGGGCGAGGGCAGTCGTTTCCACCTTGAAGTGCCGCTGACCCTGTCGGTGGTGCGTAGCCTGGTGGTGGAAGTCGGCGAGGAGGCCTACGCCTTCCCGCTGGCGCACATCGAGCGCATGTGCGACCTGGCGCCAGAGGATATCGTGCAGGTGGAGGGGCGCCAGCACTTCTGGCACGAGGGCCGGCATGTCGGGCTGGTGGCTGCCACCCAGTTGCTGCAACGGCCGGTGAGCCAGAACAGCGCCGCCACCCTCAAGGTGGTGGTGATTCGTGAGCGCGATGCGGTGTACGGTGTGGCCGTCGAGCGTTTTATCGGCGAGCGCACCCTGGTGGTGCTGCCGCTGGATGAGCGTCTGGGCAAGATCCAGGATATTTCCGCCGGGGCCTTGCTGGATGACGGTTCGGTGGTGCTGATCGTCGACGTCGAGGACATGCTGCGCTCGGTGGATAAACTGCTCAATACCGGGCGCCTGGAGCGGATCGCCCGGCACAGCCAGCAAGCCGCGCAGGTGGCCCGCAAGCGGATCCTGGTGGTCGATGACTCGCTGACGGTGCGTGAGTTGCAACGCAAGCTGCTGCTCAACCGAGGTTATGACGTGGCCGTCGCCGTTGACGGCATGGACGGCTGGAACGCCCTGCGCGCCGAGGACTTCGACCTGTTGATTACTGATATCGATATGCCGCGCATGGACGGGATCGAGCTGGTCTCGCTGTTGCGCCGCGACAATCGCCTGCAGTCACTGCCAGTGATGGTGGTGTCCTACAAGGACCGCGAAGAGGACCGGCGCCGTGGACTGGACGCTGGAGCCGACTATTATCTAGCCAAAGCCAGCTTTCATGACGATGCGCTGCTCGACGCAGTGGTAGAGCTCATAGGAGGAGCGCGGGCATGAAGATCGCAATCGTCAACGATATGCCGATGGCTGTGGAAGCGCTGCGCCGGGCCCTGGCGTTCGAGCCGGCGCACCAGGTGGTGTGGGTGGCCAGCAATGGCAAGGAGGCGGTGCAGCGTTGCGCCGAACTGACGCCGGACCTGATCCTCATGGACCTGATCATGCCGGTCATGGACGGGGTCGAGGCGACCCGCCGGATCATGGCGGATACGCCGTGCGCCATCGTCATCGTCACGGTCGATCGCCAGCAGAATGTGCATCGGGTGTTCGAGGCCATGGGGTACGGCGCGCTGGATGTAGTCGACACGCCGGCCCTGGGGGCCGGCAATGCCCAGGAAGCCGCCGCACCGCTGCTGCGTAAAATCATCAACATTGGCTGGCTGATCGGCGAGAAGGGCAACCGCGAACGCCCGGCACCCAGCCCGCTGCGCAGTTCGGCCTCGCGCCAGCGCTTGGTCGCCATTGGCTCCTCGGCTGGCGGTCCGGCGGCGCTGGAAGTGCTGCTCAAGGGCTTGCCGCGGGATTTCCCGGCGGCCATCGTGCTGGTGCAACACGTGGACCAGGTGTTCGCCGCCGGCATGGCGCAATGGCTCAGCAGTGTCAGTGGCCTGAACGTACGCCTGGCCCAGGAGGGCGAGCCGCCGCAAAGCGGCACGGTGTTGCTGGCTGGCACCAACCACCATATTCGCTTGTTGAAAAACGGCACGCTGGCCTACACCGCCGAGCCGGTCAACGAAATCTACCGGCCCTCGATCGATGTGTTCTTCGAAAGTGTGGCCAGTTACTGGAACGGTGATGCAGTGGGTGTGCTGCTCACCGGAATGGGCCGCGATGGAGCCCAGGGACTCAAATTGATGCGCCAGCAGGGCTACCTGACCATCGCTCAGGATCAGCACAGCAGCGCGGTGTACGGTATGCCCAAGGCCGCCGCCGCCATCGACGCCGCGGTGGAAATTCGCCCGCTGGAAAAAATAGCGCCACGATTGCTGGAGATCTTTGCAAAATGAATGACATCCGCAGCGGTACGGGCCAAGTAGTATTTCAGGTGAACCCCCATGGATGAGTTACAGCTCGACGATTTCAAGAACGATGAAAATGCCGCGATGGTGCTGCTGGTCGACGACCAGGCGATGATCGGCGAAGCCGTGCGGCGGGGTCTGGCGAACGAAGACAACATCGACTTCCATTTCTGCGCCGACCCGCACCAGGCCATCGCCCAGGCCATTCGCATCAAGCCGACGGTGATCCTGCAGGACTTGGTGATGCCTGGCCTGGACGGCCTGACGCTGGTGCGCGACTACCGCAACCACCCGGCGACCAAGGACATCCCGATCATTGTGCTGTCGACCAAGGAAGATCCCTTGATCAAGAGCGCGGCGTTTGCCGCCGGGGCCAACGATTACCTGGTGAAACTGCCGGACAATATCGAGCTGGTGGCGCGCATTCGCTATCACTCGCGCTCCTACACCACGCTGATCCAGCGCGATGCAGCCTATCGGGCATTGCGGGTCAGCCAGCAGCAGTTGCTCGACACCAACCTGGTGCTGCAACGGTTGATGAACTCCGACGGCCTGACCGGCCTGTCGAACCGCCGGCACTTCGACGAGTACCTGGAGCTGGAATGGCGGCGCTCGTTGCGCGACCAGACCCAATTGTCGCTGTTGATGATCGATGTCGACTACTTCAAGTCCTATAACGACAGCTTCGGTCATCTTGAGGGCGATGAAGCCCTGCGCAAGGTAGCGACCGCGATCCGCGATGCCAGTAGCCGGCCCTCGGACCTGCCCGCGCGTTATGGCGGTGAAGAGTTCGCCCTGGTGCTGCCCAACACCTCGCCGGGTGGCGCACGACTGGTGGCGGAAAAACTCCGTCAGACCGTCGCCGCCCTGAAAATTCCACACATCGCCCCGGCCGAAGGTGCGAGCCTGACCATCAGCATCGGCCTGTCGACCATCACCCCACAGCAGGGCAGCGACTGCCGGCAATTGATTTTGGCGGCAGACAAGGGTTTGTACCTGGCCAAGCACAATGGGCGCAATCAGGTGGGGATTGAGTAACTCGCCGAAACACGATGCCCGGAACGCGGCTCGGCAGCTGCAAGTGTTCCGTCTGATTGATAGCTGTCTCTTCCAACAGTCAATCTCGAAACGCCGCGCCACGCCAACGCTCCCGACTTCTAGAGGCGGACTCGGATGATTGCGTAGTCGTTGGTGCTTGCGGGCACCTGCGGATTATCAGTGAGCAGTGCGGCGCTATCGGATGGTGGCTGATTAATCGACATACGTCACGTATCTGGCCATCAAGTTCGGCCGCTCAAACGTGTCGATGGCGTCGACGCGCTGGTGCATTTCCTTGATCACCTGCTTGAACGTCGCATCGTCCATGTCGATCCAGTAACGCGGGTTGCGACCGGTGAGGCGGTCGTGTTCGGCGGTGGTCGGGTCGAGGTGGCGGTATTCCTCGTATTGCGGCAGGTCCGGCAGTGGGCGGCTGACGTCCATGTAGTTCTGGATGAAATCCCACAGGGCGCAGGCCTGTTGCGTATCGGGGCCGGGGCAGAGCAGCGCGCCGAAGTTGATCATGATGTTGCGGTAGCGATGGGCGAGGTAGAGCACGTTTATCGGCATGCCCTGACTGTCCGGGGACGTGGCGATATAGGCGTCGAACTCGTAGAACGGCGCGGTGAGTTCGCCGATGGTGCCGTTCTTTTTACATTCACCGTTGTTTTTGTAGTCGAAGACCGTGACCAGGCCGGTACGGCGGTTGAGTTCCCAGATGGGGCCTCGCGAGGCTTTTATCCAGAGGTTGGGGAAGAGCTTAATTACTACAGTGCCAACCAACCAACACCCTAAAGGGACTCCCAGAAAGATAAAGAGCGTCGCGGAGTAGTCGGATATGACGTTGAGTAATGTTTTTTCGGTATCTAGAAGTTCCGCCATGAAAATAAAAAATGTGATGATAAAGAAAAGGAAGAACAAAAAGCGTCCCCCTCCTAGCATATACATCCAGAAGTGGGAGCTTGCGGGGAGAAGGGCATACCTAAAACGTTCATGGTCATCCCTGATGTGAAAATCAATAATTTCGTATGGGCTCGGGGCGTAGGTATTCGTGGTTGTTTGCTCTTCGCGTTCGCTCTTGAGTTGTTCTTGGCTTCTAAGATCTCTCGGAGAGCAATCCTCCACAAAACTTACGGGAGTTACTTCTTCAGTATTGCCCCAAGGCAGTCTGACCTTGGCGAAACGCATGATCCACGACCGTTCAGTTGAAGGTTCTTGCCGAGGTACCTCACTCGCCCCATAGGCAGTTTCGGCGTACCACGATTCATTGTTCATCAGTTACTGTTCCGTGATTTATTTGACACTTCGTCTGCCCAGTAAAGTTCACCATCGTTGCCGAAGTTGGGTTTGTTGTGAGTTATATCAAATGGCGTGCCATCCTTGGGCGGTGGTGCAGGGAAGACCCAACGTTGGTTTTGTTGTTTCAGTACACACTGCGCTCTCACTTGCCATTGTTGTGCAATGCCAGATGAACCTGTGACCGAATCGAAGGCGTAACTTGGAGGGGTTTCGAAAAACAGTTCCACACCTTGCGGTAGCAGCCGTTGTGCTTTGGGCGAGACGAGTTGGCTATTGATCAGTTTTTTGAGCGGCACGGTTTCACTTTTAATGCGCCCGCCTTTGAGTTCGAACGTATTGAGTCGGCATTGAGCATTGATATTGATCGCGCCCATCTGAGTAACCAGACCCGGCAAGTTACTTTCTATGCGAATGCAGGTATTGGCCGAAATTACCTGAAAAGGCGTCTTGGCGTGAATATCATGTTTGGCGTTGGGCACGAACTCAGGATTGCTGCCGATATTAATGCGAATGTCGGCAAACAAACTGATCAGGTAGTAGAAGCCGCGTTGTGGATCCAGCAGGTGCGCATTGTCGGCGTGAATTTGAGTGCCGAAAGGGCCATTGACCAGCCATTCCTCAATGGGCTTGTCGGTGAGCCACCAGGCCAGACCGGCACCGATTACGACCAATATCAGCGCTGCCCAGCCACCGGGACCCAGTCCCAGAAAGGTGACGGTAGGAATAATCAGATTGCTGAGCGCGCTGATAGCGCCACCCATGGCCATCATCAGATACGCCCAGCCGGCGTCATCGCCCCATTTCCACGCGTACCAGGCATCTGTCAGGCCAATGGCCGTAAGAGCTAACCCAGAACCAATTTGTGCAAGGATTCGACCGGTAAATTTTTCTACCAAACGCTTGGCGAAAGAATGGAAGATTTTTCTCGCTGACTCCTCTGAAATAGTGAACAGCACCTTGCGACCAACTGCCAAAACGGATTGGGTACCGGCAAGTTTTACCGCCAGCATCTCCAAAGCTATAGCTAGATCTAGTCCTGCGGCAATTACAGCTAGCTGAGATCTGTATTGTCCTTTTTCTCTGCGGACTTGCTCCCTACCTGCCCACTCCATCCGCACATTCCAAACCTCCAACATCAAAACCCCCGCCGCAATCGGCAGCGAGCCCAACACCCGATAAACCCGGCTATTCGCCAACCCCGCATGCTCATCCACACCCTGCTGCAACGCACCTGTCACTCTCGCGTTATCCGTCCCCCGAGCCTCCACATCCGCTTTATAAACCGCATTAATCCGCTGATTCAGCGCACTAAGATTGCGCACCGTCGGATGCTCCACCGGCATCGCCAGCAGTCTGTGGTCACTACCGCGAGCGCGGGAAGGCGTGTCGAACGCATCAACATTTCCCGCCTTCATCGGCTGACCCCGAGCACTCAAATACTCCCCCATCACCCGCCGTGGCCGTTGCTCGCCGGACGGCACATCGGACAAACCAAAGATGTAGTACCGCTGCGGGTCAGCATCGCGGCGGTTGATGAACTGCGCCTCGCCAAAAGTCTTGGGCATTAAGCTGCGCAACTGCCCCACACCAAGCTCATGCAGATAGACGCTGGTGGGCGCGACATTCGCGCTCTGCGCCCCAGACGGTTTTTTCACCGCGCTATTGGCGGTTTCGAGGGCGCCCGCGAGGTTTTCGTAGATGCTGACCAGCGTGCCGACTGCCGCTTTCGATTGGCCGGTAAGTGTGCTGTTCAGCGCGCCGCTGGCCAGCAGGCCTTCGAGCAAATGGCCGTCGAGGTGTTCGACCTGCGGGTAATAAGGCCCTGGGTCGCTTTCGAAGACGGCGAGGTGATCGGCGCGCAACCGTCCATCACCCTCGTTAACCGTTTTCTCGCTGGGCGGCACATAAGGCGCAGCCAGCGCGGCTTCATTGACGGCGGGCCAGAGCATCACGTGCAGCGGGTGCGCCGGGTCGTGGGCGATGTCGTTGAGCAATGTCTGGCCGACGCTGGCCTGCGGGCTGTAGAGGCTCAAACCGGTCACGGCGTTGGTGGCATCGCCGTTGCTGGCCAGCGGATCGAGTTGCGCGGGCACGGTGGCGAGGGCCGCAAAGGTCTGGCTGACGGCAAACAACGCGGCGAGGTAGTCAAAACTGTCCAGGCTCAAATGATCGGCCAGGGTTTGCTGGGTCACCGGTTGTTGCAGGCACTCGGCTAGCAGCGCCTGTGCCATGGTCAGTTGTTGCCAGAGCAGGGCGCGTTCAACGGCAGCGGTGAAGCGGTTGATGTCGCGGCGACCCGCCTCTTTCACTTTGTCGAAGCAGGCGTGCAGCGGGTTTTTCTGACCGCCAATGTTCGCCGGCACGATTAGTTGCTGGACCAATACTGCGCTGGCGTGGTGTTCGTGAAGGCTGGCGCGTTCGGCATACAACGTCAGCAATTGCTGCTGCAGGTGGATCTGTGAAAGCAGATGACGCAAGCGGTAACGAGGGTCTTCAAGTAACACGCCGCACAAACGGCGTTTTCGAGCGGCTTCCAGCACATCGACGACGGTGGGCTGGGGTTGCCAGAGATCCGCTTCATCGGCGATCAGCGTTTCACCACGTAATTGGCTCAACAGCGTGGCGAGACCATCGGCCCAGGCACTGCTTTCGAACGTGGCAGGTAAGGACGGCGTGATGCCTTGCTCCCACAGATCAAGACACGCCTTGGCTTCGGTTTTACGCTGTGCCGCGAATTGTCCCGAGAGGTCGCACACGTAACGCCCCGGATGGTCGAGCAGGTATTCGAAACCGCTTTGGCGTGCTCGTTGTGGGGCGATCAGGCTGACCGGAAAGGCCCGCTCGGCGAGGTTGCGCCAGGTGACGGTGGCTTTCGTCGCGCTATCGGACGCTTGTGCGTCCCACGCGTTGATGCCGCTGAAGGCCTCTAGCATCGCCTGTCCATCGGGTTTCTCGTCGAAAATCCGTTTGAATGCGTGGCTCTCGCATTGCAGCGCCGGGCTTTGACAACGCTGGGCGCGTAACGCCGGGTCTTCCTCCAGGCGTTTGAGGCGGGCAGCGCTGAGCTGGATGTCGCTGAAACACAGTTGCACCGTTTCGGCGGCTTGATTATTCCAGGTGGCGGGCAGCCAGATGTCGCTGAGATCGACACCGCTCGGTTGTCGGTAATCGCCGCTGAATCCGTCTTTCTGGCGATACGTCTGTAGGTCGACGTCGCGGTAAGTTGTGAGCTCCCCATCCTGTTGTACTTCCAGTTCACGCCAGAGGCGATCGCGGTAAAACACATAGACATAACCGCTGCGGCACAAAACCGGCGTGCCCTGGTCGTAGCGGCTGCGAGTGCCGGGCAGCGCGGCGAAAGGCAGGATCGGCACGATCTGATTCCATTGCACTTCCAGTTGACGTGGGGTTACGCGCACGTCATCCAGCAATGGCAGACGAATGGGCGGTCCTTGAGTGGTGTCGATTTCCAGCCACAGTTGATGCTTGAGTTGTGCCGACCATTCCCACACAAACAGCTCGCTGTGGACGCTGGTCGAACGCTCAGTTTCGAGCACGACCTCATCAGTCAGGGCCTGGAGTGGTTCGAGGCCCGACTGATCGACGATCAGCAGTCGTTGGTTTTTCGCATGGGCAGTGCCAATGACCTGAACGATCAGCTTGTCGGACTCGCAGCAGGGGCCGTCACTCAGCCTCCCGAGGCGCTTCATGATTGGGCCTGCGTGCAGTGGACGTTCAGAAAGTCGCTGATGGCGTCACTGTTGTCGATGCCTTGGCTCAACGCTTCTTCCATCAATTCATTGGCGTGCACAAATGAGCGCCCAGGATGTTGCTGCCACCAGTCATAAAGAAACTGTTCGGTGCGCTGGCGAATCAAAGCGTCTTCCTGGGTGACGCTCAGGGACAAATCCCTGTGTGTGCGTTCAATGGTCCAGTCTGTCGCATGGGGGTTGGTGAGCTGGTTCCAACCGGTTTCCCCTGCGGCCTGGGCGGCCCACGTCGCACCGAACCAGCGCAGGCGTGTGATCGGTCCCAGCCATAGGCTGAGGTCCTGCGCCGTACAGGCGACAAAAAAATAGCTGGCGACGGTTGGATTGCTGTAGCGCAGGATACCTTTGCGTTGTTGATCGAATTTAACGAACAAAATCTGTCGCAAGTGAGCAAGTACGGAGGGTGTGTCACAGGCGCTTTCGATCAGCAGCCCGGGCCATTCCAACGGGGTTTGCTCGATCGCTTGGGTGAGCGTTGGCTGATTGTTCAGCCTGACCAGCAGCGGGCTTTGCTCGGCGAAACTGTTTAGCGAGGTGCTGGCGAACAGCTTCTGGGTATCAGGATGGGTCGCCAGGCTGTACAGGGTTTTGAGCTGAGCGGCAGGGCGTTCAAGCAGAATCCAGGTATTCATGATCGAGCTCCATAGCCCAAGGCTTTGCGGCATTGGCAATCGTTCAGCGGGCAGTCCATCGGTGTTCCACCGCTGGGCATCTGGCAGAGTTCAATCAATGCTTCGCTGCCAATTAGTTGTTTGAGGAGTGCGGTTGAAACCAATTCGGGTAGCGGCGCCTCGGTAGCGTCGAGGCTGATCGGTGCGGCGTTCATCAGGGGCATCGGTGCTCCACCGACCTGAATCGGCACGCTACTGAACAGCCCTGCGGAATTGATCGTGATCCAGGCGCCACTGACCTGAAGGGTGACGCTGGCGCCGCCATCGATGACGACGTGTTGCCCAGCACTAATGTGCACTTGCTGCTGGGCGCTCAAGCGCTGGTTGCTGACGCGAACATGGCGGTCGCCATGAACCGTCAGGTGATCGTCCTGTCTGATTTCCGTCAGCCGGTTACCGTGGGAGAGGTGCTGTTCTTCTGCGCGCAGTTCATGACTGGCGCTGCTGCCAACCACGATGCTGCGCTGGTTGTCGACTTGCACCCGCTCGTCGTTCAGCACGTGTTGTACGTAATCGCGCTGGGCGCGGATGGATATTTCCTCGGCTCCCTTGCGATCTTCGATGCGCAGCTCGTTGAAGCCTGCACCGCCGGGGCTGCTGTGGGTCTTGAAGGTGCTTCGGGTTTTCTCGGCGGGGAGGTCGAGCGGGGGAAGATTGGCACCGTTAGGCAGGCAGCCGACGATCAACGGTTTGTCCGGATCGCCCTGATTGAAGCCGACGATCACTTCCATGCCGACCCGAGGAATCAACACACTGCCATAACGATCATGGGCCCAGCCGCTGGCTACCCGGACCCAACAACTGGAGTGATCGTTGTGGTCGCCGTCGCGGTCCCAGGGAAACTGAATACGGACACGCCCGTATTCGTCGCAATGGATTTCTTCGCCGGGCGGGCCGCAGACCACTGCATGTTGATAGCCATTGATCGTGGCTTTGGGATGGTCGAGCGCAGGTCTGAAGGGCGCCTCCCACGGTGTGGCGAGAAAAGTGTTGCGGTAACCCTGGGAAAACTCTCCGCTTGAGGCAATGGTGATCGACTCTTGCAGCACTTGCGGTTGTTTGCCGGTGTGGATGACTTCAGTCAGTAACCACAAATCATTCCATTCCTGGCGCGGGTGGCCGGTCAGGGGCAGGAAATGACCACTGAGTAGCATCGGCTGATCACTGCGTCCAGTGGCTTGTCGATAGTCGTTGCGGTGCCGTTCAAGGGCTCGTCGAGCGCGGTGTTTTCCGTGTTCGCGGTCGGTGAAATGACCGGGAAATCCGTAGTCTTCGAGTCTCGGCTGCGAAGAGTCTTTCGCTGCGCTCTCCAGTTGCAGCAAGGGCTTTTCGAAGTCGTAATCGCGGCGGGTCACGCCAGTGGGGCGGGTCTCCAATGCGAGCGTGAAGGCGTTGATCACCGGGTCATCGGCGACCAGTCCGGTGTCATGCAGGTAGGCGGTGGGGCGGTGGAGTCTGGGGAACACCGTTTGATCGTCCCCGAACACCAGTACATGCCCCTCGCGGCTGTGCTCGAAGTGGTAATGCAGGCCTTCTTCTTCGCAGAGTCGTTGCAGAAAATGCAGGCAGCTCTCGCCGTACTGGACGCAATAGTCCCGTGGGCGGTAATCCGTGCCGAGGGCAAAACGGTAGCCATTGCGCAGGATGCCGTGGCTTTCCAGTACCTGGGCGATGATCTTCGGCACGCTCAGTTTCTGGAATATTTTCTGATCGAAACGGTGGCCCAGGTAGGCAAGGCTGGGCATCAGGCTGAGCTGGTAGTGGGTCAGGCGCTTGCCTGAATCGCCCTGGCCGACGCTATAAACCTGACCGTGAACTCCGGCGCCGTGGCGATCAAAGCCGAGGAATGCCGGGCGATGCAGAAGGCTTTCCAGGTCCAGGTCGGGACGCTCGCTGACCAGTTCCAGATCAAAGCGGAAGGGTTGGCTGATGGCTTCCTTTCCGGTGAACTCAAGAACTTGCAGGTCGTGGGTGAAACCCTCGATGTCCAAGAGGAAAGAGGCTTGGTTGGCAGGGCTGAACATCACACATCCCTTGTGCTGATTTAGAAGGGCGGGACTGTGAATGAGTGAATTTGGAATTGATGCAGGGCAATTCTGCTTCTTGTATGGGAATAGTGTTTTTACTTGGTAGGATTTTTCTTTGAGAAGTTTTCCTCTCTTTGATGCTGTCAAAACGGAATTGGACGGCATTCAGTCCGCCAGGCGGGCTGCCGTGGCGGCCTGATTACGTTATACTCGCCGGCTTTCAAAAGTTCGCCAACGAGTGCTGCCCGCCATGGAAATCAACCCGATCCTTAACAGTATCAAGGACCTGTCCGAGCGCTCCGAAACTATTCGGGGGTATCTTTGACTACGATCAAAAGCATGAGCGTCTGACCGAAGTCAATCGCGAGCTTGAAGATCCGGCTGTCTGGAACAACCCTGAGTACGCTCAGAACCTGGGTCGCGAGCGTTCGCTGCTGGCCCAGATCGTAGAAACCCTCGATGAGATGTCCAGCGGTCTGGCTGATGCCAAGGACCTGCTGTTGATGTCTGCCGAGGAAGAAGACCAAGCTGCCGTCGACGACGTTGCAGCCGAAGTCGAACGCCTGCGCGAGGCCCTCGAGAAGCTCGAGTTCCGCCGCATGTTCAGCGGTGAGATGGACGCCAACAACGCCTACCTGGACATCCAGGCCGGTTCTGGCGGCACCGAGGCCCAGGACTGGGCCAACATCCTGCTGCGCATGTACCTGCGCTGGGCGGACAAACGCGGTTTCGACGCGACCATCATGGAACTGTCGGCCGGTGAAGTCGCCGGGATCAAGGGCGCCACCGTGCACATCAAGGGCGAATACGCCTTTGGCTGGTTGCGTACCGAAATCGGCGTGCACCGCCTGGTGCGCAAGAGCCCGTACGACTCCGGCAACCGTCGCCATACCTCGTTCTCGGCCGTGTTCGTGTCGCCGGAAATCGATGACAACATCGAAATCGACATCAACCCCTCGGACCTGCGTATCGACACCTACCGCTCCTCGGGGGCCGGTGGTCAGCACGTCAACACCACCGACTCGGCCGTACGTATCACCCACGTACCGTCCAACACCGTGGTCAGCTGCCAGAACGAACGCTCCCAGCACGCCAACAAAGACACCGCGATGAAAATGTTGCGGGCGCGCTTGTACGAGCAGGAAGTGCAGAAACGCAACGCCGCTTCGCAGGCCCTGGAAGACACCAAGTCGGACATCGGCTGGGGTCACCAGATCCGCTCGTACGTGCTCGATGCCTCGCGGATCAAGGATCTGCGCACTAACATCGAACGCAGCGACTGCGACAAGGTGCTCGACGGCGACATCGACGAATACCTGGTAGCCAGCCTGAAGCAAGGCTTGTAAGACATGCAACACGGGATCGCCTGACTCACCGCGATCCTCTGTAGGAGCCGGCTTGCCGGCGATCCCCAGGCCGCTGGCCTGGGGGCAACGAACCCGTGATGGAATTTTTGAAGACATGAGCGACCTAGAACTCGACCCGCAAGCCCTGCAACAGGAAGAAAACACCCTGATCGCCCTGCGCAAGGAAAAGCTTGCTGCCGAGCGCGCCAAGGGCAACGCCTTCCCGAACGACTTCCGCCGTGACAACTACTGCGATGCCCTGCAGAAGCAGTACGCGGACAAGACCAAGGAAGAGCTCGCAGAGGCTGCAATCCCGGTCAAGGTTGCCGGTCGCATCATGCTCAACCGTGGCTCGTTCATGGTGATCCAGGACATGTCCGGGCGCATCCAGGTCTACGTCAACCGCAAGACCCTGTCCGAAGAAACCCTGGCCGCGGTGAAAACCTGGGACCTGGGCGACATCATTGCCGCCGAAGGCACCCTGGCCCGTTCCGGCAAGGGCGACCTGTACGTGGAAATGACCAGCGTGCGCCTGCTGACCAAGTCGCTGCGCCCACTGCCAGACAAACACCACGGCCTGACCGACACCGAACAGCGTTATCGCCAGCGCTACGTCGACCTGATCGTCAATGACGAAGTGCGTCAGACGTTCCGCGTGCGTTCGCAAGTCATCGCCCATATCCGTAGCTTCCTGATGCAGCGCGACTTCCTTGAAGTCGAGACGCCGATGCTGCAAACCATCCCTGGTGGTGCTGCGGCCAAGCCGTTCGAAACGCACCACAATGCCCTGGACATGGAAATGTTCCTGCGCATCGCGCCTGAGCTGTACCTCAAGCGCCTGGTTGTCGGTGGCTTCGAGAAAGTCTTCGAGATCAACCGCAACTTCCGTAACGAGGGCGTTTCGACTCGTCACAACCCTGAATTCACCATGTTGGAGTTCTACCAGGCGTACGCCGACTACGAAGACAACATGGACCTGACCGAAGAACTGTTCCGCGAGTTGGCACAGCTGGTCCTGGGCAGCACCGACGTGCCGTACGGCGACAAGGTGTTCCACTTCGGCGAGCCGTTCGTGCGCCTGTCGGTCTTCGACTCGATCCTCAAGTACAACCCTGAGCTGACCGCCGACGACCTGACCGACATCGACAAGGCACGTGCCATCGCCAAGAAAGCCGGGGCCAAGGTGCTGGGTTTCGAAGGCCTGGGCAAGCTGCAAGTGATGATTTTCGAAGAGCTGGTCGAGCACAAGCTGGAGCAGCCGCACTTCATCACCCAGTACCCGTTCGAAGTGTCGCCGCTGGCTCGTCGCAACGATGACAACCCGAACGTCACCGACCGCTTCGAGCTGTTCATCGGTGGTCGCGAAATCGCCAACGCCTACTCCGAGTTGAACGACGCGGAAGACCAGGCCGAGCGTTTCATGGCCCAGGTGGCCGACAAGGACGCCGGTGACGACGAAGCCATGCACTACGACGCCGACTTCGTACGTGCGCTGGAATACGGTATGCCGCCGACGGCGGGTGAGGGCATCGGTATCGATCGCCTGGTGATGTTGTTGACCAACTCACCGTCGATCCGCGATGTGATCCTGTTCCCGCACATGCGACCGCAAGCGTAAATGCCGCAGTGAAAAAGCCGCCTATATCAGGCGGCTTTTTATTGCCTGTATGGAACAAACGTATCAACTTGTTGCTTCCAACTGCGAGGTAAGACCGGTGAATCGTGCAAATGCTCAAGAAGGAGCAGCGGGGGTCGCTACGGCGGTCGCTGAAAGTGTTCAGTACCAGGGCCGCAAGGCCAGCCGACAGGGCAGTGAACAGCGTCGACAGGACATCCTCGACGCCGCGATGCGCATTGTCGTGCGCGACGGTGTGCGGGCGGTGCGGCACCGCGCCGTAGCCGCCGAGGCCAGTGTGCCATTGTCGGCGACCACCTACTATTTCAAGGATATCGATGACCTGCTCACCGATACCTTTGCCCAGTACGTGGAGCGCAGCGCGGCCTATATGGCCAAGCTGTGGGCCAATCATGAAGGACTGCTGCGCGAGATGGTCGACAGCGGGGATGGCAGCCCCGAGGCACGTTCGCGGCTGGCCGACGACATCGCCCGGTTCACCGCCGACTATGTGCACCGGCAACTGCTCAACCGCCGCGAGCACCTGATGGCGGAACAGGCGTTCCGCCAGGAGGCCTTGCTCAACCCGCGCCTGGCGTTGCTGGTGCGTTCCCATCAGCAGATTCTCCTGCAGGGTACCTGCCAGCTATTCCAGGTGCTGGGCTCGCCGGAACCGCAACAGGATGCCAAAGTGTTGACGGCGATAATCGGACGGATGGAATATCAAGGCCTGCTCAACGAGGCGCAGCCGCTGGCGGAGGATGAAATGCTCGGAATCCTCACGCGGTATATGCACTTGGTGCTGGCCTCGGTGTAACCCTTGGGGGAGGGCAGATTGCGCTGTCGGTGTGTGCTGACTAGGAGTCTTGAATGAAGTACTGGCGTGTCGTGGTGATCACCCTGTCGTTCCTGCTGCTCAGCGGCTGCCTGGTGTCATTCAAGCAGGCCATGCCGGGCAGCGAGGCTGCGCCGGCGGGGTTGCTCGGTAAATGGACCAGCAAGAATGCCTGGGGTGAAGCACAGAACCTGGACCTGACCCGTGTCGGCCCGGACCGCTACCAGGCGGTCAGCTACTTCAAGGCCAAGCCCAAGGAGCGCGAGGCCTATCCGTTCACGGTGGCGCGCCACGGCAATCGCTGGTACCTCTCGGCCAAGGTGCCGGCCCAGTACGGCGGCAACTTCACTATCGCCGGGTTTGAACTGAACGATAAACAGGAACTGGTGATCTACAACCTCGATCTCGAGCAGATCCGCCAGGCGCTTGGGCAACAACTCAAGGGTGAGCCGTTCAGCACCGACGATGGTGACGGCGTACTGATCAACAGCAGCATGGACCAGGTGTTCGCCTACCTCGACGATCCGGCCAATTCCGACGTGTTCGTCGAGGCCGCGCGGTATCAACGACCGCACACCACTCAATCAGCGCAGTAGGCAACGGTTAACCAAGGGAGCAACCGGTGGACGATTACCAGCAGACGATACGCACCTTGTCTGATCGCATAGTGCTGGCGCAAACGCCGATCCGGGTCCTTGATGCGGTGAAGTGGGACGACAGCATCCGCAAGGGGTTTCTCAAGGCCAAGGGCAAGGAAATGCCGGCGGTGGACCGGGACTATTACCTCAATCGGCCACTGGCTTTCGATTCGAGCAAAGTCAAGCTGGAGTTCCAGAACATTGAGCGCGACATCACTCGCCAGCTCGGCCAGTTCAACCCGGTCGGGCAGATCATGCGGCGCATGTGCAAGGAGTACCGCATGGTGGTGCGGATGCTCGAGGCCCGTGGCACCGAGGACTTCGGGCTGATTTCCCAGGAGCTGTATGGCGCGGCCTCCGATGCGTTCCATGCCGGTGACCCGACCCTGGCCGATCTGGGCCTGATGATGTCCGACTACTTGAACAACATCGATGGCCGCGGCGACCTCAAGGACGAGCCGAAGATCCTCACCGCCAAAGAGGCGGTACACCTGCTGCAGACCCGCTTGAACAAGGTGTTCGGCGAGGCCGAGGAAACCATCCGGGTGTTCGAGTCAGACGGGATCGTCGCCGACGCGGCGGCTGGCGCCGACTACATCAAGATCCGCACCGATGCGATGTTCAACGAGCGTGACGTGCGAGCGCTGGAGGTGCATGAGGGTCTGGTGCACGTTGGCACCACGCTCAACGGGCTGAACCAGCCAATCTGCACCTTCCTGTCCAAGGGCCCGCCGTCTTCGACCGTGACTCAGGAAGGCCTGGCGATCCTGATGGAGATCATCACCTTCGCCTCCTACCCGAGCCGCCTGCGCAAGCTGACCAACCGTACCCGGGCGATCCATATGGTCGAGGAGGGCGCGGACTTCCTGCAGATTTTCGAGTTCTTCCGTGAGCAGGGCTTCGAAATGGCCGAGAGTTATGGCAATGCCAGCCGGGTATTCCGTGGATCGGTGCCAAACGGCCTGCCATTTACCAAAGACTTGTCCTATCTCAAGGGCTTTATCATGGTTTACAACTACATTCAGTTGGCCGTGCGCAAAGGCAAGCTTGAGCAGATCCCGTTGCTGTTTTGCGGCAAGACCACCCTGGAAGACATGCGAACCCTGCGCCAGTTGGTGGATGAAGGCCTGGTGGAGCCGCCCAAGTACCTGCCTGCGCAGTTCCGTGACATGAACGCGCTGTCGGCCTGGATGTGCTTCTCCAACTTCCTCAACCACCTGAGCCTGGACCGGATCGAAGCGGACTACTCGAACATTCTGTAACCCCGGGGTGGTACCACCCTGAACCCATCGCGAGGCTTCAAACGGATGAGAATCCTCGGCATCCTGTGCCTGTTCCTGACCCTCAATGGCTGCAGCTCACTGCTGTTCTACCCTGAGCCCGGCCTGCCGTTCACCCCGGATAAAGCCGGGCTGCAGTACCGCGACGTAAGCCTGACCACGGCCGACGGGGTCAAGCTGCACGCTTGGTGGCTGCCGGCAAAAGAGGGTGTCGCGGTCAAGGGCACAGTCCTGCATCTGCACGGCAACGGCGGCAACCTGGCGGCACACCTGGGGGGCAGTTGGTGGTTGCCCAAGCAGGGTTATCAAGTGCTGCTGCTGGACTATCGCGGGTATGGCCTGTCGGCAGGCGAGCCAGGTTTGCCGCAGGTCTATCAAGATATCGATGCGGCCTTCAAATGGCTGGACCAGGCGCCGCAGGTACAGGGCGCGCCGCTGATTGTGCTCGGCCAGAGCCTGGGCGGCGCCATGGCGCTGCACTATCTGGCCGAACACCCGCAGCGCCAGGTTCAACTCAAGGCGTTGGTGCTCGACGGCGTGCCGGCCAGTTACCGCGAAGTGGGCCAGTTTGCCCTCAGTACTTCCTGGCTGACCTGGCCGTTCCAGGTGCCGTTGTCGTGGCTGGTGCCGGACGCTGACAGCGCAATCCGCGCCATGCCCCAAGTCAACGCTGTACCGAAATTGATCTACCACAGCATCGACGATCCCATCGTGCCTCTTTCCAACGGCATCCGACTGTATCAAGCTGCGCCCCCGCCAAAGGTGCTGCAATTGACCCGCGGTGGCCATGTGCAGACATTCGCCGACCCGGTCTGGCGAACCGTCATGCTGCGCTATCTGGACGATCCGCAGCACTTCAATGGTGTGCGCCGCCTGGGAGAGATCCCCAATTACCCGGCCCCCAGCCATTCACCCGATCAACCGCAAGAGAGCCCGCAATGAGTGAAGAACGTAACGCCATCCCGCTGATCATCACCGGTATCTGCAGCATCCTGGGCACGGTCGCTGCCCTGTGGTGGTACGGCTACCTGCACTTTGCCAAGCCGGAAGACGCCTTGCTGCTCAACGAGTTCACCATGCTCAAGACCGTGCCGGGCGAAGACTACAAAGTCTCCCTGGAGCCGGCGGCCCAGGTCGCGCAGTGCATCGACGGCGTGCTGGTATTGTTCGACACCGAACAGAAAGGCCTGACCGGCGTGCTGATCAACGCCAAGAAAAAGGCCGTGCGCTGCATGGGCGAGGAAACCCCGCAGCAGCTCGAACCCTGAGTCCATGAATTCGCTGCCAACCCTGTGGGAGCGAGCCTGCTCGCGATGAGGCCATCTGGCCAGACCCAATCCATGGGTGCACCGCTCCAACAATGTCCTGCAAAAAAGCCCCGCCTGATCGAATCAGGCGGGGCTTTTGCGTTACCGCGCTAAATCCTTAGTTGGCGCTCACTGCCGAACGTGGGATCACCGGCTGGTTGTCGTTGGAAATGGTCACTTCCACCCGACGGTTCATCGCCCGGCCCGAGACGCTGCTGTTCTCGGCCACTGGGTACTCTTTGCCGTAACCCTGGGCAACCACGCGCGCTGGGTCGACGCCCATTTTCACCAGGGCCATGCGCACTGAGTTGGCGCGGCGCTCGGACAGGCTCTGGTTGTAATTGGCTGCGCCGGTGCTGTCGGTGTAGCCCTCGACAATCACCTTGCGGTCCGGATTCTCGGCGAGGAAATGCGCCAGTTTGTTGATGTTCACCAAGCCGCTGGATTTCAGTTCAGCCTTGTTGGTCGCAAACAGCACATCGCCGAAGGTCACCAGGGTGCCGCGATCGGTCTGCTTGGCGTTGAGGCTGTCCTGCAGTTGCTTGATCTGCGAGTCACGGGCATCAAGACGGGCCTGGGCCCGATGCGCCGAAGCATTTTTCAGGTCGGCTTCAGCGGTACGCAGGGCGATGGTCTGCTTGGCGACTTCAACACGTTGGTTGGTCAGGTACGCCAGTTGATCGACCTGTTCAGTCTTCTCGCGCTCCTGGAAGGCTTTGTCGGCCTTGTCCAGGTAGTCACTGGCTTCCTTGGTTTCCAGGGCCGCGACTTTGCTCGCTTGTGGATTGGCCTGCAGGGCCGAGTAGTTGGTCCGGGCCTGTTCCAGGTTGGCATTGGGTGGCGTCGAGCAAGCGGCCAGGGCAACGCTGGCGGCCAGGAGAGCTGGGATCATCAATTGCTTACGCATAGTGGTTCGTCCTTTCTATCGATTCGCGGGTGCACAGGGGCGTGAGGGCAGGGCTTATTGCGCGCTGCGCTGGCTTTCCTGGCGCAGTTCCTGAACGCCTTGCTGAGAGTCCTTGAGCGACTGTTCGGCTTTCATCGCCTGGGCTTTGCGTTCGGCGACGCGGGCATCCCACTCAGCCTGTTCGGCCAGCAGTCGAGCCTGGTCGTATTGCTTGTCGTGCATGGCCAGTTCGGCTTGTTTGAGCTTGTCCTGGGCGGCCTTCATCTCCACGGCGGCAAACTCGGTACCGCCGGCGCTGACAGCGCTGTTGACTGCCGATTGGGTGACGGCGTATTGCTCGGTCGGCGGGTTGCCGGCGCATCCGGCCAGGACGAAGCTGCAACCGAGTGCCAGGGCGGCCAACTTGAGACCGCGCGGGAATGTGGACGTGGTTGTGGCGGTGCTGGTTTTCATGGTCTTCAACTCCATTGGATAACTCCTGAAAATCGTCAAATCCATCCTGGTCGTGGAGCCGTGAGAGCGATGAGACGAGGCCTGTGACAGCGGGTTGTGGTACGGCTGTTCCAGTGATGGTTACTGGCTGTGACCCGAGGCTTTTTTTCAAAGTTCAGAAAAGATGGCGTATCGCCCGAAAAAACCTCGAGGACTTTTGCGAGGCTCTAAACCGGGAACTTTTGCCCCGCGCAGGAGTATTCCCAAGCCACCAAGGGCTCGGGAATACGCGGTTTCAGGAGTGTCGAACGGGGTGTCGCCTAGTGTTTCTGCTTGCCGGCTGCAGCCGAAAGATCATGCAGATGTTGCCGTGACAGGGCGAGGAAACGCGGGGTAGGGCCGACGTCCTCGTAGAGCGGATCGCCCTCTTCGTCGGTGGCGATCACCTGCTGGCCCTTGATGTAGGGAAAGCTTGCCTCGAGCTCTTCCAGGGCGGCGCCAATCAGTTCCCCGAGCAACTCTTCGGGGTGGCGCTTGGGGTACATTTCGCTGAGTGCCGCCAGGCGTGCAGCGGCTTCGACGTCCAGGTGAATGCTGTAGCCGGTCTTGGTCAAACGGCCTTTGGCGGTTTCTTCCCAATGCAGGGCCAGTTCACGAATTTTCATAATGACCTCAATAATCACCTGCTCGTGACAGGTTGTGATGAGTCTTCGGCGGTGGCCGATAGCAAGCCTGGGTACGGCTTACTCATGAGACTAGCCGCAACCGCGAAGGTTTAAAGTCGATTCGTCGCCTGCTTGTAAGAACCGGCTGTGAGCGGCACTCTTGAGCCTCAAGGACTGCGCCTGATAGCTGACCGCCACTCGCTGGAGAACTGCTGATGACCGATATCGATGCACGCTTGCGCGAAGATGTTCACCTCTTGGGTGAGCTGTTGGGCAACACCATCCGCGCACAGTACGGGGATGGTTTTCTCGACAAGATCGAGCAGATTCGCAAGGGTGCCAAGGCTGACCGTCGTGGCTCCATGGATGCCGAACTGAGCGCCAGCCTCAACCAGCTGAGTGAGGACGAACTGCTGCCGGTAGCGCGGGCGTTCAACCAGTTCCTCAACCTGGCGAACATCGCCGAGCAGTACCAGTTGATCCATCGCCGCGAAGAGTCGCAGCCGGCGCCGTTCGAGGCGCGGGTCCTGCCGCAACTGCTGGCCCGGCTGCGGGCCGAGGGTCACAGTGGCGAATCACTGGCGCGGCAATTGGGCCGGCTGGAGATTGAGTTGGTGCTCACCGCGCACCCCACCGAAGTAGCGCGCCGGACCCTGATCCAGAAGTACGACGCAATTGCCGCGCAACTGGCCGCGCAGGACCATCGCGACCTCACCAGCGCCGAGCGCGAGCAGATCCACCAACGCTTGCAGCGCTTGATCGCCGAGGCCTGGCACACCGAAGAAATCCGCCGCACCCGACCCACCCCGGTCGACGAAGCCAAGTGGGGGTTCGCGGTGATCGAACATTCGCTGTGGCAGGCGATTCCCAATTACCTACGCAAGGCCGACCTGGCCCTGCAGACCGCCACCGGCCTGCGTTTGCCACTGGAAGCCGCGCCGATCCGCTTCGCCTCCTGGATGGGCGGCGACCGCGACGGCAATCCCAATGTGACGGCGGCGGTGACCCGTGAGGTGTTGCTGCTGGCACGCTGGATGGCGGCAGACTTGTACCTGCGTGACGTCGATCAACTGGCAGCCGACCTGTCGATGCAACAGGCCAGCGCGGCGCTGCAGGCCAAGGCCGGCGACAGTGCCGAGCCTTACCGGGCGGTGCTCAAGCAATTGCGCGAACGCCTGCGGGCGACCCGCAACTGGGCCCAGGCTTCGTTGGCCGCGAATACCCCGGCCGGGGCCGATGTGCTGCACAACAACCGCGACCTGCTGGACCCGCTGGAGCTGTGCTACCAGTCGCTGCACGAATGTGGCATGGGCGTGATTGCCGATGGCCCGCTGCTCGACTGTGTGCGCCGGGCCGTGACTTTCGGCCTGTTCCTGGTGCGCCTGGACGTGCGGCAGGACTCCATCCGGCATTGCTCGGCGATGACCGAGATCACCGATTACCTCGGCCTGGGGCGGTATGAGGATTGGGACGAGGAGGCGCGCATCGCGTTCCTCATGACTGAGCTGCACAATCGCCGGCCGCTGCTGCCCAGCCACTTCAAGCCTTCGGCCGACACTGCAGAGGTCCTCGCGACTTGCCGCGAAGTCGCCGCCGCACCGGCGGCTTCGCTGGGCTCCTATGTGATCTCCATGGCCGGTGCTGCCTCCGACGTGCTCGCCGTGCAACTGCTGCTCAAGGAAGCCGGGGTGCTACGGCCGATGCGCGTGGTGCCGCTGTTCGAAACCCTGGCGGACCTGGACAACGCCGGGCCGGTGATTGAAAAGCTGTTGCTGCTGCCCGGCTATCGCGCGCGTTTGCAAGGCCCCCAGGAAGTGATGATCGGTTACTCCGACTCGGCCAAGGACGCCGGCACCACCGCGGCGGCCTGGGCGCAATACCGGGCGCAGGAGCGGCTGGTGGATATTTGCCGTGAGCAGCAAGTCGAACTGCTGCTGTTCCATGGTCGCGGTGGGACCGTGGGCCGTGGCGGTGGTCCGGCGCATGCGGCGATTCTGTCGCAGCCGCCGGGTTCGGTGGCTGGGCGTTTCCGTACCACCGAGCAGGGCGAGATGATTCGCTTCAAGTTCGGCTTGCCGGACATCGCCGAGCAGAACCTGAACCTCTATCTGGCCGCTGTGCTGGAGGCGACATTGCTCCCGCCACCGCCGCCGGAACCCGCGTGGCGGGGCTTGATGGATGAACTGGCCGCCGATGGCGTGAGCGCTTATCGCGCGGTGGTACGGGAGAATCCGCAGTTCGTCGAATACTTCCGCCAATCCACCCCCGAGCAGGAACTGGGGCGGCTACCCCTGGGCAGTCGCCCGGCCAAGCGCCGGGCCGGAGGCATTGAAAGCCTGCGGGCGATCCCGTGGATCTTCGGCTGGACCCAGACCCGCCTGATGCTACCGGCCTGGCTGGGTTGGGAAGCGGCGCTGAGCAAGGCGCTGGCCCGTGGCGAGGGTGAACTGCTGGCGCAGATGCGCGAGCAATGGCCGTTCTTCCGCACCCGGATCGACATGTTGGAAATGGTCCTGGCCAAGGCCGACGCGGACATCGCAAGGTCCTACGACGAGCGTCTGGTGGAGGCCGATTTGCTGCCTTTGGGGGCGCATTTACGCGACCTATTGTCGCAGGCCTGCGCCGTGGTCCTGGGCCTGACTGGCCAGTCGCAGTTGCTTGCCCATAGCCCTGACACTCTGGAATTCATTCGCCTGCGCAACACCTACCTCGATCCGCTGCATCTATTGCAGGCCGAGCTGCTGGCCCGCTCGCGACAGCAGGACGTGGCGCAGGGCAGCCCGGTGGAACAGGCGTTGCTGGTGTCTGTAGCGGGGATTGCCGCCGGTTTGCGCAACACCGGCTAAGGGCCGATGGGCAACCTCGGCAGTCCGTTCTGCCTCGCCAACCGGCAGGTGAGGAGGGCTGCCGGGGCCTGGCAGGCGACACTTTGTTATGGGGTTGCGACTTGGAATACCTCGTCGCAACGGCAGGACCGGCGCGGGTTCCTCCGACTTTCGGCGGCTTGTGTGGGCCGTGCCTGCTGTGTATCTTGATCAGCCTTTGGCCGTTTGGGCGGCCCACGACCCTATTCTGAGATTGGCCCCAAGCGGCGAATCCGATCGTTTATAAATAAGAAATTGAGGAGCACATCGATGCGCGTCATTCTGCTGGGAGCTCCCGGGGCCGGTAAAGGTACTCAGGCTAAGTTCATCACCGAAAAATTCTCCATTCCGCAGATCTCCACCGGCGACATGCTGCGTGCGGCGGTCAAGGCTGGCACCGAGCTGGGCATCAAGGCCAAGGGCATCATGGATGCCGGTGGCCTGGTCTCCGACGACCTGATCATCGCCTTGGTCAAGGACCGTATCGCGCAGCCAGATTGCGCCAACGGTTTCCTGTTCGACGGTTTCCCGCGCACCATCCCGCAGGCTGAAGCACTGGTCAGCGAAGGCGTCGAGCTGGATCACGTGGTGGAAATCGCCGTCGACGACGAAGAAATCGTCCAGCGTATCGCCGGTCGTCGTGTCCACGAAGCCAGCGGCCGCGTTTACCACACCGTCTACAACCCGCCAAAACTGGCTGGCAAGGACGACATCACTGGCGAAGAGCTGGTGCAGCGCAAAGACGATACCGAAGAAACCGTGCGTCATCGCCTGTCGGTCTACCACGACCAGACCAAGCCTTTGGTGGCGTTCTACCAGAATCTCGCGGCTGCCCAGGGCAAGCCGAAGTACAGCCACATTGCAGGCGTTGGTTCGGTTGAAGCCATCACCGGCAAGGTGCTTGAAGCACTGAGCTGATAAAGCTCACTGGCTTTACGTTCAACGGCCCGCTTGCGGGCCGTTGTTGTTTATACTGACGGACTTTTTTCTACCACGTTGACGGAAACATCGATGAGTACCTTGCTGGCCCTGGACACCGCGACTGAAGCTTGCTCCGTTGCCTTGCTGCATAACGGCAAGGTAACCAGCCATTACGAGGTGATCCCGCGGCTGCATGCGCAGAAGCTGCTGCCGATGATCCAGCAATTGCTGGCCGAGGCCGGCACCACCTTGCAGGCGGTCGATGCGATTGCCTTTGGCCGTGGGCCGGGGGCGTTTACCGGGGTACGGATTGCCATCGGCGTGGTCCAGGGCCTGGCGTTTGCCCTGGATCGTCCGGTGTTGCCGGTGTCCAACCTGGCGGTGCTGGCGCAGCGCGCGTTGCGCGAGCACGGCGCGACCCAGGTGGCGGCCGCCATCGATGCCCGCATGGATGAAGTCTATTGGGGTTGCTACCGCGAAACCGCCGGTGAAATGCGCCTGGTCGGCGCTGAGGCGGTGCTGCCACCGGAAGTCGCGGCTCTGCCTGCTGATGCGGCGGGCGACTGGTTTGGTGCCGGCACCGGTTGGGGTTATGCCGAGCGCATCGCCGTCAGCCTGAGTGGCCAGGACGCCGGCATGCTGCCCCACGCCCAGGACTTGCTGAGCCTGGCGCAGTTCGCCTGGGAGCGTGGTGAAGCGATTGTCGCCGACAACGCCCAGCCGGTTTACCTGCGCGACAAAGTGGCGACGCCCAAGGCCCGCTAAGCCCTCGTCAGGGTCAGTACGTGACGTCAATCGTCAGTTTTCAGCCCGGGCTTTTAAACCTTTTGCCTTTTATGTGTTCTAGTTATCACTTGGCAATTTGCGCGTCGCAGTAAGTGCCGCTAAATTGCCATCATTGATAACGAGTTTATCTCTATGCGCGTAGACGGTTTTTCCTCGCAGTCCTATCCCATCCCCCGCAAGCCTCGCAAGGGCAGTGCGACGGTGGACGACTCCGTCCTGGACCACGACGACGAACCGCAAGTGCCCTCTGAAGAGCAACTGGCCGCCCGCGCCGCCCAGCGCCAGAGCAATCTGCCCGCGCGCCCGCAAGACCTGCTCTACCACCGTGCGATGAGCCGGCATGTCTCGCTGGCCCTGGCCAGTTACCTGAGTACCGCCGCTTTCGTCGATTGGGACATGGAAGTGCTGGGTCTCGACCTGCACATCTGATGTCGCTACCGTATTTCCTCGGGTGCCCATCCTGGAGCGAAAACGCCTGGCGCCAGTATCTGTATCCGCAAGACGCACGTCCCAACCAGTTCCTGGAGTTGTACTCACAGGTGTTCAACGCCGTTGAAGGCAACACCACCTTCTATGCGCGCCCAGCACCGGCGACGGTGGAGCGCTGGGCGCAAACCATGCCCAGACACTTTCGTTTTACCGCCAAGTTCCCCAGCGATATCAGCCACGGCGGTGACCTGCGTGAGCAACTGACGGGCGCCGAGTCTTTCGTGCAATTGCTCAGCCCGCTGGGTGAGCGGGTGGCGCCGTTCTGGCTGCAGCTGTCGAAGGCCTTTACCCCGCAACGCTTGCCGGAACTCGCCGGGTTTATCGACGGTTTGCAGCGGCCCTTGGCGGTGGAGGTGCGGCATCCGGATTTTTTTGCCAAGGGCGATGCCGAGCGCCAGCTCAATCGCCTGTTGCTTGCGCGTGGCGTTGAGCGGATCTGCCTGGATCCGCGAGCGCTGTTCAGTTGCACCTCGAGTGACCCTGGGGTCCTGCATGCGCAGTCGAAGAAACCTAACGTGCCGACTCGCCCGGCAGCGTTCACCCAGTGCCCGCAGGTGCGCTTCATCGGTCATCCGCTGCTGCTGGCCAATGATCCGTTCCTGACGCCCTGGGTCGAGAAAATCGCCCAGTGGATCGAAGAGGGACGCACGCCGTACATCTTCCTGCACACTGCCGACAACCTGCAGGCAGCCGCGTTGGCACAGCACTTTCATGCTCGGTTGATGACGCGTTTGCCTGGCTTGCCGGCGCTGCCTGAGCTATATAGAGAACCCGCCGCCGAGCAGCTCGGTTTGCTCTGACGACGGGCCACCCCCCCGCGACAGGAGCGAGCCAATGGCCACGCAAATCTTCAAAGCCCAAGCGTTCAAAGCCTTGCATGAAGGTCCCGGGACCTTTGTGATTCCCAATCCCTGGGATGCCGGTTCGGCAAGGATGCTCGCCAGCCTGGGTTACCAGGCGCTGGCAACCACCAGTGCCGGCTACGCGTTTTCCATGGCTCGCCCCGACGGCGCACTGAAGCTTGAGGACACCCTGGCCAACGTCCGGGCGATTGTCGCGGCCAGCGACTTGCCGGTCGCCGTCGACCTCGAAAACGGCTTTGCCGATGATCCCACGCAGTGCGCCGAAAGCCTGCTGCGTGCCGCCAGTGCCGGGGCCGTCGGCGGCTCGATCGAAGATGCCACGGGCCGCGAAGACGCTCCCATCTACTGCTTCGAGCATGCCGTGGCGCGCATCGAGGCGGCGGTGGCGGCCGCGCGCAGCCTGCCATTTCCCTTCACCTTGACCGCGCGCGCGGAGAATTACCTGCACGGTAATCCAGACCTGGCCGATACCATCCGCCGCCTGCAAGCGTTCGCCGAGGCGGGCGCCGATGTGCTGTATGCCCCCGGCCTGCGTACGGCTGAAGAAGTGCTGGCGGTCGTGCGGGCGGTGGCGCCCAAACCGGTCAACGTGTTGATGTCCGGGGGGCTCAAGCTTAACGTGGCGCAACTCAACGAGATGGGGGTCAAGCGTATCAGCGTCGGTTCGGCCATGGCCTTGGCGGCCTATGGCGAGTTCTTCCGCGCCGCCCGGGAGATTCAGGAACACGGCACCTTTGGCTTCACCGAGCGCTCGATGCCGTATGCGCAGGCCAATCAACTGTTCAAAGGCTGACTGACGGGGCGTGATGGTGAAGTGGCTGAAAGTCCTGGTGCTGCTGTTATTGCTGGTGGGGGCTGGGTTGTTCGGTGTGTGGCGGGGCTGGTTGCCTGTGTCCTCGGCGTGGAATCCCTGGGCGCCGCTGGAGGTGCAGGCGGCGCCGAACCTGCTGACGCGCTACAAGCTGATGCGCCTGCGTGATAACCCGGCACTCTGTGACCAGGTACTCGCTACCTCCGGCCTGAAGTTCAGCCGCCAGGCGGACAGCCCGACCGATGCCACCTGCCCGTTGCACAACACCTTGCGGGTGTCAGGTGGCGAGGTGGCGCTGAGCAGCAGCTTTCTCGCCAGCTGCCCCCTGGCTGTGGCCTTTGCCCTGTTTCAGCGCCACGCGCTGCAGCCTGCGGCTCAGGCGGTCTACGGCCAGGCGGTGGCGCGGGTCGATCACCTGGGCAGCTTTGCCTGCCGCAATATGTACAACCGGGAAAAAGCTGCACGCAGCCAGCACGCCACGGCCAATGCCCTGGACATTGCCGGTTTTCGCCTGGCCGATGGGCGCACAGTCAACGTGCTGCGGGACTGGCCACAGGACAACGCCGACGCGCGGTTTTTGCGCCAGGTGCGCGATGACGCCTGTGAGGTGTTCAACGTGGTGCTGAGCCCGGACTACAACGCCGCCCATCGCAATCATTTTCACCTGGATACGGGGCCCTGGTGGGTCTGCCGCTGAGACTCAGGCGGCGATGCGCAGATTGTGCAGGACGATCGGCCGCGCCCAGCGGGTGTCGAAGTCCAGTTGTTTCTGTTGTTCGACCTGTTCTTCCGGCGGATAGGGCGGGGCAGGCGGCGGCAGCAGTTGCAGTTCGAACTCGGCGATCGGCAGGAACAGCGCCCGCGGTTGCGGAGCCGGGCCTGGGGGTGGCAGGGGTTGGCCGGCCGTGAGCACCAGCGGACGCAGCCACTCGTGGTCGAAGTCCTGTTGCGCTTGCTGGGCGACGATCTCATCAGCCGGGAAGGGCGGGGCTGGCGGGTCCAGCAGTTGCATCTCGAATTCGGCGATCGGCAGGAACAACGGTTCGGGCGGGCGGATCTCGGTATCGACGATGTTGCACGCACGCTGGCTGACGATCTCGCTCAGCAACTCGGAGCCGCCAGCGGGCTCAACCGAGCTATCGATGGCAACGGGCGTGTAGTCACCTGCCGCCGGTACCCGGTCACCCAACTGATCGGCCAGGGCCTGGGCAAAAAAATCCTGCCACAGGTGACTGACGCCGCTCAGTGTTTGGGTGTTGTGCCGGCTGTATTCGCGGTAAGGCGAAATAAACCCGGCGGGTACGTGTTGAATGTCTGACATTTTTCTCGGTCGACGCTCAGCTCTGGCAAAATGCTCGATAGTTTGGTTATCGGCCGTTTTTGCCGATCATTAATTTTTTGAGTGTGTTTTCTGATGAGTGAGCAACCTGCGGCCAGCCGCATCAAAGTCCAGGCCCTGGCGGATGGCTTTCAGGCGCAAGCCTTGCATTGGGCCGAGCGCCTGGGCCTGCCGCTGCAACTGGACGATGCCGAGTTCGCCCTGCAAGTGGGTGAACAGGGTTTGCAGTTGCAGCAACTGGGGCCGGATGCGCCCGGTCCGGTGCGGGTGGATTTCGTCGAGGGTGGCGCGGCCCATCGGCGGTTGTACGGTGGCGGCAGCGGGCAGATGATCGCCAAGGCGGTAGGCGTCGCCCAGGGCGTGCGCCCCAGGGTGCTGGATGCCACGGCGGGACTGGGCAAGGACGGTTTTGTGTTGGCCAGCCTGGGCTGTGAAATCAGCCTGATCGAACGCCAGCCGTTGATTGGCGCCTTGCTCGAGGATGGTCTGGCGCGGGCGGCAGAGGATTTCGAGGTAGCGCCGATTGTCGCGAGGATGCGCTTGCTCAAGGGCAATTCAATCGAGCTGATGCGCAACTGGGAAGGCGAACCGCCGCAGGTGATCTACCTCGACCCGATGTTCCCGCACCGTGAGAAAACCGCACTGGTGAAAAAGGAAATGCGCCTGTTTCGCCCGTTAGTGGGGGACGACGCGGATGCCCCGGCCCTGCTGGAAGCTGCCCTGGCCCTGGCCAGCCACCGGGTCGTGGTCAAGCGCCCACGCAAGGCCCCGTGCATTGCCGGGCCCAAGCCGAGTCATGCGTTGGATGGCAAGTCCAGCCGGTATGACATCTATCCGAAAAAAGCCCTCAAGTCGTAAGCTACAAGCCACATGGCTTGTAGCTTGCAGCTTGCAGCTGCCTATGGCCGATAGGCCCGCATAAACAACCCCACCACTTCCTGCACATGGGCTTCGGCCGCCTCGCCGATGGGCGGCTCACCGCAGCCATAGAGCAGGCGGAAATTCCCCGCGCCCTTGAGCAGGCAAAAGAAGTGCTCGGCGGCATTGCGCGGCTTGTCGATGCGCAAGGCCCCCAGTTGGTCGATCTTGCCGAGCAAGCGTTCCATACCGTTGAGCATCCGTTGCGGGCCGGCGTCGAAGAAGATCAGCGAGAGCTTCGGGTCCTGGCTGCCCAGGGCCATGATCAGGCGGTGCAGGTTGACCGACTCATCGCTGTTGATCAGTTGATGAAAGCCCCGGGCAATGTTCAGCAACACATTTTCTACCGGCATGCCTTCGGGCAATTCGAAGAACAGGGTGGGCAATTGTTCTTCGCACTTGGCCATGACCGCGGCACTGAACAGCGTCTCCTTGTCATTGAAGTGGCTGTAGACGGTCAGTTTTGATACGCCGGCCTCAGCCGCCACCGCGTCCATGCTGGTGCTCGCATAACCGTTGCTCAGGAACAGGCGCTTGGCTGCCTCGAGGATCGCTTCGCGCTTGGCGAGATCTTTGGGGCGGCCGGGGCCGTTGGAAGGAGAAAGATTGTCGGACATTTTTCGCTTTTAATACTGGACTGGTGAGTTTGCTATTAATAACATACTGCCCAGTATAATTATTCCTCGCACCATTAGCGAAAGGTCGTTCACCATGTTCCGCTATGCCTTGCCCCTCGCGTTGCCAGTCAGCCTGGCGCTGTTATTAACGGCATGCGGTCACGAAGAGCCGGTGCAGGCCACCGTGCGCCCGGCCATGGTGGTCCAGCCAGAGCCTTCGGCGCAGGCGCTGGACAGCTACCCCGGTGAAGTCCGAGCGCGTTATGAGCCGGACCTGGCATTTCGCATCGGTGGCAAAGTCAGCCGACGACTGGTAGATGAAGGGCAGCGGGTCAAGGCCAACCAGGCACTGGCCGAACTCGACCCCGAGGACGTGCGCCTGCAACTGGACGCGAGCCGGGCTCAGGTCGCGGCGGCAGCGGCCAACCTCAACCTGGTACGCGCCGAACGCGACCGGTACAAGACCCTGATGGAGCGGCAGATGGTCAGCCGCTCGCAGTACGACAACGCCGAGAACCTCTACCGCGCGGGTGAAGCACGCCTCAAGCAAATCAAGGCGGAGTTCGATGTGGCCAGCAATCAGGCCAGCTACGCGGTATTGCGCGCGCCCCAGGATGGGGTGGTGGCCAAGCGCGCAGTGGAAGTCGGGCAAGTGGTGGGTGCCGGGCAAACGGTCTTTACCCTGGCAACCGACGGCGAGCGTGAGGTGCTGATCAGCCTGCCGGAGCAGCATTTCGGCCGGTTCAAGGTCGGCCAGCCGGTCACGGTCGAACTCTGGACCCAGCAGGGCCAGCGTTTCGCCGGGACGATTCGCGAGCTGTCGCCCGCCGCCGATCCCAAGTCGCGGACCTTCGCGGCGCGTATCACCTTTACCGCCGGCAAGGTCCCGGCCGAACTTGGGCAAAGCGCCCGGGTGTTCATTCAGAGCGCCGATGCGGTCGCGCTCACCGTGCCGTTGTCGGCGCTCACGGCTGAGAACGGTGCTACTTACGTCTGGGTCGTGGGCGCCAACAACAAGCTGAAAAAAGTCCCGGTGCGGGTCGGCGCGTTCGGTGAAAAAACCGTGCCAGTGCTCGAGGGCTTGAACCCCGACGACTGGGTCGTGGCGGCCGGTGTGCATGTGCTCCTCGACGGCCAGCAGGTGCGGCCGGTGGATCGCTCCAACCGCGTGGTCAATCTGGCGGGCAAGGAGTAATACCCAATGGGTTTCAATCTTTCCGCATGGGCGTTGCGCAATCGCCAGATCGTACTGTTCCTGATGATCCTGCTGGCCGTCGTTGGCACCCTGTCCTACACCAAGTTGGGGCAGAGCGAGGACCCGCCCTTCACGTTCAAGGCCATGGTGATCAAGACCAATTGGCCCGGGGCAACCGCCCAGGAGGTCTCGCGCCAGGTCACTGAACGCATCGAAAAGAAGCTGATGGAAACCGGCGAGTACGAGCGCATTGTCTCGTTTTCGCGCCCCGGCGAATCCCAGGTGACGTTCATTGCCCGCGACTCGATGCACTCGCAGCAGATTCCCGAGCTGTGGTACCAGGTGCGCAAGAAGGTCAGCGACATTCGCCAGACCCTGCCACCAGGAATCCAGGGACCCTTCTTCAACGATGAATTCGGCACCACCTTCGGCAACATCTATGCGCTGACCGGCGAGGGGTTTGATTACGCGGTGCTCAAGGATTATGCCGACCGGATCCAGATCCAGCTGCAGCGGGTCAAGGATGTCGGCAAGGTCGAGCTGCTCGGGCTGCAGGACGAGAAGATCTGGATCGAGTTGTCCAACGTCAAGCTCGCCACCCTGGGCTTGCCCCTGGCTGCTGTGCAGCAGGCGCTGGAGGAGCAGAACGCGCTGTCCAATGCCGGCTTCTTTGAAACCGGCAGCGAGCGCCTGCAACTGCGGGTCACGGGCAACTTCGAGACGGTGGAGCAGATCCAGCGGTTTCCAATCCGGGTCGGCGACCGGACGTTGCGGATTGCCGACGTGGCCGATGTGCGTCGCGGTTTCAACGATCCACCGGCGCCGCGCATGCGCTTCATGGGCGAAGATGCGATCGGCCTGGCAGTGGCGATGAAGGACGGCGGCGACATCCTGGTACTGGGCAAGGCCCTGGAACTGGAGTTCGAGCGCATCCAGAACAACTTGCCGGCCGGCATGCAGCTGCGCAAGGTTTCGGATCAGCCGGCGGCGGTGAAAACCAGTGTCGGTGAGTTCGTGCAAGTGTTGGCCGAAGCGCTGGCGATTGTCCTGCTGGTGAGTTTTTTCTCGCTCGGCGTGCGCACCGGCATGGTGGTTGCCCTGGCGATCCCCCTGGTGCTGGCGATGACCTTTGCCTGCATGTATTACCTGGGCATCGGCCTGCACAAGATTTCCCTGGGGGCGCTGGTGCTGGCCCTGGGGCTGCTGGTGGACGACGCGATCATTGCCGTGGAAATGATGGCGATCAAAATGGAGCAGGGCTACGACCGCTTCAAGGCCGCCAGCTATGCCTGGACCAGTACCGCCTTCCCAATGCTCACCGGCACCTTGATCACTGCCGCCGGCTTCCTGCCGATTGCCACGGCGCAATCGGGTACCGGCGAATACACCCGCTCGATCTTCCAGGTGGTGACCATCGCGTTGCTGGCGTCCTGGGTGGCGGCGGTGGTGTTCGTGCCGTACCTGGGCGAGAAGCTGCTGCCGGACCTGGCGAAGATTCACGCCGCCAAGCACGGCGCTGGTCAGCCCGATCCTTACGGCACACCGTTCTATCAACGGGTCCGACGGTTGGTGGAGTGGTGCGTGCGCCGGCGTAAAACGGTGATTGCACTGACCGTCGTGCTGTTCGTGGCCTCGGTGGTGCTGTTCCGGTTTGTCCCGCAGCAGTTCTTTCCCGCCTCTGGCCGCCTGGAGTTGATGGTCGACCTGAAGCTGGCCGAAGGTGCCTCCCTGAGCAATACCACCGCCGAGGTCAAGCGCCTGGAGGCATTGGTCAAGGAACACGCCGGCATCGAAAACTACGTGGCCTACATCGGCACCGGTTCGCCGCGTTTCTACCTGCCGCTGGACCAGCAATTGCCGGCGGCGAGCTTTGCCCAGTTCGTGGTGCTGGCCAATACCATCGAGGAGCGGGAGAACCTGCGGACCTGGCTGATCGAAACCCTCAATGAGCAGTTTCCGGCATTGCGCTCACGGGTGACGCGCCTGGAAAACGGCCCGCCGGTGGGTTACCCGGTGCAGTTCCGGGTGACCGGCGAGCACATCGAGGAGGTGCGTGCCCTGGCCCGCAAAGTGGCGGCCAAGGTGCGTGAGAACCCCCATGTGGTCAATGTGCACCTGGATTGGGAAGAGCCGAGCAAGGTGGTGTACCTCAATGTCGATCAGGACCGGGCCCGGGCACTGGGCGTGAGTACGGCCAACCTGTCGAAGTTTTTGCAAAGCTCGCTGACCGGTTCCAGCGTCAGCCAGTACCGCGAAGACAACGAGTTGATCGAAATCCTCTTGCGCGGCACCTTGCACGAACGCAGCGAACTGTCGCTGCTGTCGAGCCTGGCGGTGCCGACCGATAACGGCAAGAGCGTGGCGCTGTCCCAGGTCGCGACCCTGGAATACGGCTTTGAGGAGGGCATCATCTGGCACCGCGACCGCTTGCCCAACGTGACGGTGCGCGCCGATATCTACGGCAAGGAACAACCGGCCACCCTGGTCCAGCAGATCTTGCCGACCCTGGCGCCGATTCGCGCTGAACTGCCCGACGGCTACCTGCTGGATGTTGGCGGCACGGTGGAAGACTCGGCCCGCGGCCAGAACTCGGTGAAGGCCGGTGTGCCGCTGTTCATTGTGGTGGTGCTGACCTTGCTGATGCTGCAATTGCGCAGCTTCTCGCGCACCGCGATGGTGTTCCTGACGGCGCCGCTGGGGCTGATCGGCGTCACCCTGTTCCTGATCGTGTTTCGCCAGCCGTTCGGTTTTGTGGCGATGCTGGGCACCATCGCCTTGTCGGGGATGATCATGCGTAACTCGGTGATCCTGGTGGACCAGATCGAACAGGACATTCGGGCCGGTCTCAAGCCTTGGCAGGCGATCATCGAAGCCACGGTGCGACGCTTCCGGCCCATCGTGCTGACGGCGCTGGCGGCCGTGCTGGCGATGATCCCGCTGTCGCGCAGCGTGTTCTTCGGCCCGATGGCCGTGGCCATCATGGGCGGCCTGATCGTCGCCACGGCCCTGACCCTGTTGTTCCTGCCGGCACTGTATGCGGCGTGGTTCAGGGTGAAGAGAGAGTGAGGATTTGACTGGCAGTTGATCGGCGTTCCTTGTCTCAATATTTAAGAATGTTGAGACAAGGTCGTTGGTGTGTTGTACTTCTGTCTCAGTTTTATTATTTTTTGAGACAGAGATGATCAAGGGTCCGCCCACCGTAGATCCCGACGTTCTAGAAAAACTTGGGATCTCACCCTACAAAGAAAAGCTCGTGCAGTATTTGGCCCTGCTCAAGCCACTGGATAGTCAGGGTCGTTATTTGCCATTCGATGAGCTGCGTTATCGCTGGCCGCCAGGCCTGGATACGACGCTGTGTTGGGCCTTGGTGAAAAAGGCGCGCATGGCCCAGTACAGCCAACTGCTGCCATTGGGGGAGCCCAACCAATGGACTCACTTCATCCTCACCCCACTGGCGCAGAAAACCCTGTCGGTGGTCGACCGTCAGGCAACCACTGCCGCGCTGGAGTACATGACTCATCACATCGGTGAGACGGCGCATTTCAGCTACTTGCTCAATGACTTGATCGAAGACGAAGCCATCAGCAGTAGCCAGCTGGAAGGCGCTGCGACCACCACGCAGGTGGCCAAGGACATGCTCAAGCGCAATCGCCTGCCTCGCTCTGCGGATGAGCGGATGGTCATTGGCAACTACAAGATGATGACGTTTGCCTGGGAGAGACGTTATGAGCCGTTGAGCCTCGAACTCATCAGCCAGCTGCATCGCGTGGGGGTCGAAGGTATCGACGATGCGCAGTATTCGCCGGGGCTTTTTCGCAGCAATGATGACGTCGTGGTGCAGGACGGTGAGGGCAATACCGTCCATACGCCACCTCCGGCATCAGGCATCGGCGCTCGCCTCAGCGGTTTGGCACATTGGATCAACCAGTCGCAAAACGACCCGTTGCAGGCCGACTATGTGCACCCGATGATCAAGGCTATCGCCCTGCATTTTGCGATGGGTTATGAGCATCCATTTCGCGATGGCAACGGTCGGGTGGCGCGGGCGCTGTTTTACTGGTTCATGTTCAAGAATGATTTTTCCGCGTTTCGCTACATTGCTATCAGCATTCTGTTGCGCAATGCACCTGTGAAGTACGGTCGCTCCTACCTGGCTACCGAAAGTGATGGGCTGGACCTGACGTATTTCATCGACCATCAGTGCTCGGTCATATTGCGCGCAGTCACCGAGTTTTCGGCGGTGTATCGCAAGAGTCTGGTCTATGCCCAAGGATTTGATCGTTGGCTTGAGGAGTCGGGACTGTTCAAGCAATTGACGGACAAGCAACGAACGGTATTTCAGGTAGCCAAGAGTGGCATGGCCAAAGAGTTCACCGCCGTCAATGTGAAGGAGAACCTGAACTGCTCTTACAACACCGCTGCCAGCACACTGAACGGTCTGGTCGAACTCAAGGTGTTCGAGAAGAAAAAGATGGGGCGCGAGTGGGTGTTCTTTCTGCGTGACGCATTGCACATTCAAGCAGACCGAAGCAGCTCGTAACAGCTGCTACAGAGTTCCTTAGCGTACGGCGTCGACGCGCACTTGCAGCGGCTGGGGATCCTTGCCGTCCAGTTGCACGGCGTGATGTTCGGTGGTGATGAACAGCAGCTTGCCGTCGTTTTCGATCCGCGCGCTCACCGAGTAGCGGTGGCCAGGTTCAACTTGCAGGGGATCGTAGCTGAGGTGGAACTTCAGGGGGACCTGGCCTTGAACCGGGCCTTTGTGTTCATCAATCACCCGGGCCGGTGCATCGGCGAGGGACACGTCCTGCAGGCTGACACTCAAGGTCGCAGTCGGCGGCAAAGCGATGCGTTGCAGGTAGAAGACTTCCCCGTCCAGGGAGGCCTTGGGCTCGGAGGAGGGTGTCTGGCAAGCGGTAAGCAGGGCGGCGGCGGCGAGCAGGGTGAGTTTTTTCATCACGGATCTCCGTAGCGAGGGCTCCAGTATCAGACTGGCGCCCTGATTCATTTAGACAGTCGGTGGCGTTTCAGGTTGATCGGCGGCATCTTCACTGCGATGCAGCGCGACCTGGCGGATCGACAGGCGAATTTCCGCCGGTAATACACGTTTGGCCACGCCTTCGGCCAACTCCCCCAGCAACTCGTGATGGCTGAGCTTGCCGGCTTCGTCGCGCCGCAGCACGTCGAGGTCGAGCAGGGTCTGGATGAAGTGGCGAAACAGGCTCTTGTCGAAGAACTCGGGAGCGTTGAGGCCGTGCAGGATCGACAGGCGCTGGGCCATGACTGTGCACAGGTCCTCCAGTTCTTCGGCGCTGAGGGTGTTCTGGCCGCTGTTGAGCAGCAGCGAGATGGCCATGTAGAAACGCTGCAGGGTCTGGGCGATGCTCTTGGACAGCAGGGTCAGCAACACGAAATGTCGCGAGCTGGGGGCCGGCCGCAGGTACACATCGTTTTCCAGGCGCAGCAGGCCTTGCTCGACAAAGGCTTCCAGCCATTGGTCGATTACCGCGTCCAGTTCGTCCAGCGACCAGCGAATGAACAACTCCGATTGCAGGTACGGGTACAGCGCGCGGGTATAGCGCAGGATCTGTTCGCGGTTCATCCGCGAGGCGCTCTGGAAGAAGCTGGCGAGCAATGCCGGCAGGGCGAAGATGTGCAGCACGTTGTTGCGGTAGTAGGTCATCAGGACGGCGTTTTGCTCATCCAGATAGAGAATCTTGCCCAGTGCATCGCTTTGTTCGGACAGCAGGTCCATGTCCTTGACGTGTTCGATCAGCGCGCGGCCGTCGCCTTCGGGCAAGGTGGTGTGCGGTGAGTAAGGTACACGGCGCAGCAGCGCCAAATAGAGGTCGAGCACCCGCGCCATGGCCCGGTCGTCCAGCGCCAGGCGGCTGGTGGAGAGTAATGCCAGGGCCACCAGGTTGACCGGGTTGATCGCCGCCGCCTCGTTGAGGTGACGTGCTACACGCTCGCCCAGGCGGTTGGTGGTTTCGTTGAGCCAGGCGGGCTTGAACTGCGGGCCCAGGTCCTGGCTGCGCCAGTCCGGTTGCTCGCTGTCGAGAAACTCGGCCAGTTTGATCGGTTCGCCGAAGTTCACCGCGACCTGGCCGAAGCGCTGCTTGAGTGCGCCGATGACTTTGAAGATATCGAAGATCGACTCTTTCTTCTTGCTCGCACCGCGCAATTCACCCAGGTAGGTACGGCCTTCCAGCACCCGTTCGTAGCCGATATAGACCGGCACGAAGACGATGGGCATGCGCGACGAGCGCAGGAAGCTGCGCAGGGTGATGGCCAGCATCCCGGTCTTGGGTTGCAGCATGCGCCCGGTGCGCGAGCGGCCGCCCTCGACGAAGTACTCCACCGGGAAGCCCTTGGTGAACAGGGTGTGCAGGTATTCGTTGAACACCGAGGTGTAGAGCGGGTTGCCCTTGAAGGTGCGACGCATGAAAAACGCCCCGCCACGGCGCAGCAGGCCACCGATCACCGGCATGTTGAGGTTGATCCCGGCGGCGATGTGCGGCGGGGTCAGGCCGTTGCGAAACAACAGGTAGGACAGCAGCAGGTAGTCGATGTGGCTGCGGTGGCACGGCACGTAGATCACTTCGTGACCCTGGGCGACCTTCTGCACGCCCTCGATGTGGTTGACCTTGATGCCGTCGTAGATCTTGTTCCAGAACCAGCTCAGCACCACTTCCAGAAAACGGATCGCGGTGTAGGTGTAGTCCGAGGCGATCTCGTTGCCGTACCGCAGGGCCTGGGCCTTGGCTTTTTCCGGCGAAATGTTCTCGCGCTCGGCTTCGTCGAGGATCGCCTGTTTGACCAGCGGCTGGTTGAGCAGGCCCTTGACCAGGTTGCGGCGGTGGGAAATGTCCGGGCCGATCACCGCGGCCTTGAGGTTGCGAAAGTGCACCCGCAGGATGCGCTGGGCCATGCGCACGGTGCGTTCGTGGCCCTTGTTGTGGTCGATCAATTCGCGCAAGTGAATCGGTGCGGAGAACTGCACCCGGGTCTTGCGTCCCAGGATCATGATACTCAGCAGGCGACGCAGGCGGCCGGTGACGGCCCAGCTGTCGGCGAACAGCAGCTTCCATGGGCTCGATTCGCTGTCTGGCGACTGGCCCCAGAACACGCTGACCGGAATGATCTGCGCGTCTTCGACGGCGTTCTGGCTCAGGGCGCTGACCAGGCGGGTCAGGGTCGGCGGTGCGCCGCGCTTGTCCTGGCGGCCGAGCCAGTCCGGCTCCGGTGTCAGGTAGAAGAACGCGGCCGGCTCCAGCAGGCTGCCTACCGACACCGGCAGCACCGGACGCGGCAGACCGGCCTTGGTGCACTCGGTGTCGAGCACGGCGAGGTCGGTCAGTGAGGGGTTTTGCAGGACGTAGAACACCGGGCGACTGCGGTCGAGGTTGAGGGTAAAGGACGACTGGTTAATCGTCTCCGAGCGGACCCAGAGGTACAACAGTCGGCGCAAGGTGCCAAACACTAGACGGCGGAGCGGGGAGCGGGTCATACGGCTTCTGCTTTGAGTTGGATAAACCGAGCAAGCGCTCGGGGCCGCTAGTGTGCCGTATTCGTCGAAAATCGGCAAAAAGGTGGCGAAGTATTGTTGAGTTGAGAGTTTTTGCGGCTGGCATATACTCGGCCAGCCGTTTGCCACTATCGACCCGGATGTTTACCGATCATCGAGTCCTGGCAAACGTACTACAGGCTTGTCCATGAACAAGCCGACTTAATAATAAAAATGGGAGTACTGATTGATGGCAACGCGCGAGACCGGCAACGTGAAGTGGTTCAACGACGCCAAGGGTTATGGCTTCATCCAGCGTGAGGGGGGAGCCGATGTGTTCGTGCACTACCGTGCGATCCGTGGCGAAGGCCACCGCTCGCTGGTCGAGGGCCAGCAGGTGGAATACGCCGTGGTGGACGGGCAGAAGGGGTTGCAGGCTGAGGATGTGGTCGGTCTGTAATCCCCGCGCAAAAACCACTGTAGGAGCGAGCTTGCTCGCGAAGAACTCAAGGACACCGCGCTTTTGCTGAATTGACGCGTTATCGTTGACGACCATCGCGAGCAAGCTCGCTCCTACAGGGGCGGTGTCCAGGCTTTTATGCGGTTTTCCAGGTGATCTCTTCTTCACCGTCAGCGCTGATGCGCATCCAGCGATCAGCCGACTCCTCACCTTCTTCCTCGACCCAGGTCCCCGGCGCGCAGCGTACTTCGACGTTCAGCGCGGCAAACGCGGCGCGGGCGCAGGCGATGTCGTCGTCCCATGGGGTCTGGTCGCTTTCCAGGTACAGGCTGTTCCACTTGCCCACGGCTTTTGGCAGCCAGGTAACGGGCACGTTGCCGGCCTTGCACTTATAGGTCTGGCCTTTCTGCACCCAGTCGGTGCAAGGGCCCAGCGCAGCGCCGAGCCAGGCAGCGATGGCCTTGTAGTCGACGTCGGCGTCTTTGAGGTAAATCTCGATATCGGGTTGGCGCATGGATGTTCCTCACGGCAAGTTTCGAAAAATCCATTCGCGGATTTAGCCGGCCCACGCCATTGGCGGGGGCCAAAAGTTAGTTAAAGGGTTATTGCAGTACGAAGTAATCGTAGCGCATCGACACACTGACCTCGAACGGCTCGGCCTGTTCGATCACGGCCGCCCGGCGTTCGGCGCTGGCGCGCCAGCCGTGGGGGGTCATGGCCAGCAGGTTGGCACGATCCTGGGGGTGTACCAGGTTCAATTTGAAGTCCAGGGTCTCGCTGTGTTGCAGGGTCATGCCTTGCGGCACCAGCGCCAGGTGCTTGTCATCGGTGTACTCACGGACTTCGTCGTACAGGCGCTCACGCAATTCCATCAGGTGACCGCTGGTCGGGCCGACTTTCATCAGGCCGCCGCCAGGGCTGAGCAGGCGCTTGGCCTCCTGCCAGTCGAGCGGGCTGAAGACGCTGGCCAGGAACTGGCAGCTGGCGTCGGCCAACGGCACCCGGGCCATGCTGGCGATCAACCAGGTCAGCTGTGGATTGCGCTTGCAGGCGCGCTTCACCGCTTCGCGGGAGATATCCAGGGCATAGCCATCGGCGGTGGGCAGGGCTGCGGCGATCTGCGCGGTGTAGTAACCCTCGCCACAGCCGATATCCAGCCAGCGTTGCGGCGCGCGTTCGGCGGCCAGTTCAGCCAGGCGCTTGGCCACCGGGGCGTAATGCCCGGCGTTGAGGAAGTCGCGTCGGGCTTCGACCATGGCCTGGTTATCACCCGGGTCACGGCTGTTCTTGTGCTGTACCGGCAGCAAGTTCAGGTAACCCTGGCGGGCGCGGTCGAAACGGTGCCCGGCCGGGCACGTCACACCGTTGTCGAGCGCGCTCAGCGGCGCGCTGCAGATAGGGCAGGCGAGCATCAGGCGAGCAACTTGATCAGGGTCTGGTAGTAGATTTCGGTCAGCACGTCGAGATCGCTGGCGAGGACCCGCTCGTTGACCTGGTGGATCGTCGCGTTGACCGGGCCGAGCTCGACCACCTGGGTGCCCATGGTGGCGATAAAACGCCCGTCCGACGTGCCGCCGCTGGTGGACGCGTGGGTGTCGCGACCGGTGATGTCCTTGATGCTCGAGGCAACGGCATCCAGCAAAGCGCCGGGTTCGGTGAGGAACGGCAGGCCGGACAGGGCCCAGTCGATGTGCCAGTCCAGGCCGTGCTTGTCGAGGATCACGGCGACCCGCTGTTGCAGGCCTTCAACGGTGGACTCAGTGGAGAAGCGGAAGTTGAACACCGCCACCAGGTCGCCGGGGATCACGTTGGTCGCGCCGGTGCCGGAATTGACGTTGGAAATCTGGAAGCTGGTCGGCGGGAAAAAGTCGTTGCCGTGATCCCAGTGCTCAGCGGCCAGTTCGGCCAGGGCCGGGGCGGCGAGGTGGATCGGGTTCTTCGCCAGGTGCGGATAGGCCACGTGACCTTGCACGCCGCGCACGGTCAGCTTGGCGCCCAGGGAGCCACGGCGACCGTTCTTGACCACGTCACCCACCAGGGTGGTGCTCGATGGCTCGCCAACGATGCACCAGTCCAGACGCTCCTGGCGCGCAGCCAGGCGCTCGACCACCGCCTTGGTGCCGTGGTGTGCCGGGCCTTCTTCGTCGCTGGTGATCAGGAAGGCAACCTTGCCCTTGTGGTTCGGGTAATCGGCGACAAACCGTTCGGCCGCCACGGTCATTGCCGCCAGGCTGCCCTTCATGTCGGCTGCGCCACGCCCGCAGAGCATGCCGTGTTCGTCGATCAACGCGTCGAACGGGTCGATCTGCCAGGCCGCCACCGGACCGGTTGGCACCACGTCGGTGTGACCGGCGAAGCACAGCACCGGACCTTCCTGCTGGCCGTGGGTGGCCCAGAAGTTATCCACATCTTCGATGCGCATCGGCTCCAGTAGAAAACCGGCATCGCCCAGACGCTGCATCATCTGCTTCTGGCAATCGGCATCGATCGGCGTCACCGATGGACGACGAATCAGGTCGATGGCGAGTTGGAGGGTCGGCGAAAGGTCGGCGTGGGCCGTCATGTAGGACTCCGGAAGATCTAAATGTGTAGGAGCGAGCTTGCTCGCGATAGCGCAACCAGCCTCAACATAGAGGTTGAATGTGACGGACTCATCGCGAGCAAGCTCGCTCCTACAGGTATTGGGTTTGGCTCTTGGGCCAGGGCGCGCAAAATGGCGGATATCTTAAAGCAAAACGGCGACCATTGGCCGCCGTTTAGTGCATCGCTACAGATTTAGACCGCTGGTTGGGTTTGCACCTCGGCCGAAGGTTTTGGCAGCGACGACAGGAAGGCCATGATCAGCGCCGCCAGGTACGGCAGCGACTGCACCAGCAGCATGGTCACCCAGAAGCGCATGTCGTTGCTTGGCAAGCCTTGCACCAGGCAGATGCCCAGCGCCGCGCCCCACAACAGAAACATGATGAACATCTCTTCACGGGCTTCCGAAATGGCCAGCCAGAAGCCGTGGCTGTCGGCATTTTTCGGCGTGCGGATGAACGGAATGCTGCTGGTGAAGAAACCGTACAGCACCGCCTTGGCGATGGTGTGGGACAACGCCAGGCCGGCCAGCGCCGCGCAGAATGCATCCTTGAGGTTGACCCCCACCGCACGACGGTAGAGGAAGATGATCTTGCCGACCTTGAACACGAACAACGCCAGGGGCGGGATCGCGAAAATCAACAGCGGCGGGTCGACCCGGTGCGGCACGATGATCATCGCCGCCGACCACAACAGGGCGCCCACGGTAAAGAAGATGTTCATGCCGTCGGCCACCCACGGCAACCAGCCCGCGAGGAAGTGGTAGCGCTGGCCACGGGTCAGTTCGGTGTCCTTGCCGCGGATCAGGCTGGCGGTGTGGCGCTTGATGATCTGGATCGCGCCGTAGGCCCAGCGGAAACGCTGCTTCTTGAAGTCGATGAAGGTATCGGGCATCAGGCCCTTGCCGTAGCTGTCGTGGTAGTACGCCGCCGACAGGCCTTTCTCGAATACCCGCAAGCCCAGCTCGGCGTCTTCGCAGATGCACCAGTCGGCCCAGCCGAGCTCTTCGAGCACGGTACGGCGGGTCATGGTCATGGTGCCGTGCTGGATGATCGCATCGCGGTCGTTGCGCGTGACCATGCCGATATGGAAGAAGCCCTTGTATTCGGCGTAGCAGAGCTTCTTGAAGGTGCTTTCGTTCTGGTCGCGATAGTCCTGTGGCGACTGCACGATGGCGATTTTCGGATCGGCGAAGTGCGGCACCATGTGCTTGAGCCAGTTGGGGTGCACGCAGTAGTCGGAGTCGATCACCGCGATCACTTCGGCGTCCTTGGCGGTGTGCGGCAGCAGGTAATTCAGCGCGCCACCCTTGAAACCGGCCAGGGGCGCGACGTGGAAGAACTTGAAGCGCGGGCCGAGGGTTGCGCAGTAGTCGCGCACTGGTTCCCAGACCGCCGGGTCCTTGGTGTTGTTGTCGATGATCAGGACTTCAAAGTCCGGGTAATCGAGGTTGGCCAGGGCGTCGAGGGTCTGTTTGACCATTTCCGGCGGCTCGTTGTAGCAGGGCACGTGAATCGACACTTTGGGGCGGTAGTTCGAATCACCCAGGACCGGCAGGAACTCGCGCCGGCGCTTGTGAATCCACACCGCCTCGGCCAGTTCATGGGCCTCGGTGAGCAACACGATAAACACCCCCAGGGCACCGAGCGCGAGCAGGAAGCCCACCGTCAGGCTGAACCAGGTGCTGTATTGCTGGCTGTAGTCGTAGCCGATCCACACCAGCACCGAACCGCAAAGGAACGCGATGAAGGTCAGGAAGGTCCGGCCACGCTGGCGCAGGGCCGAGCCGTCGATCATCAACAGGGTCAGGGACAGCAGCGCCAGGACCACGGAGCCGATGGCGAGTACCCGCCATTGGGGGATCGCGACGACCGGGCCTTCAAAGTTGAACTTCTGCTGGCGCGCAGCGTTGAACACGCCCCAATAGGCGCCTACCGAGCCTTCATCGCTGGCTTTCCACGGCTGGTCAAAAGCTTCAATCACGAAGTAGTTGAAGCCCTGGCGGTTGAGCTTGTTGACCAGGGTGCGCAGGTAAATCGCCTGGTCAGCGGGAGTGGCATCGGCACCGCCGCGCATGCGACCGTTGCTCGGCCAACCCACTTCGGAGAGCAGCAGGGGTTTTTTCGGGAACATCTTCTTCAGGTCGCGGGCGCGGTCCAGGACGAACTGGCCTGCCTGGTCCACCGGGACGAACTCCCAGTAGGGCAGGACGTGGGCGGCGATCAGGTCGACGTGCTTGGCCAGCATCGGGTTTTCTTCCCAGACGTGCCATTGCTCGGAGGTGGTTACCGGGACTTTGACCGCGGCGCGCACCCGATCGAGGATCACGCTGAGCTGCTCGGCGGTGATTTCCTTGCGGAAAATCGCTTCGTTACCGACCACTACCCGCACCACGCTGCGCGAGGTGTTGGCAATCTCGATGGCGCGCAGGATCTCCCGTTCGTTGCGTTCCAGGTCCGGGCTGATCCAGATGCCGAGGGTCACGCGCAGGCCGAACTCTTCCGCCAGCTTGGGAATGTCGCCCAGGGTGCCGTCGACGGAGTAGGTGCGGATGTTATCGGTCAGCTTGCTCATGATTTCCAGGTCACGACGCATTTCTTCGTCGGACGGAAACTGGTTTTTCTGCGGGAACTGGCCTTGCTGGAACGGCGAGTAGGAAAAACCGGAGATCTGCTCTGGCCAGTTGGGGGTCGTGACCGGGCGGTTGATCAGCGCCCAGAAACCAGTGAACAGCGCGGCGATTGCCAGCACTACCACCAGGTTGAGTCCAAATTTACGCGATGACATGGCTATTTCGGGTTCCAAAAGGTGCGGAACGAGGGGGGTGGTCGGCTTACCGCCAAAGGGCGCGCATCCTACACTGGGCCTTCACTGACCGTATAGCAGACAGGGAAATGCCGGACATTGGGCAACCTACTTTCACATTAGTTCTTACACTTGTAGCCAGAAGGTGAAAACTTGTCGGCCCGTGGCCCTATAATGCGCGCCGGTTTTTAGGGTAGTGGTCATGAGTACAGAAGATCCGCGGTTTGCTGGCATCGCCCGCTTGTATGGCATTGAAGGCCTGGCCCGCTTGCGCGCGGCCCACGTGGCGATTGTCGGCGTCGGTGGCGTAGGTTCCTGGGCGGCGGAAGCCATAGCCCGTTGCGGGGTGGGTGAGATTTCCCTGTTCGACCTCGACGACGTCTGTGTGAGCAACGCCAATCGGCAATTGCACGCCCTGGACAGCACGGTGGGCAAACCCAAGGTCGAGGTCATGGCGGAGCGCCTGCGCGGGATCAATCCCGAGAGCACCGTGCACGCGGTGGCAGACTTCGTCACCCGCGAGACCATGGCCGAGTACATCACGCCGAATATCGACTGCGTGATCGATTGCATCGACAGCGTCAACGCCAAGGCCGCCCTGATCGCCTGGTGCAAGCGCCGCAAGATCCAGATCATTACCACTGGCGGCGCTGGCGGGCAGATCGACCCGACGCTGATCCAGGTCTGCGACCTGAACCGCACCTTCAATGACCCACTGGCCTCAAAAGTGCGTTCGACCCTGCGTCGCGACTACAACTTTTCCCGCACCGTGACCCGCCACTACAGCGTGCCGTGCGTGTTCTCCACGGAACAACTGCGCTACCCGAAACCCGATGGCAGCATCTGCCTGCAGAAGAGTTTTGTCGGCGACGGCGTCAAGCTCGACTGCGCCGGTGGTTTTGGCGCGGTGATGATGGTGACCGCGACCTTCGGCATGGTCGCGGCGACCAAGGCTGTGGACAAGATCGTCGCGGGAGTGCGACGGCCGGCGGACAAGGTCAAGCCTCAGGCTTAAATGGTCGACTCTGATGGCCTTATCGCGAGCAGACGGAGCACCGGCCGGTTCTTTCCCGCAGTGGATCTGTGGCGAGTACAAATCCCCTTGTGGGAGCGAGCCTGCTCGCGATGGCGATTAACCCGCCAACTCATTCATCCGCTGCAACACCGCGTTCAAGCCATTGCTGCGGGACGGTGAGAGCTGGCGGCTGAGGCCCAGTTGGTTGAACCAGTCTGGTAAGTCCACCTGTTGCAACTCTTGCGCGGACAAGCCATTGACCCGCGCCAGCAGCAATGCCACCAGCCCGCGAATCAACCGTGCATCGCTGCTCGCGGCAAACTGCCAGTGACCGTCGTGCAGTTCACCCACCAGCCACACCTGGCTTTCACAGCCGTGCACGCGGTTGGTTTCGGATTTGTCGGCTTCATTCAAGGGCGGCAGGCGGTCGCCCCATTGCATCAACAGGCGCGCCCTTTGTTCCCAGCCGGCGGCGGCCTGGAAGGTGTGCAGGGCGTTGACGGCCTCGGCGGGCAGGTTCATCGCAACAGCTCCAGGGCCTGGTCCAGGGCTTCGAAGAAGCGCTCAAGGTCTTCGGAGTCGTTGTACAGCGCCAGCGACACACGAATGGCCCCGGCCAGCTCGAAGCTCTTGAGCAATGGCATGGCGCAGTGATGACCGGCGCGCACGGCAATTCCCTGTTCTGTGAGCAGGTGGGCCAGGTCGGCGTTGTGCACGCCCTCGACGACAAAGCTGACCAGTGCCAGTTGGGGTTTGCCGAGTAGCCGGATGCCATTGCGCGCCTGGAGGCCCTTCAACAAGTACTCATGCAGCGCCGCTTCGTGGGCCGACACCGCGTCCTGATCCAGCCCTGCCAGGTAGTCGAGGGTTGCGCCCAGGCCGATCACGCTGGCAATCGGCGGGGTCCCGGCTTCAAAGCCCAGGGGCGCCGGGCGGAACCGTGCGTCGTGGTAGTTGGCGTCCAGCACCATCTCGCCGCCGAACTGCCAGGGGCGCAATTGCTCCAGGGCGGCGTTGCGGCCAAATACCACCCCCAGACCATCGGGCCCGTAGAGTTTGTGGCTGGAAAACACATAGAAGTCGCAGCCCAGCGCCTGCACGTCGTGCCGGCCATGAACCACGCCCTGGGCACCGTCGATCACGGTCAAGGCGTTGTGGGCCTGTGCCAGGGCCAGCAGGGGCGCCAGTGGCTGCCAGGCCCCCAGTACGTTGGACAATTGGCTGACTGCCAGCAACCGGGTGCGGGGCCCGATCAGTGTGCTGGCGGCCTGCAGGTCGATTACGCCGTCGGCGTCCAGTGGCAATACCACCAGCTTCAGCTCGCGACGTTTGGCCAGTTGTTGCCAGGGCAGCAGGTTGGCGTGGTGTTCCAGGGCGCTGATGACAATTTCATCGCCCGCTTGGAAAAGGTGTTCCAGGCCATAGGCCAGGAGGTTCAGCGCAGAGGTCGCGCCGTGGGTGAAGATGATTTGCCCGCTGGTTTGCGCATTGAGCCAATGCGCGACTTTGTTGCGGCTGTCTTCGAACGCTTGCGTGGCATGGGCGCCGGGCAGGTGTTGCGCCCGATGGACGTTGGCCGCGCCGTTGGCGTAGTAGTGCGCCAGCGCGTCGAGCAGGGCTTGGGGTTTCTGGGTGGTGGCGGCGTTGTCCAGATAGGTCTGGTCTTGCCGTTGCAGGGCGGCGATGGCCGGGAAATCGGCGCGCCAGGGTGAGGGAATCATCATGCTATCGGGCCCTGCAGGAGGTACGCCGAACCCCTGTAGGAGCGAGCATGCTCGCGAAAAACGCATGGATGATGCGGGCTGTCTGCTTTCCCGCGTTATCGTTGACGTCCATCGCGAGCATGCTCGCTCCTACACAGGTATTCGAGTGACGCTTAGTTGTGAGCGTGCAGCGCTTCGTTCAGTTCGATGGCCGACTTGTGGGTCTTGCATTCCACGGCGCCGGTCTGCGAATTGCGGCGGAACAGCAGGTCGGACTGACCGGCCAGCTCACGAGCCTTGACCACTTTGACCAGTTGGTTGTTTTCATCCAGCAGGGCCACTTTGGTCCCAGCGGTGACGTACAGGCCCGACTCGACAGTGTTGCGGTCGCCCAACGGAATGCCGATACCAGCGTTGGCGCCGATCAGGCAGCCTTCGCCGACCTTGATCACGATGTTGCCGCCGCCCGACAGGGTGCCCATGGTGGAGCAGCCGCCGCCCAGGTCCGAACCCTTGCCGACGAACACGCCGGCCGACACGCGGCCTTCGATCATGCCCGGGCCTTCGGTACCGGCGTTGAAGTTGACGAAACCTTCGTGCATCACGGTGGTGCCTTCGCCCACGTAGGCACCCAGGCGGATCCGCGAGGCGTCAGCGATACGCACGCCAGCCGGCACTACGTAGTCGGTCATTTTCGGGAACTTGTCCACCGAGAACACTTCCAGCAACTCGCCACGCAGGCGCGCTTCGAGTTGATGTTCAGCCAGTTCGCCGAGGTCGATGGCGCCCTGGCTGGTCCAGGCTACGTTAGGCAACAGCGGGAAGATCCCGGCCAGGTTCAGGCCGTGCGGCTTGACCAGGCGGTGGGACAGCAGGTGCAGTTTGAGGTAGGCCTCAGGGGTGGAGCTCAGTTGTGCGTCTTCGGCCAGCAGGGTGGCGACCAGCGGCTTGTGGCTTTCCGCCAGGCGGGTCAGCAGGGCGGCCTGGGTGGCATCGATGGCTTTCACGGCTTCGGCCAGTTGCGCGGCCTGGGCGGTAGTGAACGCGATGGCCTGGTTGCCTTCGGTGTAGCCGAGGATCGGGGCAACGGCGGCGATCAATTCGGCCGACGGGTTGAGCAGGGGTTGGGCGTAAAACACTTCCAGCCATGTGCCTTGACGATTCTGGGTACCAACACCAAAGGCCACGCTGAACAGGGTAGTGGACATGCAATTACCTCTAACAAAATTGAACGGGCTGCCTTACTTGAGTGCGGCCGCGTAGATATCTGGCTTGAAGCCAATCAGGGTTCGGTCACCGAGATCGAGCACCGGGCGCTTGATCATCGAGGGTTGTGCGAGCATCAGTTCGATAGCTTTCGCCTGGTCGAGATCGGCTTTGCGTTCGTCGTCGAGTTTGCGAAAGGTCGTGCCTGCACGGTTGAGCACCACTTGCCAGCCGTGCTCGTTGCACCACTGGGTCAGGTGTTCACGGTCGATTCCGGCCGTCTTGTAATCGTGGAAATCAAAGCTGACAGCGTTTTCATCGAGCCAGGTGCGCGCCTTTTTCATGGTGTCGCAGGCTTTGATGCCGAAAAGGTGCAACGTTTTGCTTGAAGCGGTCAAGGAATTGCCCCCCTTTGGAGGTGCTGGAACTAAAAGGTGAAGGATTATGCCATGACCGAGGGGGTTCGGCGTCGGCGACGACGGCCATAAAACGATTGTGCGACAGGTTACCGGGTCAGGTGCGACCTTTGTGCAAAGGTCGAAGGCTAGCTTAAGCGTCTAATATGGCACTTCAACGGCAACTTGTTGCCTGATGTGTGCTGTTGCACATCGAATGTCCGGGAACTGTTGTTTTATGCAAACCGCTTATACCGTCCTCATCCTGCTGATGCTGGTCAGTGTCTCGCGTCTGGTGGGCCGGGTGATTCCACTGCCGTTGCCGCTTGTGCAGATTGCCGCCGGGGCACTGCTCGCGTGGCCGACACTGGGGCTGCATGTGGCGCTCGACCCCGAACTGTTCCTGTTTCTGTTCCTGCCGCCGCTGCTGTTCTCCGATGGCTGGCGCATGCCCAAGCGGGCGCTGTGGAAGTTGCGTGGACCGATCTTGACCCTGGCGGTGGGGCTGGTGTTGTTCACCGTGGTCGGGGCGGGGTACTTCATTCACTGGCTGGTGCCGAGCATTCCATTGCCGGTGGCCTTCGCCCTGGCGGCGGTGTTGTCGCCGACCGATGCCGTGGCAGTCTCGGCAATCTCCCAGAACCGCTTGCCTACGCCCTTGATGCACATGCTGCAGGGCGAGGCCCTGATGAATGATGCCTCGGGCCTGGTGACCTTCAAGTTTGCCCTGGCGGCCGCCATTACCGGAGCGTTCTCCCTGGCCAATGCCAGTCTGACCTTTGTCCTGGTGGCGATTGGCGGGCTGTTGGTGGGCGTGGCCCTGAGTTGGCTGGTCGGCCGTCTGCGGGCCTGGATGATCGCCCGTGGCTGGGACGACCCGGCGACCCACGTGGTGTTCATGTTACTACTGCCGTTTGCCGCCTATGTGCTGGCCGAGCGCCTGGGTGTCTCGGGCATTCTGTCGGCGGTGGCGGCGGGGATGATGCAGAGCTGGCTTGACCTGCTGCCGCGCCAGACCAGTACCCGGCTGCTCAATCGCAGTGTCTGGTCGCTGCTGGAGTTCGCTTTCAATGGCCTGATTTTCCTGCTATTGGGCCTGCAACTGCCGGACATCATCAAGGCCGTGGTCAGTCACGAAAGCACGCTGTGGCCGACCCTGTTTTATCGTTGCCTGGAAGTGCTGGCGATTTTCCTCGCTTTGCTGATGCTGCGCTTTATCTGGGTGCAGAGCATCTGGCGCTTGTCGGTGTTGTTGCGGCGCTGGCGTGGCAAGGGCGAGCTGACCGAGGTGCCGACCGCTCGTTCCTGCTGGCTGTTGACGGTGGGTGGCGTGCGCGGGGCAGTGACGCTGGCGGGTGTGATGTCGGTGCCGATGCTGATGGGCGCCGAGGCATTTCCAGAACGCGACCTGCTGATCTTCATTGCTGCCGGGGTGATCCTGTTGTCCCTGGTGACGGCCTGCATCGCCTTGCCGCTGCTGTTGCGCGGCCTGCCGAAGAGTCCGGACGACAAGCGCCGGCAAGAGGTGCGCGACGCCTGGCGCAAGACCGCCGAGGCGGCGATTCATGCCTTGGAGGCCGAGGAGGCCAATCCGCAGGATGCGGCGCAGGCTGCACTGGCTGCCGAGCTCAAGGCGCGGATCATGTCCGAGTACCGGCATCAACTGGAGGTGTTCAACGATTCCGCCGAAGCCCAGGCCCTGGCGTTTCAGATGGACTTGCTGGAGCGGCGCCTGCGCTTGAATGCGCTGCGGGCCCAGCGTCTGGAGTTGTACCGGCTCAGTCGTCATCACCAGATCGGTGATGACGTGCTGCGCGAGGTGCTGGCCGACCTCGATTTGAGCGAGGCCAACCTGGGGCCGGTGAAGTGACGCCGGCTTACGGGTGGCGCTGGATAAAGGCGCGAATCCGCTCGGCGGCTTCCACGCATTCGGCCAGGGGCGCAACCAGGGCCAGGCGTACGCGCCCGGCACCCGGGTTGAAGCCGTCGACTTCGCGAGACAGATAAGAGCCCGGCACTACCGTCACGTGCTCCTCGACATACAGGTCGCGGCAGAAGGCGGCGTCGTCGCCGCCGACGTTCGGCCACAGGTAGAAGCTGCCGTCAGGGCGCTGGACGTCGAGCACCGGGCTGAGGATCGCCAGCACTGCGTCGAACTTCTCGCGGTACAGGGTGCGGTTGGCGCGCACGTGCTCTTCATCGTTCCAGGCGGCAACGCTGGCCAGTTGGGTTTGGACCGGCATGGCGCAGCCGTGGTAGGTGCGATACAGCAAGAAGCCCTTGAGGATCTCGGCATCTCCGGCCACGAAGCCCGAGCGCAGGCCCGGCAGGTTGGAGCGCTTGGACAGGCTGTGGAATACCACGCAGCGCTTGAAGTCCTGGCGGCCCAGTTCCACGCAGGCACTCAGCAGGCCAGGTGGTGGGGTTTGTTCGTCGAAGTACAGTTCGCTGTAGCACTCGTCGGCGGCAATCACGAAGTCATATTCGTCAGCCAGGGCGATCAGCTTTTTCAGGATGTCCACCGGGATCAATGCACCGGTCGGGTTGCCTGGCGAGCACAGGAACAGGATCTGGCAGCGTTTCCAGATGTCCGGCGAAACAGCGTCGAAATCCGGGTTGAAGCCGTTCTCGTCCAGGCACGGCAGGTAGTGCGGCTTGGCCCCGGCCAGGAACGCGGCGCCTTCGTAGATCTGGTAGAACGGGTTCGGGCTGACCACCAGCGCGTCATCGCCACGGTTGACCACGGTCTGGGTGAAAGCAAACAGTGCCTCACGGGTGCCATTGACCGGCAATACGTTGCGCGCCGGGTCGAGCCAACCGGCGGGTACGTTGAAGCGCCGCTCGCACCAGCCGGCGATGGCTTCACGCAGCTGCGGGATGCCGAGGGTAGTCGGGTATACCGCCATTTTTTCCAGATTGCTGGCCAGGGCTTCGGCGACGAAGCTTGGCGAGCGGTGTTTCGGCTCGCCGATGGACAGGGCGATCGGGCGCTTGTCAGGGTTGGGCGTGACAGCACCGAGCAGGGCGCGCAGCTTTTCGAACGGGTAGGGCTGGAGCTGGTTCAGAGCGTTGTTCATCGGTGAGTCTCGATGGCGTCATTAAATGAATGCAATCTGTGTAATGCAGCAGATCCAGCGTGGGAGCGGGCTTGCCCGCGATAGCGGTGGATCAGCCACTGTGGGTCTTGAATGTGCTGGCGCCATCGCGGGCAAGCCCGCTCCCACAGGGGGAAGCTGGGAGTCAAATGCTCAGGCGCGACAGCTTGATATCCGGTTCCTGGTTGACGCTCAACTGCTCGACGATTGCATCCTGCAGTCGGCGGCACAGCTCTGGGTCCGAGAGCGGTTGATTGTGGGCGTCGGTAATGAAAAACACGTCTTCCACGCGCTCGCCGAGGGTGGCGATCTTGGCGTTCTGCAGCGACAGGTCGAACTCCAGGAATATCCCGCCGATCCGCGCGAGCAGGCCCGGGCGGTCCGGGGCGCTGAGCTCGAGCACGGTCACGGGGCGGTGGGCGTCGTTGTGGATCGTCACCTGAGGCGCGAAGGCGAAATGCTTGAGCTGGCGCGGCACCCGACGCTGGATGATAGTCGGGTAGTCGTCCGGGTTGCGTAGCGCGTCGGTCAGGCCGTCGCGGATCTGCTTGACCCGGGCCGGGTTGTCGCCAATCGAGTCGCCATCGGTGTCGAGCACGATATAGGTGTCGAGGGTGAACTGGCTGGTGGAGGTGATGACCCGGGCGTCGTGAATGTTCAGGTTGAGCTGGTCCATCGCGGCCACGGTCACGGCGAAGAAGTCGTGTTGGTCCGGTGCATAGATGAAGATCTGCGTGCCGCCTTCGAACTCGCGCTGGGTGGTCTCCTTGATCAGGACCAGCGGGCCGCCGTCGGCTGGTTGCTGGAGGATCGCGTCACTGTGCCAGGCGACATCGCCGGCGGTGTGGCGCAGGAAGTAGTCGTCGCCCAGTTGCGACCAGAGCTGCTCGACGTCGTCCGGATCGGTGCCGCCGCGAACCAGGATGTCCAGGGCCGCGCTTTGGGTCTGGCGAATCTGCTCCTCGCGGTCTACCGGGTTTTCCAGGCCACGGCGCAAGGCGCGCTTGGTCTCGGTGTAGAGCTGGCGCAACAGGCTGGCGCGCCAGGAGTTCCATAGGGTCGGGTTGGTGGCGTTGATGTCCGCGACGGTCAGTACATACAGGTAGTCGAGGCGGGTCTCGTCGCTGACCGCCTGGGCGAAGTCGTGGATCACCTGCGGGTCGGACAGGTCCTTGCGCTGGGCGGTGGTCGACATTACCAGGTGGTTTTGCACCAGCCAGACGATCAGGCGGCTGTCCCAGGCAGGGAGCTGATGGCGCTGGCAGAAGGCTTCCGCGTCCACCGCGCCGATGTCGGAATGGTCGCCATGCCGGCCTTTGCCGATATCGTGGTACAGCCCGGCCAGGTAGATCAGCTCCGGCTTGGGCAGCTTGGCCATGAGCTTGCTGGCCAGCGGGAATTTTTCGGACACCTGGGTGTACTGCAGCTTACGCAGGTGTTTGATCAGGTTCAGGGTATGGGCATCGACCGTATAGATGTGGAACAGGTCATGCTGCATCTGCCCGACAATAAAACCGAACTCCGGCAAGTAGCGGCCGAGGATGCCGTAGCGGTTCATCCGCCGCAGGTTGCGGTGGATACCGATCTTGCACTTGAACAGTTCGATAAACAGGCTGGTGTTGCGGATGTCGTTGCGGAAGGTGTCGTCGATCAGGTGCCGGTGTTCGCGCAGCAAGCGAATGGTATCGGCGCGTACGCCCTTGATTTCCGGCTGCTGAGCCATCAGCACGAAGATTTCCAGCATGGCAAACGGCGTGCGCTTGAACACGTTGGTGTTGATGGCCTCGATGTAGCCGTCATGCAGCTGGAAGCGCGAGTTGATCGGCTGCGGCGGCGCTTCGTCGGCCGGGGCGAGGATGATTTCCTCGAAGTGCTGGATGATCAGGTCGCTGAGCTGGGCAATGCTCATGACGACCCGATAGTACTGCTGCATGAAGTTTTCGATGGCGTGCTTGGCGTCTTCACCTTGAAAACCCAGCAGGCCGGCGATCGAACGCTGGTGGTCGAACAGCAGGCGGTCTTCCGAGCGTCCGGCGAGCATGTGCAGGGCGTAGCGGACTTTCCACAGGAACTCCTGGGAGGAGGCCAGCAGGGCGTTCTCGCTCTCCACCAGGAAACCCTCGCCGGCCAGGGCGCGCAGGTTCAGGGTGCCGTACTGGCGGCGGGCTACCCACAAGATCGTCTGGATATCCCGCAGGCCGCCGGGCGAGCCTTTGACGTTGGGTTCCAGGTTGTATTCGGTGTCGTTGTACTTGTGGTGGCGGGCCTTCTGTTCGGCGCGCTTGGCCAGGAAGAACTCCTTGGCCGGCCACATGTGTGCGGTGCTGGTGACCTCGAGCATGCGCTGGCGCAAGTGCTCGGGGCCGGCAATGGTGCGGCTTTCCATGAGGTTGGTGACAACCGTCAGGTCGGCGCGGGCTTCCACTGCGCATTCGTCCACCGAGCGCACGCTCTGGCCTACTTCCAGGCCGATGTCCCACAGCAGGGTCAGGAAGCGTTCGATGGAGTCGCGGAAAACTTCGTGATCGGCGCTGTCCAGCAGGATCAGCAGGTCGATATCGGAATAGGGGTGCAACTCGCCCCGGCCGTAGCCGCCGACCGCGACCAGCGCGATGTCGGCGTCTTCGCTCCAGTCGAACTGGTCCCAGGCCTTTTGCAGGATGTTGTCGACGAACCAGGCACGATCCTCGATCAGCCGGCGAATGTCCCGGCCACTGCGAAAGCGCGTATCCAGCACCTCGCGAGCCTGGCGGATGGCCTTCTTGAAAGCCGCAATCGGGCTTGCCTTCAGGGCCAGTTCAGCCTGGAACTGGCCGCGGTCGAAGAGTTCGGGATCCACCTGCGGCATCGATTGGCTTTCCTTTCTATAAGGCTGGGAACGGCAGGTCAGGCGGAAACGCGAGGGATGGTGTCATCGCTGCGCAAGGTGAAGATTTCGTAGCCGGTCTCGGTCACCAGCAGGGTGTGTTCCCACTGGGCCGAGAGCTTGCGGTCCTTGGTGATGGCGGTCCAGCCATCGCCCAGGACCTTGGTGTCGGCCTTGCCCTGGTTGATCATCGGCTCGATGGTGAAGGTCATGCCGGCTTGCAGTTCCATGCCGGTACCGGCACGGCCGTAGTGCAGGATTTGTGGCTCTTCGTGGAACACCTTGCCGATGCCGTGGCCGCAGAACTCGCGCACGACCGAGAAACCGTTCTTTTCAGCGTGCTTCTGGATCACTTCGCCGATATCGCCCAGGCGGCAGCCGGGTTTGACGATCTCGATGGCTTTGTACATGCATTCCTGGGTGACCTGGGACAGGCGCTCGGCCCAGACCGGCACGCTGCCGACGTGGAACATGCGGCTGGTGTCGCCGTGGTAGCCGTCCTTGATCACCGTGACGTCGATGTTCAGGGTGTCGCCGTCTTTCAGGGCTTTCTCGTTCGGGATGCCGTGGCAGACCACATGGTTGATCGAGGTGCAGATCGACTTCGGGAAGCCTTTGTAGTTGAGCGGGGCAGGGATGGCCTGCTGCTCGTTGACGATGTAGTCGTGGCAGATGCGGTCGAGCTCTTCGGTGGTGATCCCGGGCTTGACGTGTTCGGCAATCATTTCCAGCACATCGGCGGCGAGTTTGCCGGCGATACGCATTTTGGCGATGTCCTCTGGGGTTTTGAGGGTGACGGTCATACAGGCTCTCTCTACGCTCAGTGGCGCTTGCTATACGGAATGGGCTCTGCGTGATGCGGTGCGCAGGCCTGAAAAAGGCGATTCTAACAGACGATCACGGCAAATCCGTGGCGGCATGCATCGCTTCTCTCTATAGAATGGCGCATTCTGGAGCGATTCCAAGGGCTGGAACACCTGCGCTGGCCCGGTTTTGAGAAACCGGGTTCCGTTTTCAGCCTTGCTGTGGTATAAAATGCGCCGCTTTCCGGGGATGCCCCGAAAGGCTTAAATCCACACACGTGTCGACACGATGACCTGGGTGCCTTCAGCTGAAGCTGCTGGTTGGTCATTGGGATACGTGGAGGCCAAACCCGACTTATTAAGGAACTATCATGTCCCAAGTCAACATGCGCGATATGCTGAAGGCCGGTGTGCACTTCGGTCACCAGACCCGTTACTGGAACCCGAAAATGGGTAAATACATTTTCGGCGCGCGTAACAAGATCCACATCATCAACCTTGAAAAAACCCTGCCAATGTTCAACGAAGCTCTGACTTTCGTAGAGCGTCTGGCCCAGGGCAAAAACAAGATTCTGTTCGTCGGCACCAAGCGTTCCGCTGGCAAGATCGTTGCTGAAGAAGCAGCACGTTGCGGTTCGCCGTACGTCGATCACCGCTGGTTGGGCGGCATGCTGACCAACTTCAAAACCATCCGTGCTTCCATCAAGCGTCTGCGTGACCTTGAAGTGCAAGCCGAAGACGGTACTTTCGCCAAGCTGACCAAGAAAGAAGCGCTGATGCGCACTCGTGACCTGGAAAAGCTCGATCGTTCCCTGGGTGGTATCAAGGACATGGGCGGTCTGCCTGACGCACTGTTCGTTATCGACGTTGATCACGAGCGCATCGCGATCACCGAAGCCAACAAGCTGGGCATCCCGGTTATCGGCGTAGTCGATACCAACAGCAGCCCGGAAGGCGTTGACTACATCATCCCAGGCAACGATGACGCAATCCGCGCTATCCAGCTGTACATGGGTTCGATGGCTGACGCTGTAATCCGCGGTCGCAACCACGTTGCTGGCGGCACCGAGCAGTTCGTAGAAGAAGCTCCGGTAGCAGCAGCTGAGTAATTGACGCCTTGGCGTTGACTCAGTAAGCAAAAAGGGGGCTTGGCCCCCTTTTTGCCACCTCGAAAACCATTTGTCGGCGCCCACTGCCTTTTTGTAACGTGCGGCAGCTAACAAAGGGTGGATCGAGAAGAATTGAACGCCCGTTCGATCGGGTGGAATGGTTGAAAACCTATCCAAGAGGAATTTGAAAATGGCAGAGATTACTGCAGCGTTGGTCAAAGAACTGCGCGAGCGTACTGGCGAAGGCATGATGGACTGCAAAAAGGCCTTGACCAAGGCTGGCGGCGACATCGAGAAAGCCATTGATGACATGCGTGCTTCGGGCGCCATCAAGGCTGCCAAAAAAGCAGGCAACGTTGCTGCTGAAGGCGCTATCGCCCTGAAGGAAGACGGTAAATCCGCAGTCCTGCTGGAAGTGAACTCGCAGACTGACTTCCTGGCTCTGCAGGACGACTTCAAGGCATTTGTTGCTGCAAGCGTTGAAAAAGCGTTCGCCGACAAGCTGACTGACGTCGCTCCGCTGATCGAAGCTCAAGAAGCTGCTCGCCTGGTCCTGGTCGGCAAGGTTGGCGAAAACGTCAACATCCGTCGCCTGGCTCGCGTTGAAGGTGATGTGGTTGGTGGTTACCTGCACGGCAACAAGATCGGTGTAGCTGTTGTTCTGAAAGGCGGCAACGTTGAGCTGGCCAAGGACATCGCTATGCACGTAGCTGCTAGCAACCCTGAGTTCCTGCTGCCATCGGAAGTTTCCGCTGAAGCGATCGAGCGCGAAAAAGCCGTGTTCCTGCAGCTGAACGAAGAAAAAATCAAAGGCAAGCCAGAAAACATTGTTGAGAACATGGTCAAAGGCCGTATCAGCAAGTTCCTGGCTGAAGCAAGCCTGGTTGAGCAGGCGTTCGTCAAGAACCCTGAAATCAAGGTTGGCGAACTGGCCAAGAAAGCCGGTGCTGAAATCGTTTCCTTCACTTACTTCAAAGTAGGCGAAGGCATCGAGAAGCCGGTCGACAACTTCGCTGAAGAAGTTGCTGCCCAGCTGGCTGCTGCCAAGCAATAAGACAGTTTTCAACTGTCGCCCGAAAGAGGCTGCCCGCTCACGCGCGCAGCCTCTTTTCAAATGGGAGGTCGATTTTATTTGGCTTCCCTTCGGAACTGGCTTACAAAGCCGTGTTCTGATGGCGCTGTGATAGCGTCAAGCTAGAGTAAACGCAGGCTGCAAACAGCCAGCACAGAATTTTTTAAAATACGCCGCAGGAGAGATTCGCAATGGCTCAGCAGGGCAGTGGTTATCAGGCTCGCTATAAACGCATTCTACTCAAGCTTAGCGGCGAGGCCTTGATGGGCTCCGAAGAGTTCGGGATCGACCCAAAGGTCCTGGATCGCATGGCGCTGGAAGTCGGCCAACTGGTCGGTATCGGCGTCCAGGTCGGTCTGGTGATTGGTGGCGGCAACCTGTTCCGCGGCGCGGCACTGAGTGCGGCCGGCATGGATCGGGTCACTGGCGACCACATGGGCATGCTGGCCACTGTGATGAACGCCCTGGCCATGCGCGATGCGCTGGAACGTGCCAATATCTCGGCCATCGTGATGTCGGCCATCTCCATGGTTGGCGTGACCGATCACTACGATCGCCGCAAAGCCATGCGTCACCTCAACTCCAAGGAAGTGGTGATCTTCGCGGCCGGTACCGGCAACCCGTTCTTCACCACCGATTCGGCCGCCTGCCTGCGCGCGATCGAAATCGATGCCGACGTCGTGCTCAAGGCGACCAAGGTTGACGGTGTGTACACCGCAGACCCATTCAAAGACCCGCATGCCGAGAAGTTCGATCATCTGACCTACGATGAAGTACTGGATCGCAAGCTGGGTGTCATGGACCTGACGGCTATCTGCCTGTGCCGCGACCACAAGATGCCGCTGCGCGTATTTAACATGAACAAGCCCGGCGCCCTGCTGAACATCGTACATGGCGGCGCTGAAGGGACTCTGATCGAGGAAGGCGAACAATGATCAACGAAATCAAGAAAGACGCTCAAGAGCGCATGCAGAAATCGCTGGACTCTCTGAACCATGCATTTGGTCAGATTCGTACCGGCAAGGCTCACCCAAGCATCCTGGGTAGCGTGATGGTGCCGTACTACGGCACGGACACTTCCATCACCCAAGTGGCCAACATCACGGTAAAAGACTCCCGGACCCTTCAGGTCGTGGCGTTTGAGCGCAATATGCTCGCGGCAGTCGACAAGGCGATCCAAAGTGCAGGTTTGAACCTCAACCCGACGAACCTGGGCGAGCTGCTGTTGATCTCCATGCCTGCTCTGACTGAAGAAACCCGCAAGGGCTTCACCAAGCAGGCGCGTAGCGCAGCTGAAGATGCTCGTGTTGCCGTGCGCAACATTCGTCGTGATGCACTGGGCGACCTGAAGAAACTGGTCAAGGACAAGGAAATCAGCGAAGACGAAGAGCGTCGTGCCGCTGCTGATATCCAGAAGCTGACCGACAAGGCTGAGGCCGAAATCGACGCAGCGACCAAGCAAAAAGAAGCGGATTTGATGGCCGTATAAGGGTCGCGCTTTCATGGAAAAGACCAAGCAGCCTGCGCTGTCCACGGTGCCGCGACATGTCGCGATCATCATGGACGGCAATAATCGCTGGGCAAAAAAACGTTTCTTGCCCGGCGTTGCCGGGCACAAGGCGGGCGTCGATGCTGTGCGCGCCGTAATCGAGGTGTGCGCGGAATCGGGGGTGGAAGTCCTGACCCTGTTCGCGTTTTCCAGTGAAAACTGGCAGCGCCCGGCCGATGAAGTCAGTGCCTTGATGGACCTGTTCTTCAAGGCGTTGCGTCGTGAGGCCAAGCGCCTCAACGACAACAACATTTCCTTGCGCATCATTGGCGATCGCTCGCGTTTTCATCCGGAGCTTCAGGCAGCCATGCGTGAAGCCGAGGCGATGACGGCCGGGGCCAATCGTTTTGTCCTGCAAATCGCCGCCAACTATGGCGGTCAGTGGGACATTGCCCAGGCTGCGCAGCGTCTGGCGCGAGAAGTTCAGGCCGGCCACCTGCGGCCGGACGACATCACCCCGGATTTGCTGCAGACCTGCCTGTCCACAGGCGACCTGCCGTTGCCGGACCTGTGTATTCGCACCGGTGGCGAGCATCGCATCAGCAACTTCCTGTTGTGGCAGATGGCCTATTCCGAGTTGTACTTCTCCGACCTGTTCTGGCCGGACTTCAAACACGAAGCCATGCGTACTGCACTGGCCGATTTCGCTTCTCGCCAACGTCGCTTCGGTAAAACGAGCGAACAGGTCGAAGCTGGAGCCCGGGTTTAATGCTTAAACAACGAATCATCACGGCACTGATCCTGCTGCCAATCGCCCTGTGCGGGTTTTTCCTGCTCGAAGGTTCCGCTTTTGCACTGTTCATCGGCCTGGTGGTAACCCTGGGCGCCTGGGAATGGGCGCGCCTGGCGGGCTTCGAGGCGCAGTCGATGCGTGTCGCCTACGGGGCCGTGGTAGCCGCGATGCTGCTGGTCCTGCATTTGGTGCCCGGGCTTGCGCCTTGGGTGTTGGGCGCAGCCGTGCTGTGGTGGGGCGTGGCGACCTTCCTGGTGCTGACCTACCCCAAGACCAGCGAGCATTGGGCGAGTGCCGCCTGCAAGCTGGTGATCGGCCTGCTGATCCTGTTGCCGGCCTGGCAAGGCCTGGTGCTGATCAAACAATACCCGCTGGGCAACTGGCTGATCATGGCGGTCATGGTGCTGGTCTGGGGCGCGGACATCGGCGCTTACTTCTCCGGCCGGGCCTTCGGCAAGCGCAAGCTGGCGCCGCTGGTCAGTCCTGGCAAGAGCTGGGAAGGGGTGTATGGCGGCCTGCTGCTGAGCCTGGTGATTACCCTGGTTGTCGGCCTGGTGCGCGACTGGAGTATGGGCCAACTGTTCATGGGGCTGATCGGCGCGGCTATCATCGTGTTCATCTCGGTGGTCGGTGACCTGACCGAAAGCATGTTCAAGCGTCAGGCCGGGATCAAGGACAGCAGTAACCTGCTGCCGGGTCACGGCGGTGTGCTGGATCGAATCGACAGCCTGACCGCTGCAATCCCCTTGTTTGCCGTGCTGTTGTGGATGGCGGCACCGTGAGCCGGCCACAACAGATCACCGTCCTCGGTGCGACCGGCTCCATAGGCCTGAGCACCCTGGACGTCATCGCTCGCCACCCGGAGCGTTACCAGGTTTTTGCCTTGAGCGGCTTCTCGCGCCTTAGTGAGTTGCTGGCCTTGTGCATCCGTCACGTGCCGCGTTTTGCCGTGGTCCCGCAACCTGAAGCGGCGCGGCGTCTGCAGGACGATCTACGGGCTGCTGGCCTGCCGACCCGTGTGCTGGTGGGGGAGGAGGGGTTGTGCCAGGTGGCTGCCGATCCCGAAGTGGATGCGGTGATGGCGGCGATAGTCGGTGCGGCAGGACTGCGCCCGACCCTGGCGGCAGTGGAAGCTGGCAAGAAGATCCTGCTGGCCAACAAGGAGGCGCTGGTGATGTCCGGCGCCTTGTTCATGCAGGCGGTGCACAAGAGCGGTTCGGTATTGTTGCCGATCGACAGTGAGCACAATGCGATCTTCCAGTGCATGCCTACGGATTTTTCCCGCGGGCTGGGCAATGTCGGGGTGCGGCGGATTCTGCTGACTGCATCGGGTGGCCCGTTCCGCCAGACCGCCCTGGCCGAGCTGGCACATGTCACGCCGGATCAAGCCTGCGCCCATCCCAACTGGTCGATGGGGCGCAAGATTTCGGTCGATTCGGCGAGCATGATGAACAAGGGCCTGGAGTTGATCGAGGCCTGCTGGCTGTTCGATGCCAAGCCCTCACAGGTCGAAGTGGTGATCCACCCGCAGAGCGTGATTCACTCGCTGGTCGACTACGTGGACGGTTCAGTGCTGGCCCAGTTGGGCAACCCGGACATGCGCACACCCATCGCCAATGCGCTGGCCTGGCCTGAGCGGATTGACTCCGGTGTGGCGCCGCTTGATCTGTTTGCTATCGCGCGCCTGGACTTCCAGGCACCCGACGAAGAGCGTTTCCCGTGCCTGCGCCTGGCACGCCAGGCGGCCGAGGCGGGTAACAGCGCGCCGGCCATGTTGAATGCGGCCAACGAAGTGGCGGTTGCCGCCTTTCTGGATGGGCGTGTCCGCTACCTGGAGATCGCGAGTATCATCGAGGAAGTATTGAACCTTGAGCCGGTGGTGGCTGTGGCGGATCTCGAGGCAGTGTTTACGGCGGACGCGAAAGCGCGTGTACTGGCGCAGCGTTGGTTGAGCCGCCACGGGCGATAGGTGTTGCGGCAGGTTTGCCGGCGCCAGCGCTGAATAGGATTGCGGAGAAAGTAGATGAGCGCGCTCTATATGATTGTCGGCACCCTGGTAGCCCTGGGTGTGCTGGTCACCTTCCATGAATTCGGCCACTTCTGGGTCGCGCGTCGTTGTGGCGTCAAGGTCCTGCGTTTTTCCGTAGGCTTCGGCATGCCGTTGATACGCTGGCACGATCGCCAGGGCACTGAATTTGTGATTGCCGCCATCCCGCTGGGTGGCTACGTGAAAATGCTCGATGAGCGTGAAGGCGACGTGCCGGCTGATCAATTGGAGCAATCCTTCAATCGCAAGTCGGTTCGCCAACGTATCGCTATCGTTGCTGCCGGCCCTATTGCCAACTTCCTGCTGGCCCTGGTGTTCTTCTGGGTCCTGGCCATGCTCGGTACCGAGCAGGTGCGCCCGGTGATTGGCGCAGTTGAAATCGGCAGTATCGCCGCCAAGGCCGGCTTGAGCCCGGGCCAGGAAATCGTCGCCGTCGATGGTGAGGCCACTTCCGGTTGGGCCGCCGTCAATCTGCAACTGGTGCGCCGCCTGGGTGAGAGTGGTGCGGTGCAGTTGTTGGTGCGCGAGGAGGGTTCCACTGCCGATACCCCCCGTGAACTGATTCTGGACAAGTGGCTCAAGGGCGCCGATGAGCCTGATCCGATTCGCTCCCTCGGCATTCGTCCATGGCGTCCGGCCTTGCCGCCGGTCCTGGCTGAGCTCGATCCCAAGGGGCCGGCCCAGGCGGCAGGCCTGAAAACCGGCGACCGGCTGTTGAAGCTCGATGGCCAGGCGCTGACGGATTGGCAGCAAGTGGTCGATTGGGTGCGTGTACGTCCTGAAACCAAAATTGTGCTGCAGGTCGAGCGCGACGGTGCTCAAATCGACGTCCCTGTGACCCTGGCGGTCCGAGGTGACGGCAAGGCCGCCACCGGTTACCTGGGGGCGGGGGTGAAAGCTGTCGATTGGCCACCAACGATGATTCGTGAGGTCAGCTTCGGTCCTGTAGCGGCCATTGGCGAAGGGGCGCGGCGCACCTGGACCATGAGTGTGCTGACCCTCGATTCGCTGAAGAAAATGTTGTTCGGCGAGCTCTCGGTAAAAAACTTGAGTGGACCGATAACCATTGCTAAAGTGGCGGGCGCTTCTGCCCAGTCGGGCGTCGCTGATTTCCTGAATTTCCTTGCTTATCTGAGTATTAGCCTGGGGGTTCTGAATTTGTTGCCCATTCCTGTACTGGATGGGGGGCATTTGTTGTTTTATCTGATCGAGTGGGCGCGTGGTCGTCCCTTGTCGGATCGGGTGCAAGGTTGGGGGATACAGATCGGTATCAGTTTGGTGGTCGGGGTGATGTTGCTTGCCTTGGTCAACGATCTGGGTCGACTGTAACGCTTCGCTGAATTGCGAATCTGCCGCATTTTGCGGCAGTTTTTATTGCCAGTTGGAATAAGAAAGGACTTCATGAAACGTCTGCTGCTAACTGCGGTTCTCACCGTATTGATGATCGCCGAAGTTCACGCCGAGTCCTTCACTATCTCCGATATTCGCGTCAACGGCCTCCAGCGGGTTTCCGCCGGTAGCGTCTTTGGTGCCTTGCCGTTGAACGTCGGTGAGCAGGCGGATGATCGTCGCCTGGTCGAATCCACTCGTGCGCTGTTCAAAACCGGTTTCTTCCAGGACATCCAGTTGGGTCGCGACGGCAACGTCCTGGTCATCACGGTGGTCGAGCGTCCTTCCGTCGCCAGTATCGAGATCGAAGGCAACAAGGCGATCTCCACTGAAGACCTGATGAAGGGCCTCAAGCAATCCGGTCTGGCTGAAGGCGAAATCTTCCAGCGCGCAACCCTCGAAGGCGTGCGTAACGAACTGCAGCGCCAGTACGTGGCTCAAGGCCGCTACTCGGCCACCGTTGATACCGAAGTGGTCCCCCAGCCGCGCAACCGCGTAGGCCTGAAGGTCAACATCAACGAAGGCACCGTTGCCGCTATCCAGCACATCAACGTGGTGGGCAACACGGTTTTCCCCGACGACGACCTGATCGACCTGTTCGAACTCAAGACCACCAACTGGTTGTCGTTCTTCAAGAACGATGACAAGTACGCCCGTGAAAAACTCTCCGGTGACCTCGAGCGCCTGCGCTCCTACTACCTGGACCGCGGCTATATCAACATGGATATCGCTTCGACCCAGGTGTCCATCACCCCGGACAAGAAGCACGTCTACATTACCGTCAACGTCAACGAAGGCCAGAAGTACAACGTTCGTGACGTGAAGCTCAGCGGCGACCTGAAAGTGCCTGAAGACCAGGTCAAGGCGCTGTTGCTGGTGCAGAAAGGCCAAGTGTTCTCGCGCAAGCTGATGACCACCACCTCCGAACTGATCACCCGTCGCCTGGGTAACGAGGGCTACACCTTCGCCAACGTCAACGGCGTGCCTCAGCCGCACGACGAAGACCACACGGTCGATATCACCTTCGTGGTCGATCCGGGCAAACGTGCCTACGTGAACCGTATCAACTTCCGTGGCAACACCAAGTCCGAAGACGAAGTGCTGCGTCGTGAAATGCGCCAGATGGAAGGTGGCTGGGCTTCGACCTACTTGATCGACCAGTCCAAGACCCGTCTGGAGCGCCTGGGCTTCTTCAAGGAAGTCAACGTCGAGACGCCGGCCGTGCCGGGTGTCGATGACCAGGTAGACGTCAACTACAGCGTTGAAGAGCAAGCATCCGGTTCCATCACTGCCAGCGTCGGTTTTGCCCAGAGCGCCGGCCTGATCCTCGGTGGTTCGATTACCCAGAACAACTTCCTGGGTACCGGTAACAAGGTCAGCATCGGTTTGACCCGCAGTGAATACCAGAGCCGCTACAACTTCGGTTACGTGGACCCCTACTGGACAGCCGATGGCGTGAGCCTGGGTTACAACGCTTTCTACCGCACCACTGACTACGATGAGCTCGATACCGACGTTTCCAGCTATGCCGTGGACAGCCTGGGTGCCGGTGTCAGCGTGGGTTACCCGATCAGCGAGACCTCGCGCCTGACCTTTGGTCTGAACGCACAGCAAGACAAGATCAAGACCGGCCAGTACACCGTCGACGAGATCTTCGACTTCGTTAACCGTGAAGGCGACCAGTACCTGAACTTCAAGGCTTCGGCCGGTTGGTCCGAGTCGACCCTGAACAAAGGCGTATTGGCCACCCGTGGTCACTCCCAGAGCGTGACCCTGGAAACCACGGTGCCGGGCAGCGACCTGTCGTTCTTCAAGCTCGACTACCGTGGCCAGTTGTTCCAGCCATTGACCGATAACTACACCCTGCGCCTGCACACCGAGCTGGGCTACGGTGACGGCTACGGCTCGACGGATGGCTTGCCATTCTACGAAAACTACTATGCTGGTGGTTTCAACTCGGTTCGTGGCTTCAAGGACAGTACCTTGGGTCCTCGCAGTACTCCGAGTCGTGGTGTAGGCAAGACGGGTAACCAAGGCACAGTTGCCGATCCGGACGACGATCCGTTGCCGTTTGGTGGTAACGTCCTGATTCAGGGTGGTGCCGAGCTGTTGTTCCCGCTGCCATTCGTCAAGGATCAACGTTCACTGCGTACTTCCGTGTTCTGGGATGTCGGTAACGTGTTTGACTCCAAGTGCGAGCAGACCAAGAACACCGCGCCTGATTCGTACTCGAACACACAGTGCAACGACGTCAGCCTCAGCAACCTGGCCAGTTCCGTGGGTATTGGTGTGACCTGGGTTACCGCATTGGGTCCTTTGAGCTTTGCTCTGGCCATGCCGGTGAAAGAACCGGATAACGCTGAAACCCAAGTGTTCCAATTTTCCCTCGGTCAGACGTTCTAAGCGTCTGCCCCAAGACAACGACAATGGATTTTGTAGGAGTGCATCGTGCGTAAGTTGACTCAATTGGTTCTCCTGGCAACTGTCCTGGTAGCGACCCCGGCATTTGCCGACATGAAAATCGCGGTACTGAACTACCAGATGGCGCTGCTGGAATCCGACGCGGCGAAGAAGTACGCAGTGGACGCCGAGAAGAAGTTCGGCCCACAACTGAGCAAGCTCAAGACCCTGGAAAGCAGTGCCAAAGGCATCCAGGATCGTCTGGTCAGCGGTGGCGACAAAATGGCCCAGGGCGAGCGTGAGCGTCTGGAGCTTGAATTCAAGCAAAAGGCCCGCGACTTCCAGTTCCAGTCCAAGGAATTGAACGAAGCCAAGGCCGTTGCCGACCGTGAAATGCTCAAGCAGCTCAAGCCGAAACTGGACAGCGCTGTGGAAGAAGTCATCAAGAAAGGTGCTTTTGACCTGGTCTTCGAGCGTGGCGCAGTGATTGATGTCAAGCCGCAATACGACATCACCCGCCAGGTTATCGAGCGCATGAATCAGCTGAAGTAATCCATGACAGCGACTAAAACCCTCGGCCAATTGGCCGAGTTCCTGGGCGCCACATTGTGTGGTGACCCAGAGAAGACAATTACTGGGCTAGCCACTTTACAAGAGGCTGGCCCAGCTCAGTTGAGCTTTCTGGCAAACCCCCAATACCGTAAATACCTGGCCGACAGCCATGCCGCAGCCGTGTTGCTGAAGGCCGCTGACGCCGAAGGTTTTGCCGGTGATGCGCTGGTGGTGCCGGATCCTTACGCGGCGTACGCGCGGGTGTCCCACCTGTTCGATCCCAAGCCCAAGGCGGCTGCCGGTATCCATCCGACGGCAGTCATCGCGGCGGACGCGGTGGTTGACCCGGCGGCGAGCATCGGTGCGTTTGCGGTGATCGAGAGCGGTGCCCGGATTGCTGCCGGTGTCACGGTCGGCGCCCATTGCTTCATCGGTGCCCGTAGCGAGATCGGTGAAGGTGGCTGGTTGGCCCCGCGAGTGACGCTGTACCACGACGTGCGCATTGGCAAGCGGGTGGTCATTCAGTCCGGTGCGGTGCTCGGCGGTGAAGGGTTTGGTTTCGCCAACGAAAAGGGCATCTGGCAGAAAATTGCCCAGGTCGGTGGGGTGCTGGTCGGTGATGACGTGGAGATTGGCGTGAATACCGCTATCGACCGTGGCGCCTTGGCTGACACCATCCTCGGCAATGGGGTGAAGCTGGACAACCAGATTCAGATCGCGCACAACGTGCAGGTCGGTGATCACACCGCCATGGCTGCGTGCGTAGGCATTTCCGGCAGCACCAAGATCGGCAAGCATTGCATGCTGGCCGGCGGTGTCGGGCTGGTGGGGCACATCGAGATCTGCGACAACGTATTCCTGACCGGAATGACCATGGTCACCCACTCGATTACCGAGCCGGGCGCCTATTCTTCCGGTACGGCCATGCAGCCGGCCGCCGAGTGGCGCAAAAGTGCGGCACGCATCCGTCAGCTCGATGACATCGCGCGACGCCTGCGCCAGCTGGAAAAGCAGGTAGGTGAAGTGACCCCTGGTGGTAATGCTTCATCAGATGGCTGATACCATTTCCATATCAAGCGTGCACAGCCGTTAGACTGCCTCCTTGATTTGCTAGAGGAGCGTGCATTAGTCGCGCGTTCCCAATCTTTACATAGGCTTCCCCCCGAAATGATGGACATCAACGAGATTCGCGAATACCTGCCTCACCGTTACCCGTTCCTGCTCGTGGACCGCGTAGTGGACCTCAATGTTGAGGAAAAGCGCATTCGTGCCTACAAGAATGTCAGCATCAACGAGCCGTTCTTCAACGGTCACTTCCCCGCGCATCCAATCATGCCGGGCGTATTGATCATCGAAGCGATGGCCCAGGCTGCCGGAATCCTTGGTTTCAAAATGCTCGACGTCAAGCCTGCCGATGGCACGCTTTACTACTTTGTCGGCTCCGACAAGCTACGCTTCCGTCAGCCGGTCAAGCCGGGCGACCAGTTGATCCTCGAAGCCACCTTCATCAGCTGCAAGCGCAAGATCTGGAAGTTTGAATGCCAGGCTTCGGTGGATGGCAAGCCCGTGTGCTCGGCCGAGATCATCTGTGCGGAACAAAAAGTATGAGTTTGATTGACCCTCGCGCAATCATCGATCCGACAGCCGTACTGGCTGAGGGCGTTGAGGTCGGCCCTTGGTCGATCGTCGGCGCAGGTGTGGAAATCGGCGAGGGAACAGTGATCGGCCCGCACGTTGTGCTCAAGGGGCCGACCCGGATTGGCAAGCACAACCGCATCTACCAGTTCTCCTCGATCGGTGAGGACACCCCTGACCTGAAGTACAAGGGGGAAGAGACGCGGCTGGTGATCGGTGACCACAACGTTATCCGTGAAGGGGTGACGATTCACCGTGGGACCATCCAGGATCGTTCGGAAACCACCCTGGGCGATCACAACCTGATCATGGCCTATGCCCACATCGGCCACGACAGCGTCATCGGCAACCACTGCATCCTGGTCAACAACACGGCGTTGGCCGGGCATGTACACGTGGCCGACTGGGCGATCCTCTCCGGATTCACCCTGGTTCATCAGTATTGCCACATTGGTGCCCACAGCTTCTCCGGCATGGGCACGGCCATCGGCAAGGATGTGCCGGCCTATGTCACGGTGTTCGGCAACCCGGCCGAAGCGCGTAGCATGAACTTCGAGGGCATGCGCCGTCGTGGGTTCAGCGAAGAAGCTATCCATGCCCTGCGTCGCGCCTACAAAGTGGTCTACCGCCAGGGCTTGACCGTGGAGCAGGCATTGGCTGAGCTGGTCGAGCCTTCGGCGCAGTTTCCGGAAGTTGCAGTGTTCCGTGACTCGATCCAGTCTTCGACCCGCGGCATCACCCGCTAACCATGGCTAATCTGCGTATAGCGCTGGTGGCGGGCGAAGCTTCCGGCGACATCCTGGGCGCGGGCTTGATGCGTGCGCTCAAGGCTCGCCACCCAGCGGTCGAGTTCATCGGTGTCGGTGGCCCGCTCATGCAGGCTGAAGGCCTGACGTCCTATTTTCCCATGGAGCGCTTGTCGGTCATGGGGTTGGTGGAAGTCCTGGGGCGCTTGCGTGAACTGTTGGCTCGGCGCAAGAAGTTGATCAAGACCTTGATCGCCGAAAAGCCGGACGTGTTTATCGGTATCGATGCGCCAGATTTCACCCTCAATATCGAACTCAAGCTGCGCCAGGCCGGGATCAAGACCGTGCACTACGTCAGCCCTTCGGTCTGGGCCTGGCGGCAGAAGCGTGTGCTGAAGATCCGCGAAGGCTGCGACTTGATGCTCACGCTGCTGCCGTTCGAAGCCCGGTTCTACGAAGAGAAAGGCGTGCCGGTGCGGTTTGTCGGCCACACCCTGGCCGATGCCATTCCGCTGGAAGCCGACCGCGCCGCAGCGCGCGCCGAGCTGGGCCTGCCGGACGGCCCTCTGGTCGCCCTGATGCCGGGCAGCCGGGGCGGTGAAGTCGGGCGCCTGGGCGGCTTGTTCCTCGATGCCGCCCAGCGGTTGCGGGCCATGCGCCCCGGGGTGCGGTTTGTCATCCCGTGTGCCAACCCTGAGCGGCGGGTGCAGCTCGAAGAGCTGCTGGCTGGCCGTGATTTGCCGGTCACCCTGCTGGACGGGCGCTCGCACCTGGCGCTGGCCGCCTGCGACGCGGTCCTGATCGCCTCGGGTACTGCGACGCTGGAGGCTTTGTTGTACAAGCGGCCGATGGTCGTGGCCTATCGCCTGGCGCCACTGACCTACTGGATTCTCAAGCGCATGGTGAAAAGCCCCTACATCTCCTTGCCGAACTTGCTGGCCCAGCGTCTGCTGGTGCCCGAGTTGCTGCAGGACGATGCGACGCCCGAGGCGTTGGCGCTGACCCTGTCGCCGCTGATCGATGGCGGCGAAGAGCAAACCATCGGTTTTGACCAGATCCACCGGACCCTGCGCCGCGATGCCTCGAACCAGGCTGCTGACGCGGTCCTCAATTTGATCGGCGCACCACAATGAGTACGGTAAAGATGCAAATGGGCCTGGATTTCAACCTTGTCGCGGATGCTGAAGAGCTGGTCGCCGGAGTCGATGAAGTAGGGCGCGGTCCACTCTGTGGCGCGGTGGTGACGGCGGCGGTGATCCTCGATCCGCTGCGCCCGATCCTCGGCCTCAATGACTCGAAGAAGCTCACTGAGGCCCGTCGCGAAAAGCTCTACGACGAAATCTGTGAGAAAGCCCTGAGCTGGTGTATCGCTCGCGCTGAAATCGAAGAAATCGACGAGTTGAACATTCTCCATGCCACCATGCTGGCGATGCAGCGCGCCGTCGAAGGCCTGCACATCCAGCCAAAACTGGCGATGATCGACGGTAACCGCTGCCCCAAGCTGGCCATGCCGGCGGAAGCGGTGGTCAAGGGCGATAGCAAGGTCCCGGCGATTGCCGCCGCGTCGATCCTGGCCAAAGTCAGCCGCGACCGCGAAATGGCCGCCTTTGAATTGATTTACCCGGGGTATGGCATCGGCGGCCACAAAGGTTATCCGACTCCCGTGCACCTGGAAGCCCTGGCGCGCCTGGGCCCGACCCCGATTCACCGGCGTTCGTTCGCGCCGGTGCGGCAGGCTTACGAGGCTCGCGAAGGGCTGCTTGAGCGCTAGTCCAAGCTGATGTTTTTGCCAAGGCCCGGTACAATCCGGGCCTTGTTGTCTCCACGTTATTAGCAGGATCACTATGCCGGCTTCATTCGTTCACCTACGCCTGCACACTGAATACTCCCTGGTCGACGGTCTGGTGCGGATCAAGCCGCTGGTCAAGACCCTGGTCGGCATGAACATGCCGGCCGTAGCGGTCACCGACCAGAACAACATGTGTTCCCTGGTCAAGTTCTACAAAACCTCCATGGGTGCGGGGATCAAGCCGATCTGCGGCGCCGACCTGTGGCTGTCGAACAAGGACCCGGACAACGCGTTGAGCCGGATCAGCTTCCTGGCGATGAATGCGGTCGGTTATCGCAATCTCACCGAGCTGATTTCCCGCGGCTTCATTGATGGCCAGCGCAATGGCCAGGTCATCATCGAGCGCGAATGGGTGGCAGAGGCCAACGAAGGCTTGATCATGCTCTCGGCAGCCAAGGAGGGCGAGATCGGCATGGCCCTGCTCGGCGGCAACCCGGACGAAGCCGAAACCCTGGCTCGCGAGTGGATGGCGGTGTTCCCGGACCGTTTTTACCTGGAAATTCAGCGTACCAACCGTCCCAACGATGAAGAGCAACTGCACGCAGCCGTGGCCCTGGCCGACAAGATCGGCGCGCCGCTGGTGGCTACCAACGACGTGCGATTCATCAAGCAGGAAGACTTCGCCGCCCACGAAACCCGGGTGTGCATCGGTGAAGGCCGGGCGCTCGACGATCCCCGGCGCTCGAAGAACTACAGCGACCAGCAATACCTCAAAAGTGCCGAGGAAATGCTCGAGCTGTTCAGCGACTTGCCCGATGCCGTGCAGAACACGGTCGAGATCGCCAAGCGCTGCAATATCGATGTAAAACTGGGCAAGCACTTCCTGCCCAACTTCCCGATTCCCGATGGCATGACCATCGACGAGTATTTCCGCAAGGTGTCCTTCGACGGGCTTGAAGAGCGCTTGAGCGTGCTGCTGCCCAAGGACACCACCGAGGACTACGAGGCCAAGCGCCAGGTCTACGTTGACCGGCTGAATTTCGAGCTGGATATCATTATCCAGATGGGGTTCCCCGGTTACTTCCTGATCGTGATGGACTTTATCCAGTGGGCCAAGAGCAACGGGGTTCCGGTGGGGCCGGGCCGGGGGTCGGGTGCCGGCTCGCTGGTGGCCTATGTACAGAAAATCACCGACCTCGACCCGCTGGAATACGACCTGCTGTTCGAACGTTTCCTCAACCCGGAACGGGTCTCCATGCCCGACTTCGACGTCGACTTCTGCATGGACGGTCGTGACCGGGTCATCGAGTACGTGGCCGAGAAATACGGGCGCAACGCGGTTAGCCAGATCATCACCTTCGGCTCCATGGCCGCCAAGGCGGTGGTGCGCGACGTGGCGCGGGTCCAGGGCAAGTCCTACGGCCTGGCGGATCGCCTGTCGAAGATGATTCCCTTCGAAGTCGGCATGACCCTGGAAAAAGCCTACGAGCAGGAAGAGATCCTGCGCGACTTCATCAAGGTCGATGAAGAGGCGGCGGAAATCTGGGAGATGGCGCGCAAACTCGAAGGTGTTGTGCGTAACGTCGGCAAGCACGCCGGTGGTGTGGTGATCGCACCCACCAAGCTGACCGACTTCTCGCCGATCTATTGCGATGAAGAGGGTGGCGGCCTGGTCACCCAGTTCGACAAGGATGACGTCGAGGCGGCCGGCCTGGTGAAGTTCGACTTCCTCGGTCTGCGGACCCTGACGATCATCGACTGGGCGCTGAAAACCATCAACCGCGACCGTGCCAAGGTCGATGAGCCGCCGCTGGATATCGCCTTTATCCCGCTGGACGACAAGCCGACCTACAGCTTGCTGCAAAAGGCCGAGACCACCGCGGTGTTCCAGCTCGAGTCGCGCGGCATGAAGGAGCTGATCAAAAAGCTCAAGCCCGACTGCCTGGAAGACTTGATCGCACTGGTGGCCCTGTTCCGTCCCGGCCCGTTGCAATCGGGCATGGTGGACGACTTTATCAACCGTAAGCACGGTCGCGCCGAGCTGGCGTACCCGCACTCCGACTACCAGTACGAGGGCCTCAAGCCCGTACTGGCACCGACCTACGGCATCATCCTGTATCAAGAACAGGTGATGCAGATCGCCCAGGTCATGGCCGGCTACACCCTCGGCGGTGCGGACATGCTGCGTCGGGCCATGGGTAAGAAAAAACCCGAAGAGATGGCCAAGCAACGTGGCGGTTTCATCGAAGGTTGCGCGACCAACAATATCGACGCTGACCTTGCGGGTAACATCTTCGATCTGGTGGAGAAATTCGCCGGTTACGGCTTCAACAAATCCCACTCCGCCGCCTACGGCCTGGTGTCTTACCAGACGGCCTGGCTGAAAGCCCACTACCCGGCGCCGTTCATGGCCGCGGTACTCTCGGCAGATATGCACAACACCGACAAGGTCGTGACCTTGATCGAGGAAGTGCGGACCATGAAGCTGCGTCTCGACGCGCCGGACGTGAACACTTCGGAGTTCAAGTTCACGGTGAACGAGGAGGGCCGGATCATCTACGGCCTGGGCGCGATCAAGGGCGTGGGCGAGGGGCCGGTCGAGGCGATTACCGAGGCGCGTCAGGATGGGCCGTTCCAGGACCTGTTCGATTTCTGCGCGCGGGTCGACCTCAAGCGAATCAACAAGCGCACCCTCGACGGCCTGATCCGCAGCGGCGCGCTGGACCGCCTGGGTCCGTACTTCTTTGATGAGACCAAAGCCTACCAAGCCAACATCGACCGTAACCGCGCGGTGCTGCTGACGGCCATGGAAGAGGCGATCAAGGCGGCCGAGCAGACGGCGCGGACCCACGACAGCGGGCACGCCGACCTCTTCGGCGGGCTGTTTGTCGAAGAAGACGCCGACGTCTACGCCAATCACCGCAAAGCCAAAGAGCTGACGCTCAAGGAACGCCTGAAGGGTGAAAAAGACACCCTGGGGCTGTACCTGACCGGTCACCCGATTGACGAATATGAAGGTGAAATCCGCCGTTTTGCCCGCCAGCGCATCATCGACCTGAAGCCGGCTCGCGACACCCAGACTGTCGCCGGCATGATCATCGCCCTGCGAGTGATGAAGAACAAAAAGGGCGACAAGATGGGCTTTATCACCCTCGACGACCGTTCGGGTCGGATCGAGGCGTCGCTGTTCGCCGAGGCGTTCCATTCCGCGCAGTCGCTGCTGCAAACCGACGCGATGGTGGTGGTCGAGGGCGAAGTCAGCAATGACGACTTCTCCGGTGGCCTGCGGCTACGGGTCAAGCGGGTGATGAGCATGGAAGATGCGCGCACCAACCTGGCCGAAAGCCTGCGCCTGAAGGTGCAGACCCAGGACCTCAAGGGCGATCAGTTGCGCTGGCTGGGGGAGTTGTTCAAGCGTCATCGTGGCGCCTGCCCCATCACCATGGAGTACACCAGCCACGATGCGAAGGCCTTGCTGCAATTTGGCGAGACCTGGCGAATCGATCCGGCAGACAGCTTGATTCAAGCCCTGCGTGACCAGTTCGGGCGAGACAACGTCTTCCTCCAATACCGTTGACGGTCAGGGGCCCTTGAAGCGCCCTGGCCATGACCCGAATTTTTAATCTCGACCTGAACGCGCCTGTCCCTTAAGGTAGGGCGCGAATAGACAACCGGCCGACCCAAGCTCACTTGGACGTCGACCCAAGACGGACGCCTATGAACCCGAATTTTCTAGATTTCGAACAGCCGATCGCCGACCTGCAAGCCAAGATCGAAGAGTTGCGCTTGGTCGGTAATGACAATTCGCTGAATATCGGCGATGAGATCTCGCGCCTGCAGGACAAGAGCAGCACGCTGACCGAAGACATCTTCGGCAAGCTGACCAGCTGGCAGATCGCTCGTCTGGCGCGTCATCCGCGTCGTCCCTACACCCTGGACTACATCCAGCACATCTTCACCGAGTTCGATGAGCTGCACGGCGACCGTCACTTTTCCGATGACGCGGCGATTGTCGGCGGTGTAGCCCGTCTGGACGACCAGCCAGTAATGGTGATCGGTCACCAGAAAGGCCGTGAAGTGCGCGAGAAGGTTCGCCGCAACTTCGGCATGCCGCGCCCGGAAGGCTACCGCAAGGCGTGCCGCCTGATGGAAATGGCTGAACGCTTCAAGATGCCGATCCTGACCTTCATCGACACGCCGGGCGCGTACCCGGGGATCGACGCCGAAGAGCGCAACCAGAGCGAAGCCATTGCCTGGAACCTGCGCGTCATGTCCCGCCTGAAAACCCCAATCATCGCCACCGTGATCGGTGAGGGTGGTTCCGGTGGTGCACTGGCCATTGGTGTCTGCGATCAGTTGAACATGCTGCAGTATTCGACCTACGCGGTGATCTCGCCGGAAGGGTGTGCCTCGATCCTGTGGAAAACCGCGGAAAAGGCCCCGGATGCTGCCGAAGCGATGGGCATCACCGCCGAGCGCCTCAAGGGCCTGGGTATCGTCGATAAAGTGATCGGCGAACCATTGGGCGGCGCCCACCGTGATCCAGCCGCTGCGGCTGCCTCGATCCGTGGCGAACTGGTCGCGCAACTGCAGATGCTCAAGAAATTCGACAACGATGCGCTGCTGGCCCGCCGTTACGAGCGCCTGATGAGCTACGGTCTGTGATCTGACGCGAGATCATTGTAGGAGCGAGCCTGCTCGCGATGACGGAGCTACAGTCAACCTCAGTGTTGGCTGGCTTTTTTCGCGAGCAGGCTCGCTCCCACCTTTGATGTGTGCGAAGTGATCGTTATGCGCCAGCTCACGGATCTATCTGCAAGACTGCTGTTGAACCTGACCCCCTGGCGCAACGCGCCGACCTGGCGTATCGCCTTCTCCGGTGGCCTTGACTCCACCGTGCTGCTGCACCTCCTGGCGCAACTGGCTCAAAGCCAGGACCTGCCAAAACTCCAAGCTGTCCACGTGCATCACGGCCTGCAGGCTGCGGCTGATGCATGGCCGCAGCATTGTCAGGCCGTGTGTGACGAGTTGGGCGTGCCGCTGGCGGTGATTCGGGTGCAGGTCCAGGCGGGTGCCAGCCTGGAGCGAGCCGCCCGCGAGGCGCGTTATGCCGCCTTTATCCAGGTGACTGAGGCCGGTGAGCTGTTGCTGACTGCCCAGCACCGCGACGATCAGGCTGAGACCCTGATGTTTCGTCTGTTAAGGGGGGCGGGGGTCAGGGGCTTGTCGGCAATGCCGGGCCATCGTGCCTTGGGACGCGGGAGTCTGGTGCGGCCATTGTTGGATGTGCCACGGGCCGAGCTTGAGGCGTACGCCCGGGCGCATCAGTTGCGCTGGGTCGAGGACCCCTCGAACGGCGACCAGCAGTTTTCCCGCAATTACCTGCGCCAGCAGGTTTTCCCCGTGCTCAGTTGCCGCTGGCCCCAGGCTGCCGCCACCCTGGCCCGCAGTGCCGGCCATCTGCGCGAGGCTCAGGGCTTGCTTGATGAGTTGGCCCAGATGGACCTGGCCCGGGCTGCCACTGCCCATGAATTTGCCTGGCTGGGGCAACCGTCGCTGGACCTGGCGGTGCTGGCCGGGCTGTCCGCGGCTCGCCAGCGCAACGCCTTGGGGCATTGGTTGGCAACGCTGACTCGGCTGCCAGACACTGACCATTGGTCGGGTTGGGACAGCCTGCGGGATGCCGCGGCGGATGCCCGGCCGATCTGGCGCCTGGCAGATGGCGAGCTGCATCGGGCCAATGGGCGGGTCTGGTGGTTGTCCGGCGCGGGGCTGCCCGCGCTCACGGGTACTGTGCCCTGGGCTGATCCATCAGTTGAACTGGCACTGCCCGGCAATGGCCGGCTCAGCCTGGCGGGTGAGGCCCCGCAAGGCCTGCTCAGTGTGCGCTACCGCCAGGGCGGGGAAATCATGCAGTTGCCCGGTCGTGGCCACCGTGACCTCAAGCGCTTGCTCAATGAGCGTCAGGTGCCGTTGTTTGCCCGTGGCAGATTGCCGCTGCTGTACTGCGATGAGCAACTGATCGCCGTGGCCAACCTGCCCGGGCTGGACGTCAGTGCGGGGGCAAACCTGGTTTTACGATGGCAGCCAGTAATCAACGATCAAGGTTTGAGCTGAAAGGGGCTTTCCGGTAGACTACGCTCCCTTCTTGATACAACTTCTGTGGATTCGCCTGAATTGCAGGAGTTGCCGATTACCAAGCAGTCTTTGCTGGGCGATTCCAAAAAATGTGTAGCGAGCAACCTACTGGTGATTCATCTACCGGTCTGTCCCAACGCGGCGGTTTTTTTGAAAGATGCACTGTAATTAATGCAGGTGATCGGGGGCTTCGGCCTTCCTTCGCTTTCCCCGGCGGCACTGACCGCTTTAACGCAGACTTCTAGGGTTTTTCATGACGCGCTACATATTCGTCACGGGCGGTGTTGTTTCTTCATTGGGGAAAGGCATTGCATCGGCATCATTGGCGGCCATCCTGGAGGCGCGGGGACTTAAGGTCACCATGCTCAAGCTGGACCCGTACATCAACGTCGACCCGGGCACCATGAGCCCGTTCCAGCACGGTGAAGTGTTCGTCACTCACGACGGCGCCGAGACCGACCTGGACCTGGGCCACTACGAGCGGTTCATCCGCACGACCATGACCCAGAACAACAACTTCACCACTGGCCGTGTCTACGAGCACGTGCTGCGCAAAGAGCGCCGTGGTGATTACCTGGGTGCAACCATCCAGGTGATCCCGCACATCACCGACGAAATCAAGCGCCGCATCATCAAGGGTGCTGGCGACGCTGACGTGGCGATGGTCGAGATCGGTGGCACCGTGGGTGACATCGAGTCGCAACCGTTCCTGGAAGCCATCCGTCAACTGCGTTTCGAAGTCGGCGCCAAGCGCGCGATGCTGATGCACCTGACGCTGGTACCGTACATCGCCACCGCAGGCGAAACCAAGACCAAGCCAACCCAGCATTCGGTCAAGGAACTGCGTTCCATCGGCCTGCAGCCGGACGTGCTGGTCTGCCGTTCCGATCACCCGATCGACCTGTCTTCGCGTCGCAAGATCGCGCAGTTCACCAACGTTGAAGAACGTGCGGTGATTGCCCTGGAAGACGCCGACACCATCTACAAGATCCCGGGCATCCTGCACTCCCAGGGCCTGGATGATTTTGTCGTCGAGCGTTTTGGCCTGCAATGCGATAGCGCCGACCTGTCCGAGTGGGAAGCGGTGGTCGATGCCAAGCTGAACCCGGAACACGAAGTCACCATCGCCATGGTCGGCAAGTACATGGAGTTGCTGGACGCGTACAAGTCGCTGATCGAAGCGATGAGCCACGCCGGCATCAGCAACCGGACCAAGGTCAACTTGCGCTACATCGACTCCGAAGACATCGAGAACCAGGGCACTGCGCTGCTCGAAGGTGTCGATGCGATCCTGGTACCAGGCGGTTTTGGCCTGCGTGGCGTGGAAGGCAAGATCACCGCCGTGCAGTACGCTCGCGAAAACAAAGTGCCGTACCTGGGTATCTGCCTGGGCATGCAAGTGGCGGTCATCGAGTTCGCCCGTAACGTGCTGGGCTGGAAAGACGCCAACTCCACCGAGTTCGATCGCGCCAGCGGTCACCCGGTCGTGGGCCTGATCACCGAGTGGGAAGATGCCACCGGCGCTGTTGAAACCCGCACCGAGTCCTCCGATCTGGGCGGCACCATGCGTCTGGGTGCCCAGGACTGCCTGCTGGAAGCCGGCTCGCTGGTTCACGATTGCTATGCCAAGGACGTGATCGTCGAGCGTCATCGTCATCGCTATGAAGTGAACAACAATCTGCTGCCACAGCTGATCGAAGCCGGCCTGAAAATCTCCGGTCGTTCCGGCGATGGCGCCCTGGTTGAAGTGGTTGAAGCACCGGATCATCCATGGTTCGTCGCTTGCCAGTTCCACCCGGAGTTCACCTCGACTCCGCGTGACGGCCACCCGCTGTTCAGCGGTTTCGTCAAGGCAGCATTGACTCAGCACCAGAAAAAAGCCTGACGCGCCAAGGCGTGAATTCGCGATGTGACCCATGGGCTGCCAAGGCCCGTGGGTTGCCGCGATTACGCCGCTGGCCGTTGCTGGATGATTGGCTGAAAGTTTTCCAACGCAGAAGCCGCGTTACCTGGGTTTCTGCGTCTTGTTGGCGCTGGATTGTCAGCGTCGACAAACAGTAATGTGACCCACAAGTTATAAATCGATCGGTATACAGCGTTTTCGTCAACTTTGGAGTGTTTACAACAATGGCAAAAATCGTCGACATCAAAGGTCGTGAAGTTCTCGACTCCCGTGGCAACCCCACCGTCGAAGCGGACGTGCTTCTCGATAACGGCATCATCGGCAGCGCTTGCGCGCCGTCCGGTGCTTCCACTGGCTCGCGTGAAGCGCTCGAGCTGCGTGATGGCGACAAGAGCCGTTACCTGGGCAAAGGTGTGCTCAAGGCCGTAGCCAACATCAATGGCCCGATTCGCACCGCGCTGCTGGGTAAAGACCCGGTTGACCAGAAAGCCCTCGACCGCATCATGATCGAGCTCGACGGTACCGAGAACAAAGGCAGCCTGGGCGCCAACGCGATCCTCGCCGTCTCCCTGGCTGCGGCCAAGGCAGCAGCCCACGATCAGGACCTGCCGCTGTACGCCCACATCGCTAACCTGAACGGTACCCCGGGTGTCTACTCGATGCCGGTGCCGATGATGAACATCATCAACGGTGGCGAGCACGCTGATAACAACGTCGACATCCAGGAATTCATGGTGCAGCCGGTTGGCGCCAAGTCTTTCTCGGAAGGCCTGCGCATGGGCACCGAGATTTTCCATCACCTCAAGGCTGTACTGAAGGCCCGTGGCCTGAGCACTGCAGTGGGTGACGAAGGTGGTTTCGCACCAAACCTGGCTTCCAACGAAGACGCTTTGAAAGTCATCTCCGAAGCCGTAGCCAACGCCGGTTACACCCTGGGCACCGACGTGACCCTGGCACTGGACTGCGCGGCGAGCGAATTCTACGAAGACGGCAAGTACAACCTGTCCGGCGAAGGCCAGGTGTTCACCGCTGAAGGTTTCGCTGACTACCTCAAAGGCCTGACCGAGCGTTATCCGATCATCTCGATCGAAGACGGCCTGGACGAGTCCGACTGGGCTGGCTGGAAGATCCTCACCGACAAGATCGGCGAGAAGACCCAACTGGTGGGCGACGACCTGTTCGTGACCAACACCAAGATCCTGAAAGAAGGCATCGATAAAAAGATCGCCAACTCGATCCTGATCAAGTTCAACCAGATCGGCACCCTGACCGAGACCCTGGAAGCGATCCAGATGGCCAAGGCCGCTGGCTACACTGCCGTGATCTCGCACCGCTCCGGCGAAACCGAAGATTCGACCATTGCCGACCTGGCTGTGGGCACTTCGGCAGGCCAGATCAAGACCGGTTCGCTGTGCCGTTCCGACCGCGTTTCCAAGTACAACCAACTGCTGCGTATCGAAGAGCAATTGGGTGGCAAAGCCAAGTACAACGGCCGCAGCGAATTCCGCGGCTAAGCTTGGTGGAGTAAAAAGACACCGGATTGTGTCGAAAAAATCGCATTAGCGGGTTTTTTGCCACTAGTCTGATGCCTTAGAGTACGAGCCTGGTTCTTCCAGGCTTCGTGCTATCAGACGCTTCAAAGTGTTGGCATGGCTGTTTTTTTTCAGTGGATACCTGATATTCGATGCGCAGTCCCTATTGGTTGTTTCTTGTCTTGCTCTTGCTCCTGGGGGGGTTGCAGTACCGCCTGTGGGTGGGAAACGGCAGCCTGGCACAGGTGGCCGACCTGACTCAGCAAATTGCCGATCAGCAGGCTGAAAACCAGACGCTGCTGGAGCGCAACCGGGTGATGGACGCCGAAGTGATGGAGCTGAAAAAAGGCATGGAGACCGTTGAAGAGCGGGCTCGCCATGAGTTGGGCATGGTCAAGGACGGTGAAACCCTTTACCAGCTGGCTCAATGATGAATAGCTTGCCGGCCTTCTGGGCCGTGATTCCTGCCGCGGGTGTCGGTGCCCGTATGGCAGCCGACCGTCCCAAGCAGTATCTGCAATTGGGCGGACGCACAATTCTTGAACACAGCCTTGGCTGTTTCCTTGATCACCCGGCCTTGAAGGGGTTGGTGGTCAGTCTGGCGATCGATGATCCTTATTGGCCGAACCTGGCCTGCGCTGCCGACCCGCGCATTCAGCGGGTGGACGGTGGCGAAGAGCGTTCGGGGTCGGTACTCAATGCCTTGTTGCACCTGCATGCGCAGGGGGCTGGCGATGAGGATTGGGTGTTGGTCCATGATGCGGCACGGCCGAACCTGACTCGTGATGATCTCGACAAGCTGCTGTCCCAGCTGGCGGATGATCCGGTGGGTGGGCTGCTGGCCGTGCCGGCGCGTGACACCCTCAAGCGGGCGGACAAACACGGCCGGGTGCTTGAGACCGTTGACCGGAGTTTGATCTGGCAGGCGTATACGCCGCAGATGTTTCGCCTGGGGGCCCTGCATCGGGCGTTGGCCGATAGTCTGGTGGCGGATGTCACGATCACTGACGAGGCTTCGGCGATGGAGTGGTCGGGGCAGGCGCCGCGCTTGATCGAGGGGCGGGCGGATAACCTCAAGGTGACGCGGCCTGAGGATCTTGAGTGGTTGCGGTTGCGTTGGGGGCAGCGCGGGGGGCTGTAGGTGTCGGGGCTGCCGGAGGCAGCGCTCGAAGATTCAGTCCTCATCCCGTTGAGTAATGGGTATCGGCAGCAGGCTAGCTGCTGTACTCCGGCCGTTTTGCCAACCCTTCCTTAAGAAAATCGACCAATTTGCGCACCTTCGGCGACAGATGTCGTTGCTGTGGGTACAACGCCCAGACCGCGGTGTTCGGTGGCTGGTGGGCGTCGAGAAGCGAGACCAGGGCGCCACTGGTCAGGTGTTCCAGCACGTAGTAGTCCGGGAGTTGGCACAGGCCAACGCCCTGGAGCGCGGCATCCAGGACGGCTTGCCCGCTGTTGCAGCGCCAGTTGCCTTGGACTCGCTGGGAAAACTCGCGGCCGTTTTGTTCCAGTTGCCAAAGGTCCGAACTGCCGATGAGGCAGTTGTGCCGGCTCAGTTCCGACAGGCTATGGGGGCGTCCATAACGCTCGAGGTAGGAGGGGGAGGCGCACAGGTACATGCGCCGTGGTGCCAGGCGGGTGGCCACCAGGCGCGAGTCCTGCAGGCGGCCAAGGCGAATGGCCAGGTCGAGGCCTTCGTGGACCAGGTCCAAGGGGCGGTTACTCAGTTCGATGTCGACCCGCAGCTGCGGGTAAAGCCCCATGAAGCCGGTCACCAGCGGCACGATGAAGCGCTCGCCGTACGCCACGGCACAGGTCATGCGCAGCATGCCCTTGGGTTCGCTGGTCAGGTCGCCGACGGCGCGCAAGGCCTCTTCGCGTCCGTCCTGCAGCCGTTGGCAATGTTGCAGGAAGGTTTGTCCAGCCTCGGTGAGGGTCACCCGGCGCGTGCTGCGGTAGAGCAGGCGGGTTTGCAGGCGTTCTTCCAGGCGTACGATTTGTCGACTGACGTGCGAGGAAGAGACTCCCAGGCGTTCAGCGGCGGCGGTGAACTGGCTGCATTCGGCGACGGCGACGAACTCGTCGATGCCTTCCCAGCGGTTCTCGGACATTCTGATTATCCCTGTATGGCAATAATATTTTGCATTTGTCTCGATTATTCATCGGATGGCCGTGTATTACACTCCCGGTCTCGTTTTAATTCGCTGGAGAGTCAGGATGATCAAGTCGCGCGCTGCCGTTGCCTTCGAGGCCAAGAAACCCCTGGAGATCGTTGAGGTCGATGTCGCCATGCCCAAGGCCGGTGAAGTGCTGTTGCGCGTGGTCGCCTCCGGCGTTTGCCACACCGACGCCTACACCTTGTCGGGTGCCGATCCGGAAGGCATCTTCCCGTCGATCCTCGGTCACGAAGGTGGCGCGGTTGTCGAAGCCATTGGCGAGGGCGTGACCTCGGTGGCCGTGGGCGATCATGTGATTCCGCTCTACACCCCGGAATGCGGCCAGTGCAAATTCTGCAAGTCGGGCAAGACCAACCTCTGCCAGGCGATCCGAGCGACCCAGGGCAAGGGCCTGATGCCGGACGGCACTACTCGCTTTTCCTACAAAGGCCAGCCGATTTTCCACTACATGGGGACCTCGACTTTCTCCGAGTACACCGTGCTGCCGGAAATTTCCGTGGCCAAGATTCCTAAAGAGGCGCCGCTGGAAAAGGTCTGCCTGCTGGGCTGCGGCGTGACCACCGGGATTGGTGCGGTGATCAACACTGCCAAGGTCAAGCCGGGCGATACCGTGGCCATCTTTGGCCTGGGCGGCATCGGCCTGTCGGCCGTGATCGGTGCGGTCAAGGCCAAGGCCGCGCGCATCATTGCGATCGACATCAACCCGGGCAAGTTCGAGATCGCCAAGCAGTTGGGCGCCACCGATTGTGTGAATCCGAAAGATTTCGACCGTCCGATCCAGGAGGTCATTGTCGACATGACCGATGGCGGCGTGGACTTTTCCTTTGAGTGCATCGGCAATGTCCAATTGATGCGTGCGGCACTGGAATGCTGCCACAAAGGCTGGGGCGAGTCGGTGATCATCGGCGTGGCCGGTGCTGGCCAGGAAATCGCCACCCGTCCGTTCCAGTTGGTCACCGGGCGCGTATGGCGCGGGTCGGCCTTTGGTGGGGTGCGCGGTCGCAGCGAATTGCCAAGCTATGTGGAAATGGCCCAGACCGGCGAGATTCCACTGGACACTTTCATCACCCACACCATGGGCCTGGAAGACATCAACAAGGCTTTTGACCTGATGCATGAAGGCAAGAGCATTCGCACCGTCATCCACTTTTAAGCGCAGCGCCAAGCTACAAGCTGTAAGCGGCAAGCGGGTGTCCCTCTCTTGCGGTTCGCAGCTTGCGGCTTGAAGCTGGGAGTACTCCCATGAGCCTGGAAAACATCTCATGCCAGAAGAGCTTCGGTGGCTGGCACAAACGCTACAGACATCACTCCCAAGTGCTGGGGTGCGACATGGTGTTTGCCGTGTACCTGCCACCCCAGGCGGAGCAGGGTGGCAAGTTGCCGGTGCTGTATTGGTTGTCGGGTCTGACCTGCACCGATGAGAACTTCATGCACAAGGCTGGTGCCATGCGCCTGGCGGCCGAGCTTGGCTTGATCATCGTGGCGCCGGACACCAGTCCGCGTGGTGCCGATGTGCCGGGGGACCCTGAGGGCGCCTGGGACTTTGGCCTGGGGGCCGGGTTTTACGTGAATGCCACCCAGCAACCCTGGGCCAAACACTATCGGATGCACGACTACGTGGTGCAGGAATTACCGGCATTGGTCGAGGCGCATTTCCCGGCCTCGGACAAACGCGGCGTCAGCGGTCACTCCATGGGGGGCCACGGTGCGCTGGTATGCGCACTGCGTAACCCGGGGCGTTACCAGTCGGTCTCGGCGTTCGCGCCGATCAACAACCCAATGGATTGCCCGTGGGGTCAGAAGGCGTTTTCGCGCTATCTGGGTGAAGAGCGTTCGAAGTGGCGAGAGTGGGATGCTACGGTGCTGATCAGCGAAGCCAGCGAACAGCTGCCACTGCTGGTCGACCAGGGTGATCGGGACGACTTCCTCGCCACCCAACTCAAACCTGAAGCCTTGCAGCAGGCAGCCAAACTCGCCGGCCATCCGCTGACCTTGCGCCTGCAACCGGGCTACGACCACAGCTATTTCTTCATCGCCAGCTTCATCGATGACCACTTACGGCATCACGCGCACGCCCTAGGCGCCTAAAGCAGGTAGAATCACGCCCTGACTCAATCAGGGCGTTTTTTTATGCGTATTGGCCACGGCTACGATGTGCACCGTTTTGCTGAAGGCGATTTCATCACTCTGGGCGGCGTGCGGATTGCACACAGCTTCGGGCTGCTCGCCCACTCCGACGGCGACGTATTGTTGCACGCGTTGAGCGATGCCTTGCTGGGTGCTGCGGCACTGGGCGATATCGGTAAACACTTCCCCGATACCGACCCCCAGTTCAAGGGTGCTGACAGCCGTGTGCTGTTGCGTCATGTCGTTGCGCTGATTCACGCCAAGGGCTGGAAAGTCGGCAACGTCGACAACACCATCGTCGCCCAGGCGCCGAAAATGGCTCCCCATATCGAAGCGATGCGCGCGCTGATTGCCGCCGATCTTCAAGTTGAACTGGATCAAGTGAACGTGAAAGCTACCACCACCGAAAAACTCGGCTTTGTCGGTCGCGAAGAAGGCATTGCCGTGCATTCCGTTGCCTTGTTGCTGCGCCCATGAACGAAGCGCAATTGCTCGGCCCGCGTGCCTACGGCGAACCCCTCGGCAGCGCCGTACTGAAAGCCATCGCGGAAGATTTCCAGGTCGATGAAGTGCTCGATATTCCGCTGACTGGCGATGGTGAGCACCTGTGGATCTGGGTGGAAAAGCGCGGCCTGAACACCGAGGAAGCGGCACGACGCATCGCCAAGGCCGCCGGCGTGCCCTTGCGCACCGTCAGCTATGCCGGCCTGAAGGATCGTCAAGCGCTGACCCGACAGTGGTTCAGCGTGCAATTACCGGGCAAGGCCGATCCGGATTTGTCGGCGGCTGAAAACGACACCCTGAAAATTCTCAAGACCGCCCGGCACAAGCGCAAGCTGCAACGGGGCGCGCATTCGGCCAACGGTTTTACCTTGCGCCTGACCCAGTTCGCCGGTGACAAAGAGGCGCTCGAAGCGCGTCTGCAACTGATCGCCAAGCAGGGCATTCCCAATTACTTCGGTGCACAACGTTTCGGCCATGACGGTGGCAACGTGATGGACGCGCGTGCCTGGGCGGCACGCAAGGCCTTGCCGGAGCAGCGCAATGTGCGTTCGCGGTTGCTGTCCACCGCCCGTAGCTTTCTGTTCAATCAGGTGCTGGCGGCGCGTGTTGCCGACGGTAGTTGGCAGCGCGCTCAGGTTGGCGACTTACTGGCCTTCACCGACAGCCGCAGCTTTTTCCCGGCTGGCGAAGCGGAGTGCAGTGACCCGCGCCTGGCGATCCTCGACCTGCATCCGACCGGGCCGCAATGGGGCGAGGGCGATTCACCTGCCGCTGGTGCGACTCATGAGCTGGAGCAACGGATCGCCACGAACGAAGCGGACCTGCGCGATTGGCTGGTAAACGCCGGAATGAGCCATGAACGACGCATCCTGCGGCTGCCCATTGGCGGGTTGACGTGGCATTATCCTTCGCTGGACATTCTGCAACTGGAATTCGTCCTGCCGGCCGGATGCTTCGCCACCGTATTGGTGCGTGAACTCGTTGATCTGGTGCCGGTGGGGCAGACGGACAGCCCATGCGTATTCTGATTTCTAACGACGACGGGGTAACCGCACCCGGTCTCGCCGCGCTTTATGCTGCGCTGGCGGATTACACCGAGTGCGTGGTTATCGCCCCGGACCAGGACAAGAGCGGCGCCAGCAGTTCGCTGACGCTGGACCGTCCGCTGCACCCGCAAACCCTGGCCAACGGCTTTATCAGCCTGAATGGCACGCCGACCGATTGTGTGCACCTGGGCCTCAACGGCTTGCTCGAGCGCGAGCCGGACATGGTGGTTTCCGGGATCAACCTGGGTGCCAACCTGGGGGACGACGTGCTGTATTCCGGTACGGTGGCGGCGGCACTCGAAGGGCGCTTCCTCGCCAAGCCGTCCTTTGCGTTTTCCCTGGTCTCGCGGCAGGTGGATAATTTGCCGACAGCCGCCTACTTTGCGCGCAAACTGGTGGAAGCTCATGCCGAGCTGAATCTGCCGCCGCGCACGGTGTTGAACGTGAACATTCCGAACCTGCCGCTGGACCACATCCGGGGCATTCAACTGACCCGCCTGGGACACCGGGCACGCGCTGCGGCACCGACCAAGGTGGTCGACCCACGCGGCAAGTCCGGCTACTGGATTGCTGCGGCCGGCGATGCGGAAGATGGTGGGCCGGGTACGGATTTCCATGCCGTCATGCAGGGGTATGTCTCCATCACCCCGCTGCAGCTCGATCGCACCTTCAATGATGCCTTTGCCAGTCTCGATGGCTGGCTGGAGGGGCTGCGCTGATGGCTCGCGAGCAAGACGATATGCTGCGCCGCGGGATCGGGATGACTTCCCAGCGGACCCGTGAACGCTTGATCCAGCGACTTTATGAAGAAGGCGTGAGCAACGCCCAGGTCCTGGAAGTGATCCGCCGTACACCGCGCCATCTGTTTGTCGATGAAGCGCTGGCCCACCGAGCCTACGAAGACACGGCCTTGCCGATTGGCCACAACCAGACCATTTCCCAGCCTTATATGGTGGCACGCATGAGCGAGCTGCTTTTAGAGGCGGGGCCGTTGGACAAGGTCATGGAGATCGGTACCGGTTCCGGCTATCAGACGGCCGTGTTGTCGCAACTGGTGGAGCGGGTGTTTTCGGTCGAGCGGATCAAGGTCCTGCAGGATCGGGCCAAAGAGCGCCTGGTGGAATTGAACCTGCGCAACGTGGTGTTTCGCTGGGGCGATGGTTGGGAAGGCTGGCCGGCACTGGCACCTTACAACGGCATTATCGTCACGGCGGTGGCGACCGATGTGCCCCAGGCATTGCTGGATCAGTTGGCGCCAGGAGGGCGTCTGGTGATTCCGGTTGGGTCAGGCGAGGTTCAACAATTGTTGCTGATCATCCGCGAGGAACAGGGGTTTTCCAGGCGTGTCCTGGGCTCGGTGCGCTTCGTCCCGTTGCTTAACGGGCCATTGGCCTGAGCATTTGTTCAACGGCGCTGAATTCTCTTCGATTACCTTGGTCTTACAGCGGCAAGGATGGCTTCAACGTCGTTGTACTACAGCCGGTAAACGCAGGCTTGTATCGATTTCGTTTTGCCGACGGTAATGCGCCAGCGGCCAGTTATACTTGCGACACTTCATGCCTGAACCAGGCATCTACTATTTTCAGCCACCAGAAAGGGAGCGGCGGGTGAGTCTCAAAGTCATTGCGCAGCGTATTGGTACAAAAAGCTTTCAGTGCCTGGTGACTGGCCTTGTCTTGAGCTCATTGCTGGTCGGTTGCTCCAGCACCAAGTCGAGTGACGTGCGGGTTGTCGATCGCAACAGCACGGCCGCCCAGCGTCCTGCCGTTACCACCGGCCAGTACGTAGTCCGTCGCGGCGATACCTTGTTTTCAATCGCTTTCCGCTACGGCTGGGACTACAAAGCCCTCGCCGCGCGCAACAACATTCCTACGCCTTATACGATACATCCGGGTCAGACGATTCGCTTCGATGGGCGCTCGGGTTCAACGCCGACCCCGGTCGTAACGTCCTCCACCACCAACTCTTCGTCTTCCGGAAAATTCACGGTTACTCGCCGTCCGGCTTCGGCGACCGGCACCAGTACGGCCACTGCTGCACCGTCTACTGCCAGCAAGCCCGCGCCGGCGCCATTGCCTCCAGCGGGGCCCGCTCCCACAGGATGGGGTTGGCCATCTAATGGCATTCTTATTGGAAAATTCTCTTCAAACGGTAGTTTGAATAAAGGAATTGATATCGCAGGAGATTTGGGACAGCCTGTTTTAGCTGCGTCTGATGGGACTGTCGTTTACGCCGGGAGTGGCTTGCGGGGCTACGGTGAATTGGTCATTATCAAACACAGCGATACCTACGTCAGTGCCTACGGTCACAACCGCAGGCTGTTGGTTCGGGAGGGGCAGCAGGTCAAGGTTGGGCAGACAATTGCCGAAATGGGGTCAACGGGTACGGACCGGGTGAAACTGCATTTTGAGATTCGCCGACAAGGTAAGCCAGTAGATCCGCTGCAATTCCTGCCACGTCGTTGATTTGTTACCAGCCTGTTCCTTCACGTAGAGGAACAGGCTCCAGCGTTGCCAAGGATAAAGGCGCCGCTTGAGCTTGAGGTCGAACTCACCAAAGGACTATAACAATGGCTCTCAGTAAAGAAGTGCCGGAGTTTGACATCGACGATGAGGTTCTCCTGATGGAGACCGACGTCGCATCGGATCAGACGTCGAATGAGGGGTCTGCTACACCTTCAGTTCGCGCAAAATCCAAACACTCCGCCTCACTCAAGCAACACAAGTACATTGATTACACACGGGCGCTAGATGCTACCCAGTTGTATCTCAATGAAATCGGCTTTTCCCCCCTGTTGTCCCCGGAAGAAGAAGTTCATTTTGCGCGCCTGTCGCAAAGTGGCGATCCGGCCGGGCGTAAACGCATGATTGAAAGCAACTTGCGACTGGTGGTGAAAATCGCCCGACGCTACGTCAATCGTGGGCTGTCATTGCTCGACCTGATCGAAGAGGGCAACCTTGGGCTGATCCGGGCAGTGGAAAAGTTTGATCCGGAGCGTGGCTTCCGCTTTTCGACCTACGCAACCTGGTGGATTCGTCAGACCATCGAGCGCGCGATCATGAATCAAACCCGGACCATCCGGTTGCCGATTCATGTGGTCAAAGAGCTGAATGTCTACTTGCGGGCCGCCCGAGAGCTGACACAAAAGCTCGATCATGAACCCTCACCCGAAGAAATCGCCAACCTGCTGGAAAAACCGGTGGGAGAGGTCAAGCGCATGCTCGGCCTGAACGAGCGGGTTTCTTCGGTCGACGTCTCGTTGGGTCCGGATTCGGATAAAACCCTGCTGGACACCCTGACTGACGACCGCCCTACCGATCCCTGTGAGCTGCTTCAGGATGATGACCTGTCACAGAGTATCGATCAGTGGCTGTGCGAATTGACCGACAAGCAACGAGAGGTGGTGATTCGCCGCTTCGGCTTGCGCGGCCATGAGAGCAGCACGCTGGAAGACGTTGGCCTGGAAATCGGACTGACCCGCGAACGGGTCCGGCAGATCCAGGTTGAAGGACTGAAACGTCTGCGTGAAATTCTCGAGAAAAATGGATTGTCGAGCGAGTCTTTGTTCCAGTAGCAGGAACCCCGGTACTCGATCAGCAAAAACCCCGGCATCTCGGGGTTTTTTGTGCCCGCGATTTCACCACGTGTTTAGCAGGGAGAGTATCCCGGGTGCTTTCCCGGGTTGCTGTAAGCCGTGGCTTACTCTTTCGTAAGTGTTCGGTTTTTATGCTTGCTGGATGAATGCTGTTGCTCAGTAATACATTTTTTAACATCTTGTTTTATAAGTAATTAATTATTAGCGCAGGCACTTCTACACCTACTGTTTAAGCCTAAGCGGTGATTGTGATTGCTGGCGAAGCCTTTAATATCAGCCCTGTGTCGACGGATAGACACAGCCATCAAGGATGATGGTCAAGGAACATCGCAAGGACGTGATTCATCAGGACGATGAAAAGGAACACAGGGACTAGGGAAAAAATGTGGGCGGGTCATACCGCCCCTTTTTTTTGCCAGCTGAAAAGTACCGCGCTCCAAAATGCAAAAAGGCCCGCGAAGGGCCTTTTTTGAGCGTGCAGCGAAGATCAGCGAACCAGGTCTTTGATCTTGCCTTTGACGCCATCAAATTCCGCTGCGTCTGGCAGCGAATCTTTCTTCTCAGTGATGTTGGGCCAGATTTCGGCCAGTTCAACGTTCAGCTGAATGAATTCTTGCATCTCGTCCGGAACTTCGTCCTCGGAGAAGATGGCCACAGCAGGGCATTCCGGCTCGCACAGGGCGCAGTCGATGCACTCATCCGGGTGAATCACCAGGAAGTTCGGGCCTTCGTAAAAGCAGTCCACCGGACAGACTTCTACGCAGTCGGTGTACTTGCACTTGATGCAGTTGTCGGTGACGACGAAGGTCATTTCTAATTCTCTCCTCAGGCGGCGTGCTGCGCCCCTTCACGGTGGGGTCGCCAGGTTTGGGAGCGCTTGCCTGCAGACCAGGCTAATAGCCTGCAGCACCCCAAACCGCGCGAGATTCTAACAGCTTGCAGGCAACAGCGTTAGATCCGTGTCTTCAGTGTATAGAGCATTTCGAGTGCACGACGTGGTGTCAGGTCATCCAGATCGAGTTTTGCCAGTTCATCCAGCACCGGGTGGGGCAGGCTGGCGAACATGTCGCTCTGCTGCGGCGCTGCCGGTTTGCCTTTGGCCGGAGCCGGGACTTCATGGGGCAGGCTGGTGGTTTCCAGGCGGCTCAAGTGCTCTCGGGCGCGCAGGATGACCTCTGTGGGCACACCCGCCAGTTGTGCCACCGCCAGGCCGTAGCTCTGGCTGGCGGGGCCAGGCAGCACGTGGTGGAGGAAAACGATGCGCTCGTTGTGTTCGGTGGCGTTGAGATGCACGTTGGCCACCAATGGCTGGGCTTCCGGCAGCACCGTCAACTCGAAGTAGTGGGTAGCGAACAGCGTGTAGGCGCGCAGTTGGGCCAGGCGCTCGGCCGCCGCCCAGGCCAGGGACAAGCCGTCGAAGGTGCTGGTGCCACGGCCCACTTCGTCCATCAGCACCAGGCTGCGTTCGGTGGCATTGTGCAGAATGTTCGCGGTTTCGCTCATTTCCACCATAAAGGTCGAGCGCCCGCCTGCAAGGTCGTCACTGGAGCCGATCCGGGTGAAGATCCGGTCCACCAGCGACAACTCACAGCTGGCCGCCGGCACGAAGCTGCCGATGTGCGCCAGCAACACGATCAGTGCAGTCTGGCGCATATAGGTGGATTTACCGCCCATGTTCGGCCCGGTGATCACCAGCATCCGGGTGTTGTCGTCCAGGCTCAGGTCGTTGGCCACGAACGGGGTGCTCAGCACTTGCTCGACCACTGGGTGGCGGCCCTGACTGATGCGCATGCACGGCTCGCTGACGAAGCGCGGGCAGTTCAGATCAAGGTTCAACGCGCGTTCGGCCAGGTTGCTCAGCACATCCAGCTCGGCCAGTGCCGCTGCAGTGTCCTGCAAGGGTGGCAATTGGCTGATCAAGTCCTCGAGCAGGGCTTCATAAAGCATTTTCTCGCGAGCCAGCGCTCGGCTCTTGGCCGACAGTGCCTTGTCTTCGAATGCCTTGAGTTCCGGCGTAATGAAACGCTCGGCGCCCTTGAGCGTCTGCCGCCGAATGTAGTCGGCGGGGGCCTGTTCGGCCTGCTTGCTCGGCAGTTCGATGAAGTAGCCGTGAATCCGGTTGTAACCGACCTTCAGGTGGGACAGGCCGGTGCGCGCCTTTTCCCGGGCTTCCAGGTCGATGAGGAACTGGCCGGCGTTCTCGCTCAGCGATTGCAGCTCGTCGAGCTCGGTGTCGTACCCGGTTTTCAACACCCCACCGTCGCGGATCACTGCGGGCGGGTTGTCAATGATGGCTTTTTCCAGCAGCGCCGCCAGTTCGGGATAGGTGCTGGTGGTCACGGCCAGTTGGTTCAGGTGCGGCGCTTCCAGTTCGCTCATCGCCACTTGCAGTTGCGGCAGGGCGCCGAGGGCGTCACGCAGGCGTGCCAGGTCGCGCGGGCGAGCGTTGCGCAGGCCGATCCGCGCCAGGATTCGCTCTATGTCGCCGATCTCCTTGAGCTGCGGTTGCAGTTTCTCGAAGCGATAGCCATCCAGCAGGCAGGTGATCGAACTCTGCCGCGCCTGTAGCACCTGCAGGTCGCGCAACGGGCGGTTCAGCCAGCGGGTCAGCAGGCGGCTGCCCATGGCAGTCTGGCAACGATCGACCACCGATTGCAGGGTGTTATCGCGGCCACCGGCCAGGTTGGTGTCCAGTTCCAGGTTGCGTCGGCTCGCGCCGTCCAGCACCACGGTGTCGTCCAGGCGTTCATGCCGCAGGCTGCGCAAGTGCGGCAGGGCGGTACGCTGGGTTTCCTTGGCATAGCTCAGGAGGCAACCGGCAGCGCCGATAGCCAGGCTCAGGTTCTCGCAGCCAAAACCCTTGAGGTCCTGGGTGGAAAATTGCTGGCACAGGCTCTTGAACGCCGAATCTCGCTCAAAATCCCACGGCGCGCGACGACGAACGCCACGCCGTTTTTCCGCCGGCAGGTCTTTTGGCCAGTCATCCGGGATCATCAGTTCCACCGGGTTGACCCGTTCCAGCTCGGCCAGCAGGTTTTCCCAGCCTTTGATTTCCAGCACCGTGAAGTTGCCGCTGGTGATGTCCAGTACGGCCAGGCCGAACAGGCGCTCGTCACCCAGCACAGCAGCGATCAGGTTGTCGCGCCGTTCGTCCAGCAACGCCTCGTCGCTGACGGTGCCGGGGGTGATGATGCGCACCACCTGGCGATCCACCGGCCCTTTGCTGGTCGCCGGATCACCCACCTGCTCACAGATCACTACTGATTCGCCCAGCTTGACCAGCTTGGCGAGGTAACCTTCGGCGGCATGGTAAGGAATCCCACACATCGGAATCGCCTGGCCGGCCGACTGCCCACGCGCCGTCAGGGTGATGTCCAGCAGCTTGGCGGCTTTCTTCGCGTCTTCGTAGAAGATCTCGTAGAAGTCCCCCATGCGATAGAACATCAACTGGTCTGGGTGCTGGTTCTTCAGGCGCCAGTACTGCTGCATCATCGGGGTGTGGGAGGACAGGTCGGAAAGTGCTTTATTCATCGGGTAATCAGGCGGATTCATTCAAAGGGGTGGGTAAAGGAGGGCGTTGCCCAGGCCTTTGCGCGATGGGCGCAAGGTTACCATGGGCGGCTCCGCACGACCCAGGGATGAACGCCAAGTGGGGGTGTTTTGCGAATCTGAAGGGCAATTTATGCGAAACAGCATTTGTCATCCCGAAAAAGAATCCGCATTATGCAAGGTATGCAAAAACGCAATGTTTCTACCGTCCTCAGGGCGCTGCTCGATCAACACGGGATCTCCCCTACGGAGCTTCACCGGCGTACCGGCGTGCCGCAATCCACCCTCTCGCGGATACTCGGCGGCAAGATCGCCGATCCGGCGGATAAACACATCTCGAAGATCGCCGAGTATTTTCGTGTGAGCACCGACCAGTTGCGTGGCCGTGTCGATGTCGCGCCGGGTTACCCGCCTCCACGAGCTCCCGCGCACTCGGAGCTCAAGGACATCAGCCTGTGGGATGACGACACTCCCATCGAAGACGACGAGGTCTCGGTACCCTTTCTGCGCGAGGTTGAATTGGCTGCTGGATCAGGAAGATTCGTGATCGAAGAAAGCGAGCGCGCCAGCCTGCGTTTTGGCAAGCGCAGCCTGCGCCACAACGGCGTGCAATTCGATCAGGCCAAATGCGTGACCGTGCGCGGCAACAGCATGTTGCCGGTGCTGCGTGATGGCGCCACGGTAGGGGTGAATGCCGGCAAATGCGGGATCGGCGATATCGTCGACGGCGATCTCTACGCGATCAACCACAACGGCCAGTTGCGCGTGAAACAGCTGTATCGACTGCCCACCGGGATTCGCCTGCGCAGCTTCAATCGCGATGAGCATCCGGATGAGGACTATGGCTTCCAGGATATCCAGACCGGGCAGATCGTAATCCTGGGGCATGTGTTCTGGTGGGGTATGTACGCTCGCTGATTGTCTCTTGTGCCAATCTCAACCCGTCCTCTGGCGGGTTTTTTTGCGCCTGGAGTTTTTTTTGGGGGGAGGTGAATTGTTTTGATGCATTTATGCATGAATATTCGCTGAGTGTGATGGGTTTCCGATTGACTATATATGCATCAGTGCATAATGTTTTGACTCGTCACTCAGGAGCAATCAAATGACAATCGAACAGCAAGTCTTGCTGGAGATCCCTGTCTGGCTGGTCATTGCACTCACGCTGCTGGGTGGCTTGTCTGGTGAAATGTGGCGTGCGGACAAGGAGGGTGAGCGCGGCTGGTCATTGGTCCGGCGCCTGAGCCTGCGCTCTGGGTCGAGCATGATCTGCGGTGTCTCGGTGGTGATGCTGTTATATGCCGCCAACATCTCGGCCTGGACAGCTGCCGCATTCGGCTGCCTGACGGCGATGGCCGGTGCGGATTTCGCCATTGGCTTGTATCAGCGCTGGGCGGCCAGGCGCATCGGCGTAGTGGAAGACCAGGCCCCAGAGGATCAGCGGTAGTGCGCGGGCACGGCGCCACTCATATTTTGATTTCCCCAGCGCCTTGCAAGCGCAACCTGCTCATGTAGGGTAGTGCTCACGCCCGTCTGATAAGGAGAGAGTCGTGAATGAAATCACTCAGCTGGCCGCGGAACTGGGCCGGCGTCTACAGGTTCTCAATGCCCACGTCAGCACGGCCGAATCCTGCACCGGGGGCGGTATCGCCGAGGCGATCACCCGGATTGCCGGCAGTTCGGCCTGGTTCGAGGCGGGGTATGTCACGTACTCCAATCGCCAGAAAACCCAGCAATTGAAGGTGCCGGGCGAGTTGTTCGAGCAGGTCGGGGCGGTGAGTCGCGAGGTCGTGGAGGCCATGGTTCGCGGCGCGCAGCGCAACAGCCATGCGCGGTTTGCCGTGGCGGTCAGCGGGATCGCCGGGCCTGACGGCGGCTCGCCGGCCAAGCCGGTGGGGACTGTCTGGCTGGCCTGGGGGGTGGGCGAGGCCGTGTTTAGCGAGTGCCGGCACTTCCCCGGTAACCGCGATGAGGTCCGCCGACAAACGGTGAAGGCCGCGCTAGAGGGCTTGCTGCAACATGCCGCCGGAGAAATCTCAAATCAGGGGTAGGCGATCCACAATCGCTGTGGAATAATACTGTCTACTTATACAGGTGTTGGCCGTCAGGCCTTATTGATTACGTGAGGACTTTAATGGACGACAACAAGAAGAAAGCCTTGGCTGCGGCCCTGGGTCAGATCGAACGTCAATTCGGCAAGGGTGCCGTAATGCGTATGGGCGATCAGGACCGTCAGGCGATCCCGGCTATCTCCACTGGCTCTCTGGGTCTGGACATCGCACTCGGCATTGGCGGCCTGCCAAAAGGCCGTATCGTTGAAATCTACGGTCCTGAATCTTCCGGTAAAACCACCCTGACCCTGTCGGTCATCGCCCAAGCGCAAAAAGCCGGTGCGACCTGCGCGTTCGTCGATGCCGAGCACGCCCTGGACCCGGAATACGCCGGCAAACTGGGGGTCAACGTCGACGACCTGCTGGTTTCCCAGCCGGACACCGGCGAGCAAGCCCTGGAAATCACCGACATGCTGGTGCGTTCCAACGCGGTTGACGTGATCATCGTCGACTCCGTGGCTGCACTGGTACCCAAGGCGGAAATCGAAGGCGAGATGGGCGACATGCATGTGGGCCTGCAAGCCCGCCTGATGTCCCAGGCGCTGCGTAAAATCACCGGTAACATCAAGAACGCCAACTGCTTGGTGATCTTCATCAACCAGATCCGGATGAAAATCGGCGTGATGTTCGGCAGCCCGGAAACCACCACCGGTGGTAACGCGCTGAAGTTCTACGCCTCGGTTCGCCTGGACATCCGCCGTACTGGCGCGGTGAAAGAAGGCGACGAAGTGGTCGGCAGCGAAACCCGCGTCAAAGTCGTCAAGAACAAGGTGGCAGCACCGTTCCGTCAGGCCGAGTTCCAGATTCTTTACGGCAAGGGCATCTACCTCAATGGCGAGATGATCGACCTGGGTGTGTTGCACGGTTTTGTTGAGAAGTCCGGTGCCTGGTATGCCTACAACGGCAGCAAGATCGGTCAGGGCAAGGCCAACTCGGCCAAGTTCCTGCAGGACAACCCGGACATTGCAGCCAAGCTCGAGAAGCAGATTCGCGACAAGCTGCTGACGCCGGTGGACCTCAACGCCGTGCCGGTCAAAGAGACTGAAGATGACCTGGCCGACGCTGATATCTGATTGATCCCATGACCGCCGTACTCGATACCCTCGTCGCGGTGCGGCGAACCGCAATGGACCTGCTCGCGCGACGCGAGCACGGTCGAGTCGAGCTGACGCGTAAACTGCGTCAGCGCGGCGCCCCCGATGAAATGATCGACACTGCCCTCGACCGTCTGACGGAAGAGGGGTTGCTGTCCGAATCCCGTTACCTCGAAAGTTTCGTTTCCTACCGGTCCCGTTCAGGCTACGGCCCTTTGCGCATTCGTGAAGAGTTGAGCCAGCGCGGATTGCAGCGCGCTGATATCGAACTCGCCTTGCGCGAGTGTGGAATCAGCTGGCAGGCACAACTGGAAGACACCTGGCGCCGTAAATTTGCCGGGCATTTACCAATCGATGCCCGCGAGCGTGCCAAGCAAGGGCGCTTCCTCGCTTATCGCGGTTACTCCATGGAGATGATCGGCCGGTTGTTCAGCGGCCGAGCAATGGACGACTAAAAAAGCCCGACTAGAAATAGTCGGGCTTTTTTATTCACGTCACTTTGATGGGGTCCCGTTGGCGCTGGGCAGTTGCGGGCTGGGAGGTGACCCAGTTTTCCGGCAGGTTGAGGTAGTCCACCAACTCACGCAGGCGCCCATGATCCCGGGCATTGAAGGTGAACGCCAGACGCGCCAAGTGGCTGAACTGCGCTTCGTCATGCTCCTCGCCACTGTAGGCATGCTGGTGAAAGTGATCGCTCAGGCACAGATCGGCGAACGCCACTTGCAGGTGTGCCAGCGCCTGCTCGGTGAGCGCGTGATTCATGCGGATCACAAACTGGTTTTTTAGCCAGCGGCTGGAGTGGAAGTTGCTGTAGAACTGATTGATTTGCGCCACGGCTTCCTCGGCGTTATCCACCAGACGCACCAGCTTCAGGTCGTTGGGCAGGATGTAGCGATTGGCCTCCAATTGATTGCGGATAAACTCCAATGCGCTTTCCCAGAACTTGCCGTCCGGTGCATCCAGCAGCACCACGGGTACCAGTGGGCTTTTGCCGGTCTGGATCAGGGTCAGTACTTCCAGGGCTTCGTCCAGTGTGCCGAAGCCGCCCGGGCACAGCACCAGCGCGTCGGCTTCCTTGACGAAGAACAGTTTGCGGGTGAAGAAAAAGTGGAAGGGCAGCAAGTTGGCAGTGCCACCGACGGTGGGGTTGGCATGCTGTTCGAAGGGCAGGGTGATGTTGAACCCAAGGCTGTGATCACGGCCGGCGCCTTCGTGAGCGGCGGCCATGATCCCGCCACCGGCTCCGGTGATCACCATCAGGTCCGATTGCGCGAGTTTTTCCCCCAGTTCACGGGCCAGTGCATACAGCGGGTGCTCCACCGGAGTACGCGCTGAGCCGAACACGGTGACCTTGCGGCGTCCCTTGAACTGTTCCAGCACACGGAAAGCGTGCTCCAGTTCGCGCAAGGCTTGTAGGGTGATCTTGGCATTCCAGCGGTTGTGGTCGTCCTGGGCCATGCGCAGGACAGTCAGCATCATGTCGCGGTAGATCGGAATATTCGGGCTGTTGGGGGAAACCAGGTTGAGTTGTTCTTCGATCTTGCTCGTGAGATCGACACCGTTGTTTTGAAAATGACGTATCAGAAGGTCATTCGGTTGGTAAGGCATTCAACTTCTCCTTCTACACAGAACCTTCGGCCCGACCGAAAGATTCGTCGGGGCCGCGACACACCTTGTGTCGCCTGGGCATTGCAGCCAACCCGACCCGCCGCGGACGGCCGTCGAGTCATCCAGACGGGTTCTGTTTATCCCTTGGATGAAAGAAATGTTCGCAAGGCACCGCTCTGGATGGCAGCCCCTTTTCTGCCGTGAGCATTGAACATCGACAGGTTAAATCTAGACGCTCGGCGTCAGTTGCGCTGACTTGATCATGGTCCTGAAAAGTCTGTGCTGGCAATAGCTTGTTGGCGATAGGTGATCGACTTTCACCGCTTGTCTGAAGCTCCACCTTAGGCGCTACGCTCTGATTTACTGAAATACAGACACGCAACACATTTGTCGTGCGTCCAGGGCAAGACGCAAGGCACCAGGAGCTGTGGGGAGTCATCGCGCAAGTAGTGGCGATTCTTAGGCACGGAGGCGGGTTATGACTCTGGTGATACTGGAGATCGATACGCAGCTGTATCAGATGCTCAAGTCGGCAGCCGAGGACCATCAGGTAAGCCTGGAGGAGGAGTGTCGACGGCGGCTGGAGGGCAGGGAACAGCGCTCGCCTTATTTGCAGGCGCTGGTGGCGGAATTGCGCGCCGATGAAGAGCAGCGACGCGCGGGTTCGGGCTAGTTACTTGTTCTTTTTCGCAGGCTCTGCCGGGCAGTCCGATTCCTGGAATCGGGCCGAGGCCACCGGGCGGTTGGTTTTGTTCTCGGTGAATTCGTAACGCAAGATCGCGCCCTGGGCCATCAACTTGCGGTAGTTGGGGTTGCGGCAAACGCTGGCACCCAGTTGCAGGTAGACGGCTTTCGGGTTGGCGCGCATTTCTTCGGCGTACACCGATTGCACGCTGAGGTGATCAACCAGCTCCTTGCCTTCGACCGTGTAGCCCTGGTCCAGAATGTTGTCACTGACTTCGCGAGGCAGGCCAACGTTACTTTCCGCGGCCACCTTCTCCAGCATCTTGCTCAGGTTCAAGTCTTTCAGGGACGCGGCCTGGGCGCAGAAAGGCAAAGCCAGCACAAGGGCGGCGGTGGGGACGATTAGGCGCAGCATGAAACTCTCCTGATTCAGTGACTGGTGCTTCGACCCGTCACAGGGCTGAGCGTTCAGTGGCGGCAAATTATAGGGTGCGGGCGGCGGGTGGTACAGGCTTGCGCGGGCTGCTCTGGTAAACTGCCGGCACTTTATTGCCCTGCCGAGCGCTTTTTGTGTCGATTCAATCCCCTTGCCATCGAAACCTGCCATGAGCCACGCCGTTTCCCGTTTGCGCGCCCAGCGCCTGGCCCGTGCCGTCCGCCCCTTTGTTGCGCGGGGTTCGCGAGCTGAGCGGTGCGCCGGCTGCCGGGTGATCCCCAGCCATTGCATGTGTGCCTGGCGGCCGACCGTTGCCGCCAAATCGGCCATGTGCCTGGTGATGCATGATGTCGAGCCGATGAAACCGAGCAATACCGGCTGGCTGATTGCCGACGTGATCGAGCAGACCAGTGCGTTTCCCTGGTCGCGTACCGAAGTCGAGCCGGGTTTGCTGGCCTTGATCGCCGATCCCCAGTGGCAGCCGTACATCGTGTTTCCGGGGGAGTTTGTCGCCCCGCAGCGGGTGGTGAGCGAGGTCCGGCTGGAACCGGGCAAGCGCCCGCTGTTCATTCTGCTGGACGCGACCTGGAGCGAGGCGCGCAAGATGTTCCGCAAGAGCCCTTATCTCGAGCATTTGCCGGTGTTGAGCCTGCAGCCCGAGCAACTGTCGCGCTACAAGTTGCGCCGTTCCAAGCGCGATGATCACTTCTGCACCGCCGAAGTGGCCGCGCTCTGCCTGGAACTGGCCGACGACCTAGCCGCCAGCGAAGTGCTGGACGCCTACCTGGACGTCTTCAGCACCCATTACCTGTCAGCCAAGTTTCAGCAGGCGATCGATCCGCTCGACGCAGTCCACGCTCGCCTCAAGCCCTACCTCTAGGTTGTGCTGCGAGTCAGCGCTGGGCTTTTTGGCCAGAGCTGGGCTGCCAGCATCCCGGCCAGCATCAACCCACAGCCGACATAGCCGCGCGGGCTCAGTTCCTCACCCAGTAACCAGGCCCCGGCAATGGCGGCAAACACCGCCTCCAGGGAAAAAATGATCGCGGCATGGGAGGCGATTGCGTCTTTCTGGGCGATCACCTGCAAGGTGTAGCCGATGCCGACCGCAATCAGGCCACCATAGAGGATGGCCGGGCCGGCGGCGATGATTGCGTTGAGCTCGAAGGTCTCCAGGCACAGGGCCAGGACCAGGCTGACCACCGCGCAGGTAGTGAACTGCAGGAATGCCAGGCGAATCGGGTCGTGGCGGCTGGCGAAAACGCCCACCAGCACCACGTGTCCACCCCAGACAAAGGCGCCGATCAATTGCAACCAGTCGCCGGACGCAACCTGGAACTGATCGCCGACGCTGAGCAGGAACATTCCGACCACCGCCAGAATCGCCCCGAACCAGGTGCCGAGCCCGGTCTTGTGGCCAATCAACAGCCCCAGCAGTGGCACGACGATGACGTAGAGCCCGGTGATGAAACCGGCGTTGGTCACGCTGGTGAACAAGAGGCCGACCTGTTGCAGGTTGATCCCCAGAGCCAGGGCGAGGCCCATCAGGCCGCCACCGATCAACAAGCCACGGGTCAGGAAGGGCTCGTGGTGGCTGTTCTGACGGGAGCCACGCAGGACCAGCGGTAGCAGACACAACGAACCAAGCGCGAAGCGCAGGCCGGAATAGAGGAAAGGACCGATGTGATCCATGCCGCAGGTTTGTGCGACAAATCCTGATCCCCAAATCATCGCGGTGATCAACATCAGGACATCGGCACGCAGGGCTTTGGTCTGCATGATGGCACTCTTATTAGTTAGCCAGCTAAGATGCCGTAAAGGATGCGGCTTGACCACCCCGGCTTCGCTGGGCATCCTTGGCGCCGATTAGGGTGCGGCCGAAGATTGAAACGCCGGTTTTATGGGCTCTTGGCGTTGAACGTACCCTGTTGGTTGCGCCTGCTGGTGCTACCTTGAGTTGTTTTGGTGAGGCTTGAATGCATCAGGCCTGCCATAAAAAACAGGATCATTTGAACAATGGCCACATACGAAATCCTGATTGCCGATGACCACCCTCTCTTTCGTAGCGCACTGCACCAGGCTGTCACCCTGGGGCTGGGCCCGGACGTGCGCCTGGTGGAAGTGGCGAGCATTGCCGAGCTGGAAATCCGTCTGACCGAGAAGGCCGACTGGGACCTGGTGCTACTGGACCTGAACATGCCGGGTGCATACGGATTCTCCGGGCTGGTGCTGTTGCGCGGCCAGTACCCGCAGATTCCGGTGGTGATGGTCTCGGCACAGGAAGAAGCGTCGATCATGGTCAAGTCCCGGGAGTTCGGGGCCAGCGGCTTCATTCCCAAATCCAGCTCGCTGGAAGTGATCCAGCAGGCGGTGCGTGCGGTGCTGGATGGCGACGTGTTCTGGCCACCGCAAGCGTTCGAGGCGGTCAGTGTCTCGCCGGAAGCCAAGGCCGCGAGCGAGGGCCTGGCGAGTTTGACCCCGCAGCAGTTCCGCGTGCTGACCATGGTCTGCGAAGGTTTGCTGAACAAGCAGATTGCCTACGAGCTGAGTGTGTCGGAAGCGACCATCAAGGCCCACGTGACGGCGATTTTCCGCAAGCTGGGGGTACGCACCCGGACTCAGGCGGCGTTGCTCCTGCAACAACTTGAGTCAATTTCGCCGCAGTGAAGCCGGCTCATTCACGCTTTTTTGACTTTTGTTGATCTAGCTTTCCCACTCCTTTTTTCAGTTGCCTACTCATATGTCACCTTTCAAAGGCCAGACCGGCCTCAAACGCATCCTCAACGCTTCGGGCTACTCCCTGGACGGCCTGCGCGCCGCTTTCACCGGCGAAGCGGCTTTTCGGCAACTGGTGTTGCTCAACGTGATTCTGATTCCGCTGACCTTCATTCTGAATGTCAGCCGCGTCGAACAGGCGGTGCTGATTGCCGTCTGTCTGCTGGCGCTGATCGTGGAGTTGCTCAACTCCGCAGTAGAAGCGGCCATTGACCGCATCTCCCTCGACCTGCACCCGCTGTCGAAAAACGCCAAGGACATGGGCAGCGCCGCGCAGTTCGTGGCTTTGAGCATGATTGCCCTGGTGTGGGCGGTGATCCTGATCTGACCCCTCAGGCGATGCTCGGCAGCACGATCTCGTCGCTGCGCTGAACCCCGGCGGTGAAGGCGCGGCACAGTTCGAGGAATTCGCGCATGGCTGAGGTCTGGTATTTCTGTTTGTGCCAGATGAAGTAGAACTGCCGCGCCAGGTCCAGATCCGGGGTTTCCACCGCCACCAGGCTGCCGCGTCGGAAGGCGTCGCGCAGGGCCAGGCGGGAAATGCAGCCAATGCCCAGGCCAGACTCGACCGCACGTTTGATCGCTTCGGTGTGTTCCAGCTCCAGGCGGATGTTCAACGCGCTGCGATGATGACGCATGGCCTGATCGAAGGTCAGGCGAGTCCCGGAACCCTGTTCGCGCAGAATCCACGCCTCATGGCTAAGCTCCTCCATGCTGGCAGTGCCGCGTTGTGCCAGCGGATGCTGGGGCGCGCAGAACACCACCAGCTCATCTTCGACCCAGCTCTGCACTTCGATGTCCGGATGGCTGCAGTCGCCTTCGATTAGACCCAGATCAATTTCATAGTGCGCGACCTGTTGCACGATATTGGCAGTGTTCTGGACGTGCAGCTTCACCTGGCTCTCGGGGTGGCGCTGCATGAAGCTACCGATCAGCAAGGTCGCCAGGTAATTGCCGATGGTCAGTGTGGCGCCGACCGCCAGGGAACCAAAACCGGACTTGCCGTTGAGCAGGTCCTCGATTTCCTTGGCCTGGTCGAGCAGGGCCACCGCTTGCGGCAACAGCTGTTTACCCAGGGCGTTGAGGCTCAGCCGTTTGCCGGCGCGATCGAACAATTGGCAGCTGCACTGGCGCTCCAGCTCGGTGATCGAGGTGCTGGCCGCCGATTGCGAGAGGTTGAGCAGACCCGCAGCACGGGATACGCTTTCCTGCTGGGCAACGGCGACGAAGACTTGAAGTTGACGTAGAGTAAATCGCATATCTATATAACCGATAACCCTTATCTTAATAATCCATTTAACAGATATTGTCGCTGCCATTAGAATGCGATGCAATTGCGCACAGCGGCGCAGGCAAAATCTCCAGGAGTCCCACGTACATGAGCAACATGAACCACGAGCGTGTCCTCAGTGTTCACCACTGGAACGACACTCTGTTCAGCTTCAAGTGCACCCGCGATCCGGGCCTGCGCTTCGAGAACGGTCAGTTCGTGATGATCGGCCTGCAACAGCCCAACGGCCGCCCGCTTATGCGTGCTTACTCGATTGCCAGCCCAAACTGGGAAGAGCATCTGGAGTTCTTCAGCATCAAGGTGCCTGATGGCCCGCTGACTTCCCAGTTGCAGCACCTCAAGGAAGGCGACGAGATCATCATCAGCAAGAAGCCTACGGGCACGCTGGTGCTGGACGACCTCAAACCTGGCAAACATCTGTACCTGCTCAGCACCGGTACCGGCCTGGCGCCTTTCATGAGCGTGATCCAGGATCCGGAAACCTACGAGCGTTTCGAAAAAGTGATCCTGTGCCACGGCGTGCGTTACGTCAACGAAGTCGCTTACCGCGAGTTCATCACCGAGCACCTGCCGCAGAACGAGTTCTTCGGCGAAGCCCTGCGTGACAAGTTGATCTACTACCCGACCGTGACCCGCGAGCCATTCGAAAACGAAGGCCGCCTGACCGACCTGATGCGCAGCGGCAAGCTGTTCAGCGACATCGGCCTGCCCCCGATCAACCCGCAGGACGACCGCGCCATGTTGTGCGGCAGCCCGAGCATGCTCGACGAGACCAGCGAAGTGCTCAACAGCTTCGGCCTGAAAGTGTCGCCGCGTATGCGTGAGCCGGGTGACTACCTGATCGAGCGTGCGTTCGTCGAGAAGTGACCGAAGGTCACCTGTAGGAGCGAGCCTGCTCGCGATGATCGTCAACGATAACGCATGTTTGCCGGGTAAACGCGGTGTCTTCGAGTTCATCGCTGGCAAGCCAGCTCCTACAAAAAAAGCCCGCGCAGCCTGAGAGGGCAGCGCGGGCTTTTTCGTTTTTGGCGTTTATACCTGCGCGGGAATGACTTCCAGCACACGGATCAGCTCCGGTGTCGGGTAATGCCATCGCACATCCAGATCCCAAAACTGCGCGCCATATTCCCGCTCGGATGTAGGAATTTGGTAGGCCGGGCGTGGGTCTTGTGCCAGACATTGCTCGATCAGCTCCACCAGCGGCTCTGCAAGGCGCTGAGCGTGCTCGTGAGCCTGTTGCAGCGCTGCGTCCGTCCACTGCACGGGAATCAGCTGCGGCGCGGCACTGGCGATGCTGTTGGAGGCTGTGTCGATGATGTCGGCGTAGGGGACGTAGGGTTTGATGTCCAGAACCGGCGTGCCATCGAGCAGGTCGATGCCCGAAATCCAAAGGCGATTCGCCTCGACCTTGTCCAGTTTCACCACTGACTGCCCGATGCCATTGGGACGGTGGGTTGCGCGCGTGGCAAACACGCCCATGGATTTGTTGCCGCCCAGGCGCGGTGGGCGCACCTTGAGCCGTGGCTTGTCTTCCAGGGCCTGGTGAAACAGGAACAGCAGCCAGACGTGACTGACCTGCTCCAGGCCCTGTACCGCATCACCCTGGTCGAACGGTGCCACCAGCTCCAGGATGCCCCGCGCGGCCGGGGCCAGTTGGGGCTGGCGGGGAATGGCGAACTTCTCCTTGAAGCAGGAGTGCACAAAACCGATGGGGGAAACGCTGTAGGTCATGGTTTGCGGTCGAGGCGGGATAGAGGCGGGCATGATACCCCGATCAGTCTGGATTCAGTTGTGCCTGTACCGGCCTCTTCGCGAGCAAGCCGCTCCCACAGGTTTTGTGTGCGCTCGAGAACCCTGTGGGAGCGTGGCTTGCCCGCGATGGCCTCACCGCCGATTTCAGAGACTGAATCCGCCATCCAGCGGAATGATGTTCCCGGTCATATACGCTCCAGCAGTGCTCGCCAGACTGATCGCCAGCGCCGCCATCTCTTCCACGCGGCCCCAGCGCTTCATCGGGATCAACGCCGTATCCTCGGCCAGTGCCAGTTCATCATTACCGATGTGCTGGGTCATCTTGCTCGGGAAGCGCCCCGGGGCAATCACGTTGACGTTGATGTGCTGGCTGACCAACTCCCTGGCGAGAATCCGCGACAGTTGGTGCAGGGCGGCCTTGCTCGGGCCGTAGGCGTAGGCCTGTTCACCGAAGGAGGAAATCCCGGCGACCGAGCCGATGTTGATGATCCGGGCCGGATTGGCGGCCGAACCGGCCTTGCGCAGCAGCGGCAGGAATTGCTGGATGCAGTTGAACACCGAGGTCACGTTCAACTGCATGACTTTTTCCCAGCCCTTGACTGGGTAGCTCTCCAGCGGCGCTCCCCAGGTGGTGCCGGCATTGTTCACCAGGATGTCCAGGTGGCTCACGCGTTCGCCGAGACGACTGGCCAATTGGGCGACGCCTTCTTCTGTGGCGAGGTTGGCCGCGATCGCGTGGCAGTGCCCCAGGGCGCCCAGTTCATCGGCTGTCTGTTGGCAGGCCTCGGCGTCGCGCGCGCAGACATACACCGTCGCTCCTGCTTCGACGAAGGCTTTGGCGATCATTTTGCCGATACCACGGGTGCCGCCGGTCACCAGAGCGGTGCGGCCTTGCAGGGAGAAGTAGGGGTGCATGGCGAATCCTGATAACTGAGGGTCACTACACCCTAGTCGTCAGCCGCGGGAAGCGGAGCCACTATTTTTACCGGGAATGTGCCGCCATACGGGCGGGTCGAGCTGCGGGCGATGGCGTTTAGAAGGGCGCCATCGCCGGCTGGCCGGCTCTTACTGCGGACGGACGCGCAGGGTCAGGCCCTTGAGGAAGTTGCGCAGCAACTGGTCGCCACACGGGCGGTAGTTGGTGTGGCCGAACTTGCGAAACAGTGCGCTCAGCTCCGGCTTGGACACCGGGAACTCGGAGGCCTTGAGGATGGCGTGCATGTCGTCTTCCTTCAGTTCGAAGGCCACGCGCAGTTTCTTCAGGATGATGTTGTTGGTCACCGGCGTTTCGATCGGCTGTGGCGGACGGCTTTCGTCCTTGCCACGCTTGAAAATCACCAGGCCATCGAGGAAATGCGCCATGACGTCGTCGGGGCAGAACACGAAACCTTCTTCCTCGTCTTTCTTGAGGTAGGTAACGAGGTCTTCCTTGGTGACGTCCATGCCGCCGAGTTTGATGATCTCGACGACCTTGTTGTCGCTGATGTCGAGCATGTAGCGCACGCTGCGCAGTACGTCGTTATGAATCATGTGTGCAGTCCTGATCATTCAGCTGTGGGCGTTGCCGGTACCGGCGACACCGAAATGAGTGGCAGCCTCAGAATTTCTCTTTGGCGGACAGATAGCGCCATTGGCCCAGCGGAACCTTGCCGATGGAAACTCCGCCGATACGGATGCGGCGGATGGCAATGACCTTGAGGCCGACCGCCTGGCAGAGCAGGGCGATGATTCCCGGTTGCGGGTTCTTCATCGCGAAGCGCAGGCGGTTTTCGTTCTGCCAGCTGGCTTTGACCGCTGGCAATTCCTTGCCCTTGTAGGTCAGGCCGTGGTTCAGGCGGTTGAGGCCGTGGGCGACCATGTCGCCTTCGACTTCGACCACATACTCTTGCTCGATCTTGCTCGCGTCGGCCGTGAGCTTGCGCAGGATCTTCCAGTCCTGGGTGAACACCAGCAGGCCGCTGGCGTTGGCCTGCAGGTCGGCACTGACGGTCAGGCGCAGGAAATGCCCCTTGAGCGGGCGCTTGCTGAAACGGTGCTCTTCGCTCAGGGTGTCGGCGCTGATCAATTGCTGGGCGCTCTCCACGTCCATGCCCGCAGGAGCATGCAGCAGGATGGTCACCGGCTCCGGCGCAGTGGCCTTGGCCTCGGGGTCGAGCGCGACTTTCTGGGTATCGACCTTGAACTGCGGCTCGTCGATGACTTCGCCGTCCACGGTGACCCAGCCGCCTTCAATGAACAGCTCAGCCTCCCGACGGGAACAGCCGACGAGTTCGATGAGGCGTTTGGAAAGACGAATCGGGTCAGTCATGACAGGGCCGTAACAAAAAGGGGGCAGGCATTGTACCTGCCTCGCGCCGGTTAATCGCGGATCCATTTGCCTTGTGTGGCTTTTAGCCGCGCAGGGCTTGCGGCCTGGACTGCTTCAAACGCATGTGCAGCAACGGATAGGGCTGGCCCATGCCGTCGACTGCCGAGCGTCCGATCACTTCAAACCCTTGCTTGTAGTAGAAGCCCAGGGCCTGTGGATTCTGCTCGTTGACGTCCAGTTCATCGGCATTCAGGTGTTGCATGGCGTACTGCAGTAACTGTTTGCCCAGGCCTTCACCACGATGCTGGGGGGCGATGAAGAGCATTTCGATCTTGCCGGCGGCAACCCCGGCGAAGCCGCTGATGTGCTGCTGTTTGTCGCGGGTGCAGATCAGCATCACCGCGTCGAGGTAGCGGGTGAGCACCAGATTGCGTAGCAACTCGATGTAGCTGTCTGGCAGAAAATCGTGGGTCGCACGCACTGATGCCTCCCAGACCTAGGTCAGTTCCTGATAATCGCTGAGTGTCGGTGTGTGGATGACCGAATGCTGACGCATGCCCGCCTGCCTCTTTTTAGTGGATAAGCAAACGATAGCCGTAAAAAAGCCCCGCATCTCATGAAAAAGAGCGGGGCTTTTTGGAGTCAGTGCAATCCGTAGGGGATGCCCTGTCTTAGATCTGTTCAGCCCACAGGTCGTACTCGTCGGCATCAGTCACCTTGCACCAGACTTTATCGCCTGGCTTGAGGTTGCTGCCGTTGTCGATAAATACGTTGCCGTCGATTTCCGGGGCATCGAAGAAGCAGCGGCCGACCGCGCCTTGCTCGTCGACTTCATCGACCAGCACTTCGATTTCCCGGCCGATACGCATTTGCAGGCGTGCCGAACTGATGGCCTGTTGGTGCGCCATGAAACGCTCCCAACGGTCCTGCTTGACGTCGTCCGGGACTACTTCCAGGTCCAGGTCGTTGGCCGGTGCGCCTTCTACCGGCGAGTACTGGAAGCAGCCCACGCGGTCGAGTTGCGCTTCGGTCAGCCAGTTCAACAGGTACTGGAAGTCTTCTTCGGTTTCGCCAGGGAAGCCGACGATGAAGGTCGAGCGGATGATCAGGTCCGGGCAGATTTCGCGCCAGTTCTTGATGCGCGCCAGGGTCTTGTCTTCGAAGGCCGGGCGTTTCATCGACTTGAGGACTTTCGGGCTGGCGTGCTGGAACGGGATGTCCAGGTACGGCAGGATCTTGCCAGCGGCCATCAGCGGGATCAACTCGTCGACGTGCGGGTACGGGTAAACGTAGTGCAGGCGCACCCAGACACCGAGGGTGCTGAGGGCTTCGCAGAGTTCGGTCATGCGGGTTTTCACCGGCGCGCCGTTCCAGAACCCGGTGCGGTACTTGACGTCAACGCCGTAGGCGCTGGTGTCCTGGGAGATAACCAGCAGTTCCTTGACGCCGGATTTGACCAGGCGCTGGGCTTCGTCCAGCACATCGCCCACCGGGCGGCTGACCAGCTTGCCGCGCATCGACGGGATGATGCAGAAGCTGCAGCTGTGGTTGCAGCCTTCGGAAATCTTCAGGTAGGCGTAGTGGCGCGGGGTCAGCTTGATGCCTTGTGGCGGCACCAGGTCGATCAGCGGGTTGTGATCCTGGCGCGGCGGCACGACCTGATGCACGGCATTGACCACTTGCTCGTACTGTTGCGGGCCGGTGACGGCCAGCACGCTTGGGTGCACGTTGCGGATATTGCCTTCTTCGACGCCCATGCAGCCGGTCACGATGACCTTGCCGTTTTCCTTGATGGCTTCGCCGATCACTTCCAGGGATTCGGCCTTGGCCGAGTCGATGAAGCCACAGGTGTTGACCACCACGACGTCCGCGTCCTGATAGGTGGACACGACGTCATAGCCTTCCATACGCAGTTGGGTAAGGATGCGCTCGGAGTCGACCAGCGCTTTTGGGCAGCCCAGGGATACGAAGCCAACCTTGGGGTTGGCCGACGCAGGAGTGGTGGACATGTCTAACCTCGGTATTTGTGACGCCTCCAGCCGGAAACGGCAAGGCGACAGACGGGCGCTTACAGCGCCTCTGATCAAAAAGTGCGCAATTCTAGCGATGGTCGGCCCTCTTGACCAGCTTTATGCAGGGAAATACGACGAGTGCTGCGCTATGCTTCGCGCCGTTGGGCTTTGCCGATTTCTTACAGTCAACAAAACGTCTGTAACGGAAAGTAAAACAGCGCATGCTGCACGATAAAGCGTCGTGCTTTTCCAAGGCAGTCCGGGTCTGGGTAGTAGGGGTGGTGGATGGGGCAGGCAAGTAGTCAGGCGGCAGGTTCCGAGCATTCGGCGGCCAAGCCGATCGGCATGCTGGTGGCGGCAGTTGGGGTGGTTTACGGCGATATCGGCACGAGCCCGCTGTACACCCTCAAGGAGGTCTTCTCCGGGAACTATGGCGTACCGGTCAACCATGACGGCGTCCTGGGGATTCTGGCACTGATCTTCTGGTCGTTGATCTGGGTGGTGTCGATCAAGTACATGATGTTTGTCCTGCGTGCCGACAACCAGGGCGAAGGCGGGATCATGGCCTTGACCGCGTTGGCGCGGCGAGCGGCGGCCGGGCATGCCCGATTGCGCACCTTGCTGGTGGTCTGTGGGCTGATCGGTGCAGCGCTGTTTTATGGCGACAGCATGATTACCCCGGCGATTTCCGTGCTCTCGGCGATTGAAGGCCTGGGACTGGCATTCGACGGCATTGACCACTGGGTGGTGCCACTGTCGCTGGTGGTGCTGGTGGCGCTATTCCTGATCCAACGCCATGGCACTGCGCGTATCGGCATTCTGTTCGGGCCGATCATGGTCACCTGGTTTCTGGTGCTGGGCGCGCTGGGTGTCTACGGCATCCTGCAACATCCGGAAGTGCTGCAGGCGATGAACCCGGTCTGGGGTGTGCGCTTCTTCATTGTCCACCCGGGCATGGGCGTGGCAATCCTCGGTGCGGTGGTGCTGGCATTGACCGGTGCCGAAGCGCTGTACGCCGACATGGGCCACTTCGGCCGCAAGCCGATTGCCCGTGCCTGGTTCATCCTGGTACTGCCGGCGCTGGTGCTGAATTACTTCGGCCAGGGCGCATTGCTGCTCGGCGATCCGAGCGCGGCCCGCAACCCCTTTTATCTGCTGGCGCCAAGCTGGGCCTTGATTCCGTTGGTCGGCCTGTCGACCCTGGCCACGGTGATTGCCTCCCAGGCGGTGATTTCCGGGGCGTTCTCCCTGACCCGCCAGGCGATCCAGCTCGGCTACATTCCGCGCATGCACATCCAGCACACCTCCAGTGCCGAACAGGGCCAGATCTACATTGGCGCGGTGAACTGGTCGCTGATGGTCGGGGTGATCCTGCTGGTGCTCGGGTTTGAATCCTCCGGGGCGTTGGCCTCGGCGTACGGAGTGGCGGTGACGGGCACCATGCTGATGACCACCATCCTGGTGTCGGCGGTCATGCTGTTGCTGTGGAAATGGCCTCCACTGCTCGCCGTCCCGGTGTTGCTGGGCTTCTTGCTGGTGGACGGTCTGTATTTCGCCGCCAACGTGCCGAAAATCGTCCAGGGCGGGGCCTTTCCGGTAATCGCCGGTCTGGCGCTGTTCGTCCTGATGACCACCTGGAAACGCGGTAAACAACTGTTGGTCGAGCGGATGGACGAGGGCGGCCTGCCTTTGCCGATCTTCATCAGCAGCATCCGTGTGCAGCCACCCCATCGGGTCCAGGGTACGGCGGTGTTCCTCACCGCACGCCCGGACGCGGTGCCCCACGCGTTGTTGCACAACCTGCTGCATAACCAGGTGCTGCACGAGCAGGTAGTGCTGCTGACCGTGGTCTACGAAGACATCCCACGGGTACCGCCAGCGCGGCGCTTTGAAGTCGAGGCCCACGGCGAAGGGTTCTTCCGGGTGATCCTGCACTTTGGTTTCGTCGACGAGCCGGACGTGCCGCAGGCGCTGAAGCTGTGTCATCTCGATGAGCTGGACTTCAGCCCGATGCGCACCACCTACTTCCTCAGCCGCGAGACGGTGATCGCCTCCAAGCTCGAAGGCATGGCCCGCTGGCGCGAAGCGTTGTTCGCCTTCATGTTGAAAAACGCCAACGGCAACCTGCGCTTCTTCAATCTGCCACTGAACCGGGTGATTGAGTTGGGGACGCAGGTGGAGATGTAAGCGTTGCTGGATGAAGAAGCCCCTGCCACCTCAAGGTTGCGGGGGCTTTTTCGTCTAAGGGGTTTTAGCGCTACGGTTCGAGGGGGTTCTAAGCTCAGTCACTGTCCCTGCTGTTTGCGAATTGGCAGACGATCTGCAGGTTTGCCCAGTGAAAACTGACAAGTATCGAAAGATCTTGACTGCTCGACATTTCCAATGAGACAAGTGTCCACGTTTTATGGAGCGTGGACACTTGGAGTTTTTAGCTTCATGAAGAGTCAAGATATTTTGCTTTTGTTCAAGATGGCCAGCTTGCATGCCCAGGAAGAAAATCTTTTTGGGAAGATGGAGTCTGAGTCGAATTCGAACACGGTTGAAGAGTTGTTGAAGCCCCAGCAGATCAATCGAATGACGGCAGGGGGGCGAGTAGGGCTGCCGCTGGACAGCTACCCCATTGATGGTGAAGAAACTGTATTCCGCCGCCAGGAGTTCGACTTGCCCTTGGGGGATGAGGATGGGTGGGAAGGGTGGTCGGAGCCTGTGCCTTCTCCACCGCTGGCGAGCTGGAGTGAGGGTTACTCGTTGCGTGCGTTATCTGCGTCTCTTGGGATAAGCAAAAGTGAAGTTTCAAATTCTATGGCTAGGTGCCGTGAGTCCGGAATTCTCACCAATGACTACGACACCGGGTTTGCGAAAGTTAATCGGCGAGAGCTGCTGAAAATTACCGAGCACGCTCTGAAATACTTTTTCCCCGTGAAACCGGGCGCGATGGTTCGCGGTATTCCAACAGGCTTCGCAGCTCCGGCCCTTTCCAAAAGCATCAAGAGCGCTGGCGGGTTGATTCCGGTTTGGCCTGATGCACTCGGAACTGAGCGTGGTCAGGCGATAGTGCCGCTCTACAAGACAGTGCCGGAAGCGGTGAAGAGGGACAGAATCCTTTATCACTATCTTGCGCTTGCTGACGCGATCCGTCTTGGTGGCCCGCGAGAGCGTGGTGTGGCGGTCAACATTCTGAAAGCAGGGATGGGGCTGAAATAACATGTCATCAAACGCGGATCACAACTACGAACTCATAGAGTTTGTGGCAGACGGCTTGGGGCAGGCGTTTCTCGCTGAAGTTGCCTTTGTCGGCGGTTGCACCACGGCCATGCTGGTCACTGATGCTGCTGTGCTGGACGACATCCGGTTCACCGATGATGTCGACTTGGTGATCGAGCTGGCAGGCATTAGCGCCTGGCAACACCTCATAGAGCGGCTGGCGACCAAGCACTTCAAGATCACCGGTGAGGATGAAGTCAACTGTCGTTTCCGTTTCAACGACGTCGTCGTTGACGTGATGCCTTCTGACCCTGAAGTTCTCGGATATGCCAACCGTTGGTTCGTGGAGGGACTGGCGAGGGCCGATAAATTTACGTTGCCCAGCGGTACCGTAATCCAGATATTTAAACCGACCTACTTTCTTGCGACGAAACTAGAGGCTTTTAGCGGTCGTGGCGAGGGTGATCCCTACCATAAAGACGTCGAAGACATAATCATCTTGATTGATGGTCGTACAGAGCTTTTGGAGGAGGTTCGCCACGCTGAGTCTGAGCTCAAAGCGTTCATCACGACTGGAATTCGAGAGCTCACGGTGCTCAGTGGTATCGACTACGTGATTGAAAGCTCGGGTTCGGTGCAGGCTAATCCGGGTAGGGGGCGAATCATTCACGAGCGTATGAAGGACCTGGGCAACGCATGAGATACGGCACCAGATCAGTAATAGGGCGGACCAGGAAAGCCAATCATGATTGTGCTGGAGCTCTCTGCGATGGCGACAGAGGGCTATTCGTCATCACGGACGGTACGGCGAAGCCAGGCAGTGGTGATCTTGCTGAAGGCTTTGTAAAAGGTGTTTTAGCGGCCTACCCGAAACATATGGATCGGGAGGGCGATCTCACTGAGGAGGGAGCAGTTGAGCGGGTACTTGCTTCAGTGCTGGCTGAGCTTCACCTTGCTTTATTTGCGGGCCAGACTGGGGCCACCTGTTACCTGATCGGTTTCGCTGCTCATGGGAGGCTCACGCTTGCGTATGAGGGGGACTGTTCGTGTGGTGTAGTGACAACGGCAGGCACGATCGAGTGGATTACACCACCCCATTGCAAGGCCAATTGGAGGCGCGACCGTTCGCACCTTGAGCTGGCGCAAGATCCGGCTCGAAACAGAATAACCCGATGCCTGAAAGTTGATCGTCCCCCGAACCCTGACTTTGTTTTTCACCCATTGGCCGTCGATGAGCGATTGGTGTTCGTAACCGACGGCTTTTGGGCGGAGTTAACGCAGGAGCAGCAACGCAGCTTGCTGGCAGCACCGGATAGTGACTTTGTCGCTGTTGAAGATGACGTGACATGGATAGATGTTCAGTTTTAGCCTTGGAAGTTCAGAGCATCCGCATGAAGTTCGGCGAGTTGGTAGCGCTTCATGCTTGTACATGTAAAAAAGCCCTCGCGGCCTAATGGCAGCGGGGGCTTTTTGTTGGGGGGGCGCACTCAGTCTTCAGCGACCTTGTCAGCGCCCTGGCGCTTCTCGATGATGTCCACCAGGCGCTGGGCCAGGGCTGGGTAATTCTCGTCGAAGTGGTGCCCGCCTGGCAGCTTCATGGCTTGGCCCACGGCGGTCTTATCGGTGCAGCCGCTCTCGTCGGCTTCTTCCTCGCCGTAGATGCACACCACTTTGGCGGCAGGCAACTTGGCCATTTCCGGGCCGGTGGCGGCTTCCTTGCCGGCGTTGCCGAGCCAGCCTTCGACTTCGATCTCGAAGCTGCCAGTGCGGGCGAAGGCCAGCAGGATGATCGCGTCGACCCGTTGCTGCTCCGATTCCGCCAGGCGGTTGTAGATGGCGGGCAGAACGTCGGCACCAAATGAGTAGCCGGTGAGGATGAAGCGCTTGGTGCCCCATTTCTGCCGGTAGTGCTGCATCAGCTCGGCGAGGTCGATGGCGCTCTGCTCGGGGCTTTTGTGCTGCCAGTAGTAGCGCAGGGTGTCGATGCCGACCACCGGGTAGCCGATCTTGGCCATTTCACCGGCCACGTCGCGGTCCAGGTCGCGCCAGCCGCCGTCGCCGGAGAGGAACAAGGTGACGGTGTCCTTGGCCTGGCCGGCAGGCACTTCGACCACCGGAATGTTCAGGCCGCCATTGCCCTTGTCGGCACCGATCAGCAGCTTGCGCAGTTCGTTGTTCAGCACCTGCGGCAGGTTGATGTCGTAGTCGCTGATGCTGGTTTGCGCATTGGCCTGGTCCCGTACGAAACCGGCACTGGTGTCGTCGGGGTTATCGTTCCACGCTACCAGCCAGTGGCCGTGGGCGGCGCTTTTTGGCAGCAGATGAGTGCAACCGGGTTTCTCCAGGGCCAGGTCGACCGAGACCGCCTGGGACTTGTCGTCCTTCTGCTCGGCCAGCCAGCGCCACGCCAGCACCGCGCCGGGGCCGATACCGCTGACCAGGGTGGCTGGGCCGTTGAGCTGCTTGAGCGCCGACTGCAGGGCACGTCCTTGCAACATGCAGTCCTTGGGCAGGATCACCTGGACGATTTCTGCCGCGCCGCCACGGCTGAGGGTGATCAACTGGGTGTCGCTGAGCTTCTGCTCTGCATTGACCGCGACGATCACCTGGGCGCGCGCCTGGGTGCCCGGAATGACCCGGGTCATGGGCGCGCCGTCAGCCGGCGTCAACAGTTCCACGGTGGGTTGTGGGGCTGGACGGTTCCAGTACCAGTAACCACCGCCAAGGATCACAGCCAGAGCCACCAGAGTGGCCAATACATACCGCCAGGAGCGTTGAATCATCAGCGTTTCACCAATCCAGTCAAGCCGCCCGCAATCAGGGCGGCGGTATCGGCCAGTGCCACCAGCGGATCGAGTCCGGCGGGCACGGCCATGTAACGAGGTTCCCAGTCAGGCTGGAACTTGTCTTTGAAGCGGCGCAGCCCCTGGAAATTGTAGAGCTGCTCGCCCCGGCGAAACACCATTGAGCCGAGGCGCTGGGTCAGTGGCGCGCCACGCCGGGGTTGCAAGCCCGACAATGGCACCATGCCCAGGCTGAAGCGTGCATAGCCGTGGTTCTTATAATGCTGAATCAGGCCGACCATCATGAATTCCATGGTCAACTTGGGGGCGTCCGGGTGCGCGCGCATCAGGTCGAGGCTGGCCAGGTCGTGGCTGTAGGTCTCGAGCAGGTTGGCAAATGCCACCGGGCGCCCCTCAAAACGAATGATCGCAATGCGAAAGTGCTTCAGGTAGTCATCGCTGAAGCGGCCCAGGGAGAAGCCTTTCTCGCGCACGTTCTTGCCGGTGAGCCAGGCATCGGAAATCACTTTCAGCTCGTCCATCGGCGCCTGGCCGGGCTCGTGGATTTCCAACGACAGGCCATCACGGGTGCCGCGGTTCCAGGTGTAGCGCAGGTCCTTCATCTCCTTGCCCTTGGCTTCGAGGTCAAAGCGCAGCAGGTCGACCCGCGCCTCTTCGCCGAGCTTGATGGCGGTCAGGCCGATGTCCATGTAGTAGGGCAGGTTTTCTGCGCGCACCTGATAAAACACCGGGCGGGCGTGATGCAGGTCGCAGAGGTCGCGGAACTGCCAGATCATCTCGGCACGCTGCTGCGGCTGGCCGATCGGGTCGTACAGGGCAACCAGGCTGCGGCCGCGCCGGGCATACATCAAGAAGGCGTCGCCGTTGGGGTGGAACAGCAACGCCTTGTCCCCGGTCAGGGCCAGGCCGCCGTCCGGTTGGGCCGAGGCCATCAGGATCTTCTGCGCTTTTGCCAGGTCAGTGGCGTCGGGCAGGTCAATGGCCGGGCGGGCAGTGCGCAGCAGCCAGGTCAGCGACACCACCACCAGCAGCACCGCGGCACCGAGCAGCGAACGCAAGCCGCGCGGTGCATCGGAATCCAGGGTGAACTGCCACCATAGTTGGTGGCTGTAGGGCACATCCTGGTAGGCGAATAGCAGCAGCCAGATCGACGCAGCCAACACGCACACGCTGGCCACCAGGTACAGCGGCGAGAAGGGCAGTTCGGTCAGGCGACTGGGGCGATAGAACGAGCGGCGGAAGATCGCCAGCAGGCTGGCCGTCAGGATCAGCAGGCTGGCTTCTTCCCAGTCAAAGCCCTTGAGCAGCGACAGCAAGGCACCGGCCAGCAGCAGCACGGTGGTGAGCATCCAGGCGGCCGACAGGCGCCGGCGCAGGCCCTGGGCCAGCAACAGGCACAGTACGCCGATCAGGCTGGCGCCGAAGTGCGAGGCGTCGATCAGGCGATGGGGGATCAGAAAGCCGATGTGTTCCAGGCGGGTGTCGATCTCCGGTGTGGCGCCGGAAAACAGCAGGACCACCCCAGACAGGAACACCAGCACCGCGAGCACCGGCGCGGCGAGGCCGGAAGCGGTGCGCAGCGCCTCACGGCTGTTGAACAGGCGTTGGGCCTCATTGATCAACAGCAGCAGGCAGGCCACCAGCATTGGCAGGATCACATAGATCAGGCGATACAGCAGCAGGGCGGCGGCCAGCGGCGCGGCGCCGAGCTTGTCGGCAAAGGCTGCCAGCAGAATGGCCTCGAACACGCCTACGCCACCGGGCACGTGGCTGAGCACGCCCGCGGCCAGGGCCAGCAGGTAGACCAGCAGGAATGCACCGAATGGCGGGGTTTCCGGCAGCAGCAGATACAACACGGTGGCAGCCGCGGCGACGTCGAGCGCGGTGATGATCAGTTGCAGGAAGGTCAGGCGCCGGCCCGGCAGGCGCAGGGTGCGGCGCCCGGCACGCACCAGCAGGTTGTCCGGGTAGGGTTGCTCGGGCAGGCGCCGCCGGTAGATGCCAATCGCCAGGACCGCACAGAGCAGCAGCACGGCAATTGCGATGCCGCCCAGCAGGGCCTCGGACAAGTGCAGGGCGGCAGAGGCGGCCGGCAGGTTGCTCAGGGTCGCCAGGGCTGCCAGCGGGGGCAGGGCGCAGCCCAGGGACAGGCTGGCAAACAGGGTCATGTGGGCGACTTCCGAAGCCCCGAGGCCGTGACGCGCGTAGAGCCGGTAACGCACCGAGCCCCCCGAGAGCAATGACAGGCCTATGGCGTTGCCAATGGCAAATGCGCTGAAGCCGCCGAACATCAGGCTGCGGGCCGGTAGGCTTACACCGGCATAGCGCGATGCCGACCACTCATAGCCGAGCAGGATGATGAAGCCGACGATCGTTGCACCCAGGGCGCCGAGCAAGGCCGGTTGTGGCACTTGCAGGATGGAGTCATGCAGGGCGTAGAGATCCAGTTCGCTTAATAGATGGCGACAGGCAATCAAGGCAATCGCGAACAGCAACAAGGTCACGGCCAGGCCGATGGGCTGGCGGTACTTGCTGAGCAGATCCAGCCAATGCAGGCGTGTGGCTTTGATCGGTTGGGTCGCAGTGACGGTGTCTTGTGAATCAGACGAGTTGGCGCGCATCAATCACCTCTTGGATTGTGCGCGACAGGATGGGGGTATCCAGCCAAGTTACCAATCCCTGTAGTAAAAAATAGTTACAAATACTGACGCCTGCCATTGAGCCTTGGCGCGTGGGCGCGATTCAACGCTGGAAGGGTCGCCTGCGATTGAGCATAGCTTGATGGATCTGGGAGGGCGGCAAAGGTTCGCAGTACCTTGCCAGGCCATTGTTGCGAAAGGGCTTTTTCTGCAGATACAAAAAAGGCCACTCTTTCGAGTAGCCTTTTTTGATGTTTGGTTGCGGGAGCCGGATTTGAACCGACGACCTTCGGGTTATGAGCCCGACGAGCTACCAGACTGCTCCATCCCGCGTCTGTGTGGCGGCATTCTACAGAGGAACGCCGGGGTGTCAACCGTTAATCGTGGATTGGGTCAAATAAACGTAAATTGCCCTGGAAAGACGCGGGGGCTGCACTTAAGTGTCAGAAGCATAACGAGAATTTGTCGCGTCTCGGTTATGTCTTCAAAGGCTGTGGGCAAAAACACCCACGCACAAAAAAGGCCACTCTTTCGAGTAGCCTTTTTTGATGTTTGGTTGCGGGAGCCGGATTTGAACCGACGACCTTCGGGTTATGAGCCCGACGAGCTACCAGACTGCTCCATCCCGCGTCTGTGTGTCGGCATTCTACAGAGGATCGCTGGGGTGTCAACCGCTAACTGAGAAAAATCTGTTCCTGTTCAAGCGCTTAGCGCTTATGCGGGAGATGCCTGGAGGGCTGCAGGGCTTGCCCCGTAAGGCTCTCAGCTCTATTGATGGTCTGATTTCGATTAATAAAATAAATCCATCCTGGCGCTATTGTCTGCTGTAACAGAAGATTAAAAGCACTGGTGCTATATACAGGTGTCAGTGAGATACTGGTGATCTGACTGATATTTGTCCTTTTTCCTTCAGCGAACACCGCCTTTTATGACTCAACGCAAAATCATTCACGTCGACTGTGACTGCTTTTATGCAGCCATCGAGATGCGTGACGACCCAACGCTGGCCAGTAAACCGCTGGCGGTGGGTGGTTCCGCGGATCGGCGGGGGGTGATTGCGACCTGCAACTATGAAGCCCGGGCCTATGGCGTACGGTCGGCAATGTCTTCGCGCCATGCGTTGAAGCTGTGTCCGGACCTGGTCATCGTCAAGCCGCGCATGGACGCTTACCGCGAGGCATCCAAGGAAATCCAGGCGATCTTTCGTGACTACACCGACCTGATCGAGCCGTTGTCGCTGGATGAGGCTTACCTGGATGTGTCCGACTGTGGGCATTTTGCCGGCAGCGCCACGCGGATTGCCCAGGACATCCGCCGGCGCGTCTCCAATCAGTTGCACATCACGGTGTCGGCCGGGGTGGCGCCAAACAAGTTTTTAGCAAAAATCGCCAGCGACTGGAAAAAGCCCAACGGACTGTTCGTGATCACGCCGGATCAGGTCGAGGATTTTGTCTCACAGTTACCAGTGAGCAAGTTGCATGGCGTCGGTAAGGTCACGGCGGACAAGCTGGCGCGCCTGGGTATCGTCGATTGCCTGCAACTGCGCGAGTGGAACAAGCTGGCGCTGGTGCGTGAATTTGGCAGTTTTGGCGAGCGCTTATGGAGTCTGGCTCGTGGGATTGATGAGCGGGCAGTGCAAAACGACAGTCGCCGGCAATCGGTGAGCGTGGAGAATACCTACGATGTCGACCTGCCCGACCTGGTCAGTTGCCTGGACAAGCTGCCCGAGCTGCTGGAAAGCCTGAATGGACGCATGGCGCGCATCGACAGCAGTTACCGTCCGGGCAAGCCGTTCGTGAAGGTCAAGTTCCATGACTTTACCCAGACCACCCTGGAACAGGCTGGGGCAGGGCGTGACCTGGGCAGTTATCAGCTGTTGCTGACTCAGGCGTTCAATCGGGGTGGCAAGCCGGTGCGGTTGTTGGGGATTGGCGTGCGATTGCAGGATTTGCGCGGTGGGTTCGAGCAGTTGGACCTGTTCGGGCGCTAGAAAGTAGTCGCGGGCAGGGCTTGCCCGCGAACATTTGCGGTACTAATTGACGCCCGGATCCGCCACCAGGCGCCCGGCATCCTTGGTCAGCGACTTGAGGAACTCACTCTGCAACTCGGGATCGTTGCGGGTCAGTTCGATCAGGCTCTGCTCCAATTCGCTGGCCTCTTCTTCCAGGCCCAGTTCCGACAGGCGCTTGACCCGGTGCACCCACTGGCTCACTTCGTCATCTTCGAGGTCGTCGTAAATCAGTTCGTGGGCTTCCAGCAGCTTGCCGCGCAAATTGCCGCTGATGGCCAGCGAGGAATCGCTGTGCACGTCATCCTGGGCGTCTGCGACAGAAATCTGCAGCTTGCTGATGCGGCTCAGGTCATGTTCGGAGAACGGACTGTCCAGCAGGTTCAAGCGCAGCACGCCATTGCGGTCGGTGGTGAGCTCGAAGGTCTGCTTGCCGGTCTTGACCTCTACCGGGCGTTCGCTCCAGGGCAGGCTTGAGTATTCCGTGCGTTTTTCCCGCTCGACTTCATCAATGCCCGCCAGGTTCTGTTGCGCCCGACCGTGGGACTGCACGTTCATGAACGGGTTGAGCCCGGCAAAACCGTAGCTGATCCAGTCCTTGGTGACGCTGTCCGGCAGGTTGCCGAGGGCAAACACGTTGACCACGTTGGCGCCGACGCCTGCCACCACTGCGACCGCGCCCAGCGGAATCTCATAGACCTCCCGCCAGGGTTGGTAAGGCGTGTAGCGGTCGTAGCGCCGCGTGACTTCGAACTCGGTGACTTCGAAGGTCTTCTGTTCATGAATCCGCACTCGGCGTTGCGGCAGCTCAAGCACCTTAGGCTCACCGACATCGATCTGCAGGCTGTGATCGAGCAGTTTGCGCTCGATACGTTCCTCGTGCTCGCTGCGCTGTGACATTTGATTGGCACAGCCGCTGAGCAGCAGGGTGCTGCACAGGGCAGCACCACCGAGGCTTAAGGTGTTTCGCTTGAACATGACTTCTCTATCTGGTGTCAGCGGCGGATGCGAGCCTGAAGGAACGACAGTACGTCAGCGACCGGCAGCGCTTGCGGCTCGGCCTCGGTACGGCTCTTGTATTCCAGGTTGCCTTCGGCGAGGCCGCGATCACTGACCACGATCCGGTGAGGAATGCCGATCAGCTCCATGTCCGCGAACTTGATGCCCGGGCTGGTTTTCTTGTCGCGATCGTCCAGCAGCACTTCGAAGCCGGCCGCAGTCAGTTCTGCGTAGAGCTTGTCGGTGGCTTCGCGTACCAGTTCGGTTTCGTAGCGCAGCGGTACCAGGGCAATCTGGAATGGCGCGAGGGTGTCGCTCCAGATGATGCCTTTTTCGTCGTTGCCCTGCTCGATGGCAGCTGCGACCACGCGGGACACGCCAATGCCGTAGCAACCCATTTCCAGGGTCACCGGCTTGCCGTTCTCGCCCAGCACTTCGCACTTCATCGCTTTGCTGTACTTGTTGCCCAGCTGGAAGATGTGCCCGACTTCGATGCCGCGCTTGATTTCCAGGGTGCCTTTGCCGTCCGGGCTTGGATCGCCGGCCACGACGTTGCGCAGGTCGGCCACGGTTGGAACCGGCAGGTCGCGCTCCCAGTTGACGCCGAAGTAGTGCTTGTCGTCGATGTTGGCACCGATACCGAAGTCGCTCATCAGCTCCACCGAGCGGTCGATGATGATCGGCAGCGGCAGGTTCAATGGGCCCAGGGAGCCAGCGCCGGCGCCGATGGCGTCACGCAGTTCGGCGTCGCCGGCCATGACCAGCGGGCTGGCAACGCCAGGCTGGTTAGCGGCCTTGATCTCGTTGAGTTCGTGGTCGCCACGGATGACCAGGGCAACCAGCTTGCCGGCTTCTTCGGCGTGCACGATCAGGGTCTTGATGGTCTTTTCAATCGGCAGATTGAATTTTTCCACCAGTGCCGCGATGGTCTTGGTCTCTGGTGTATCCACCAGGCGCAGCTCTTCGCTTGGCGCAGGACGGGAGGTTTCCCGTGGCACGGCTTCGGCTTTTTCGATATTGGCTGCGTAGTCGGAGCCGTTGCTGAAGACGATGTCGTCTTCGCCGGATTCGGCCAGAACGTGGAACTCGTGGGAACCGGCGCCACCGATCGAGCCGTTGTCCGCCTCGACTGGACGGAATTTCAGGCCCAGGCGGGTGAATACGTTGCAGTAAGCCTGGTGCATGCGGTCATAGGTGACCTGCAGCGAAGGCTGGTCGGCGTGGAAGGAGTAGGCGTCCTTCATGATGAATTCGCGGCCGCGCATCAAACCGAAGCGTGGGCGGATTTCATCGCGGAATTTGGTCTGGATCTGGAACAGGTTGATTGGCAGCTGTTTATAGCTGCTCAACTCGTTGCGCATCAGATCGGTGATCACTTCTTCGTGGGTCGGACCGGCGCAGAAATCGCGGCCATGGCGATCCTTGAAGCGCAGCAGCTCAGGGCCGTATTCTTCCCAACGCCCGGATTCCTGCCACAGCTCAGCCGGTTGAGTGCTCGGCATCAACACTTCAAGAGAGCCGGCGGCGTTCATTTCTTCGCGAACGACCGCTTCTACCTTGCGCATTACCCGCAGGCCCATGGGGAGCCAGGTGTACAGGCCCGAGGCGAGTTTGCGGATCATGCCGGCGCGCAGCATCAGCTGATGGCTGATGACGACCGCATCGGAAGGCGTTTCTTTCTGTGTGGCGAGCAAAAATTGACTGGTGCGCATGGTAGGCCGTTGTCGGTTGCTGAAGACTAGAAATGACGGAGCATTGTACGGGCGAGATGTGCTGGCGTACAGGCGTGCGGTCCGTGGTGTCGCCCTGAGGCGGGGAAAGCCCCGCACCCCGGGCGTTTGTCAGGATTCTTCGAGGGTGCTGGTGTTCGTCACGGGCCCAGGTGTCGGGGTCGGACCTTCGCGCCGGCTTTCCTGGAACCAGTGTATGGCGATCAGGATCAGCGTCGGCACGCCGAGCAGGGCGGTGATGATGAAGAAGTCGTGATAGCCGAATTTTTCCACCATGACCCCGGTATAACCGCCGATCAGGCGCGGCAGCAGGAGCATGATCGAGCTCAGCAGAGCGTATTGGGTGGCGGAGAACTTCAGGTTGGTCAGGCTCGACAGATAGGCCACGAAGGCCGACGTCGCGAGACCCGAGCTGAAGTTGTCGAGCGAAATGGTGGCAATCAGCATCTGCAGGTTGGCGCCCATGTCGGCGAGCATCACGAACAGGATATTGGTGCCGGCCGACGCCGCGCCGCCGATGAACAGTATGGGCAGGATGCCGAAGCGCACGATCAGCAGGCCGCCCATGCCGGCACCCACCAGGGTCATGATCAGGCCGAATATCTTGCTGACACCGGCGATCTGGTCCTTGGTGAAGCCCAGGTCGATGTAGAACACGTTGGCCATGACGCCCATCACCGTATCGGACATCCGATAGGTAGCAATCAGCCCCAGCAGCAGGAATGCCTGCCAGCGATAGCGCATGACGAAGTCGTTGATTGGCGTCAGCACGGGCGCCAGGCCGCGGCGGCCCATGGTCGAAAGGCACATGCCAGTGAGGGTGATGTAGAGAATGGCGCGCAGGAAGGCGCGGTCTTCGAGCAGCAAGTCGAGCAGGCTGGTGTCGCCGAACAGCACGCTGGCAAAGTCAGTGTTGTAGAGCTGGGTGCACATCGCCGGTACCGAGACCAGCAACACAATCAGCACGAACACCGACGCCAGTTGGTGGACAAAACTGTAGCGTCCGGCGGACAGTTGGGTGCGCAAGGGTACGGGCGGTTCGCGCATGAACAGGCTGGTCAGCAACGCCGGGACCATCAACAGGCCAAACAGCACGTAGGTGCCGGTCCAGGCCGAGTGCTGGTAATTGAATCCGGTGGAGCCAAAGCCTTCGGCAAAGAATAGTGCGCCGGCAGTTGCCAGCAGGGCGGCCACCCGATAGCCGGACATATAGCTGGCGGCGAGGGCAGCCTGGCGCGTGTCGTCGGCGATTTCCAGGCGGTAGGCGTCGACGGCAATATCTTGGGTGGCCGAGGCGAAAGCCACCACCACCGCGATCGCGATCAGCCAGGACAGGTGTTTTTGCGGGTCGCAGAAGCCCATGCCGATCAGGCCGAGAATCACCAAAGCTTGGGACAGCACCAACCAGGAGCGACGACGGCCGAGCTTGCCGAGCAAGGGCAGGCGCCATTGGTCGAGCAGCGGCGACCACACCCATTTGAAGGCGTAGGCCAGGCCGATCAGGCTGGCATAGCCAATGGTTTCGCGGGCCACACCGGCCTCGCGCAGCCAGACGGAAAGCGTCGAAAATACCAGCATGTAGGGCAGGCCGGCGGCGAAACCCAGCAGCAACAGCACGAGCGTCGAGGGGCTGGCATAAGCGGCGAGCGCGGCGCGCCAGGTTTTACGGGGCATGGGCTGGAGTCTGCCTCAAAATTGCGGAAACAAAGCGCGCACTCTAACCGCTGTGCTCTACCGGACGCCAGCCATGGCGCTGAATATCAACACGATTGTTCTGGATACTGATGCCCTCGGCTCGCAAGCGCGCGCGTTGTTCGTCGCCCGAGGGGGTGCCAACGGCCAGGCTGATACGTCCGCCTGCGCCGAGCACGCGGTGCCAGGGCAGTTTACTGTCGCCGGGCAATTGGCTCAGGGTGCGCCCGACCCAGCGCGCAGCCCGACCCAGGCCGGCCAGTTCGGCGAGTTGGCCGTAACTCACTACCTTGCCTTCGGGCACTTGGGCCAGGGTGAGGTAGAGTGCCGTTCGGCGGATTTGTGCCGGGTCCTGAGGTTGGTTCTCGCAGTCGCTCACGTGTTGGGTTCCTTGACGGGCAGGCGCTGTACCGCTGGTAGAGTAAAGCGCCGATCACGCAATGATAAATGAACTCATCACAAATACCCCGGTCAGTCCTTGCTCAGGCTTTCTCTATAGGGATAATGCCGCCTTTTTTTCGCGAACCTGAGGCTTGTCCTTGTTTATGCCGTCCAGAATTCTGCTCTGCCTCGCCGCTATCAGTGCCTGCGCTCCTGCACTCGGCGACACCGTCTGGTTAAAGAATGGCGATCGCCTGAGTGGCAAGATCAAGCTCTTTGACGGCGGCAAACTGCTGATCCAGACCGAATACGCTGGAGCCATCCCGATCGACTGGAAACAGGTCAAGACCCTGGAAAGTGACCAGGAGCTGCTGGTCAAGCAGGATGCCTACACTGGTGAAAAAGCCAAGTCCCTGCAGGCGGCCGATGAGGGCAAGGTCACCTTGGCCAATGGCGAAACCCCCAAGACCGTCGAATTGGCGAGTATCCAGCAGATTCTCAAGCCTAAGCCGGTGGTCGAGGATCTGGTGTGGAAGGGCAATGTCGATGTCGCCCTGGATTATCAGCGGGCGGAAAATGACACCGACGACTATGACGTGGATTTCAAGACTTCCGCCCGACATGGCAAATGGCGTCATACCGCAGAAGGTGAATACAACCGCGAGTTCCAGGATGAGGTCGTGACTACCGACAACTGGCGGGCCGAGTACTCCCTTGACCGCTTCATTACCGATCAATGGTTCTGGCAGGGGCGTTTGACCTACAAGCGCGACAAGGTCGAGGACCTCTCCCGCCAGCGCACGGTCGGTACCGGTCCGGGCTACCAGTTCTGGGATGACGAGCTGGGCGCGTTCTCCCTCGGCTCACTGCTGAACCGCACCGACTACGAATATTCGGACGGCGGCAAAGACAACTTCTATTCGCTGGCGATGAAGTGGGATTACAACCGTTACCTGATCGGCAGGTCGGTGGAATTCTTCACCAATGGTGAAGTCGGCAAGCCGCTGTCGGGCGTCGCCGACTTTGCCCTCGATGCCGAGCTGGGCTTGCGTTACAAGGTCACGGACTGGGCATCGCTCAACCTCAAGGCCGAGCGCGATATCATCAGCGGTTCCGATGATGCCGACTTCAGCAAGACCCGTTACACCGCAGGCTTTGGGGTGACCTGGTAACGCCCAGTCACCTGGCAGAAACTGTTGCCTGCTTGCGGCTCCCGCTGGCGCCGCAAGCAGGTGTCGCAAGCACGTGTCGCAAGCACGTGTCGCAAGCACGTGTCGAAAGCGAGTACAAAATCTACGGGCACAAAAAAGCCCCGCTTTTGAGGGCGGGGCTTTTTTTACTAAATCAGTACAAGTTAGATAACTTGAACTTCTTCAGCTTGCATGCCTTTCTGACCGCGGGTAGCGATGAAAGAAACCTGTTGGCCTTCTTTCAGGCTTTTGAAGCCGTCGGATTGGATAGCTTTGAAGTGAACGAACAGGTCGTCACCGGATTGTGGAGTGATGAAGCCGAAGCCTTTTTCATCGTTGAACCACTTAACGGTACCGGTTTGGCGATTAGACATGGTGTAACTCCTTGAACAAAGATAACTGCGACTCAGGAAGAACCCTGGCCGAGACTGAGTGCAAAGAGCAGGAAAAATTCTTGTAGATGGTTGGATCGAAATTCAACATATCGTGTAGAGATTCTCAGTGACACAAGCAGCACAGTGGCGCCACCTTAACCCTTTTTCCGGAACGTGCCAATGGTCTTTGCGAAGGTTTATCTGTTTTCGTGACTGACGGTGCGCGTGATCGACGCGCGGTATCCGATATTAAAGGCGATCGGCGATTAATGCGTACCGGACTTTGAACCCGGCGGCGCGCCCCGGTAAGATGCCGGACAGAATTTTTCCACCTCGCTATTCAGGACACCCGCCATGAGCATCAAATCGGACAAGTGGATTCGCCGCATGGCGCAAGAGCACGGCATGATCGAGCCCTTCGTCGAGCGCCAGATGCGTGGCGAAGGCGCCGAACGACTGATTTCCTTCGGGGTGTCGAGCTATGGCTACGATGTGCGCTGCGCCGATGAGTTCAAGGTGTTCACCAACATCAACTCGGCCACCGTCGATCCGAAAAACTTTGATGAGAAGAGCTTCGTCGACGTCAAGAGCGATGTCTGCATCATCCCGCCGAACTCCTTCGCCCTGGCCCGTACCGTTGAGTTCTTCCGCATTCCGCGCAATGTCCTGACCATCTGCCTGGGCAAGAGCACCTACGCGCGCTGCGGCATCATCGTCAACGTCACGCCGCTGGAACCGGAGTGGGAAGGCCACGTGACCCTGGAATTCTCCAACACCACCACGCTGCCGGCGAAGATCTACGCCAACGAAGGCGTGGCGCAGATGTTGTTCTTCGAATCCGACGAAGAGTGCGAAGTCTCCTACAAAGACCGTGGTGGCAAGTATCAGGGCCAACGTGGCGTGACCCTGCCGCGCACCTGAGTCAGTCGTCCGGACAGACCGTGGGAATTCCTCGGCGAGCGTAGACTCTATGGAGTGTACTGCCCGGATCCGCGCAAGGCGGATCGGGCCATCGCCCAGGAGTGCCCAATGAAGATCGATCCACGCGTAAGTGCCGAACTGGCAAGGCTTGAGCCCAATCAGGTGGGTGTACTGGCCTGGTCGTTGTTAGCCCATCCGTCCGTCGCCCAGGCTGGCGGCATCCCCGGTCAGCCCGACCCGGACACCCCCAACGAACAACCCACCGAGCCCGGCGAACCGACCCTGCCGGACGAGCCACCTCCCGCACCAGTGGCCTGATTGGTCCGGCTCTTGGTGCATCGCCAGTGAACTGTGGTGAGGGTTGACCGCTGTTCACTGGACGTTCATGCCTCGAAACACCTGTGTTCACCTTTGAAACCTATGGTCAGGTCTGCCGTGTTTTTATCGCGGCGGTGCTCCCCTGCGTGGCTTGAACAACGCTTGAGGCGAGCGGTTAGCCATAGTCGTGAAAAAGGAATTTCCAATGAGTTCAGTTCGATCGGGTCATTTCAGCGCTGACATCCATACCGCCAGCGGCCTGAAGGCGCTTCGGGTAACCGAGGGCTTGCGGTACTACCTGCGCCAAGGCGTGCACAACCTCGAGGCGGTCAACGCTGCGGGGGAAGGCTTCTACCTGTATCTGCCAGACGACATCCAGGCCGGCACGTACCAGCTCCAGGTCGGGTTACCCTCGGTCATCCATGTGACGGGCATCAGCGAAGCGGAGTTGTACCCGCTGGGCAGCCTGACGTTGACGGTCGTTGGGGATACGCAGTTTACCGGTACCTTCAGCGGCACGGATGCCGATGGCATCCGCATCGAAAATGGCAGCTTCAGGCTGGAGTACCAGGCTTAAGCCGGGGCAAAGGAGCGCAGTGGGAGCCAGCGCTCCCACTGACCGCTACTTCAGGTTGCCACTGAGGAACTGCTTGAGCCGTTCACTTCGGGGATTGCCCAGTACATCCTCGGGCGTGCCTTGTTCTTCCACCAGGCCCTGGTGCAGGAACAACACCTGGTTGGACACCTTGCGCGCAAAGCTCATTTCATGGGTGACCATGATCATGGTCCGGCCTTCTTCGGCCAGCCCCTGGATCACCCTGAGCACTTCACCCACCAACTCCGGGTCCAGGGCGGAGGTCGGCTCATCGAACAGCATGACTTCCGGCTCCATCGCCAGTGCACGGGCAATGGCCACCCGCTGCTGCTGGCCGCCGGAGAGGAATGCCGGGTACTGGTCCGCCACACGGGTAGCCAGGCCGACCTTGTCGAGGTAGCGGCGCGCGCGGTCCTCAGCGTCTTTTTTACTCACCCCCAGCACCCGGCGCGGAGCCATGCTGATGTTTTCCAGCACAGTCATGTGGCTCCACAGGTTGAAGTGCTGGAAAACCATGGCCAGGCGGGTACGGATGCGTTGCAGCTCGGCTTCGTCGGCGACCCGCATGCCGTGGTGGTCCTTGATCATGCGGATTGCCTGGCCATCGAGACTCATGGCGCCGTCGTTGGGGGTTTCGAGAAAGTTGATGCAGCGCAAAAAGGTACTCTTGCCCGAGCCGCTGGCGCCGATCAAGCTGATCACGTCGCCCGTCCTGGCCTTGAGCGACACCCCCTTGAGGACTTCATGGCTGCCGTAGCTTTTGTGCAGGCCTTCGATGGTCAATTTGTACATGGAGTGAACATCCTCAAGGCGAAAGTAGGTAGCCGGTTCGATAGGCCTCAAGGCCCGCCACGTGGGCGATCACCATGCCAGCGGTGGCCATGCGGCGGGTCGAGCGGGCATACAGCAGGCCCTCGTTGGTGCAATGGACCGGCGTGACCCGGTCGCTGATCGGATCGATGATCTCGGCGATCAATTGCCCGGCCTGCAGGTACTCTCCCGGTAGCACGCAGTACACCAGCAAGCCGCCGACCGGAGTCGCGACCGGCTCCACCGCCGCCAGTGGCGTGGCCGGGTAGGGCAGGTCCGGCAGGGGTTGGATTCGGCCGTCGATGGCACCAAAGTGCGTCAGGTAGTCGATCAAGGCCTGGCAATCGAGGCTGGCCAGTGGGTGGTTGACGTCGCCCTGGCCACGCAACTCCAGGGTCACCGAGAAGCTGCCAGAGGGTATCGGGAAGTGTTCGCCGAAGCGCTCTTGCAACTGCCACCACACCAGGGTGAAGCACTCATCGAATGACTGGCCGCCGGAGTCAGTGGCCAGCAGGCTGGCCTCGGCGCCGATGTAGCGCGCCAGCGGTTCGACCTGGGGCCAGGCCTGGGGCGTGGTGTACAGGTGGGTGACGGCTTCGAAGTCACAGTGCAGGTCCAGCACCATGTCGGCATCGCAGGCCAGGGTCTGCAGCACCAGGCGCTGGGACTGCAGTTGCGTGGCGGCACTTTGGCGCAGCAATGCCTGACGCAAAGTCCGGCGCACCAGTGCCAGGTTGTGCTGCGGATCCTGGTTGAGCTGGCCTTCGATTTCATGACCGATCGTTTCGCCGAGGTCGACAAACCAACGGTTGAAATTCTGCCCGCTTTCCAGCTCGTAGCGACCCAGGGGCACGTCCATCAACACCTGTTCGAGGCCAATCGGGTTGGCCACCGGTACCAGCACGATCTCGCTGAGCAGGCGGCCCTCGGCTTCGAGTTGGGCCAGGCGTTGCTTGAGGTGCCAGGCCACCAGCATGCCCGGCAGTTCGTCGGCATGTAGTGAGGACTGGATGTAGACCTTGCCCTGGGCCTGTGTCGGGCCAAAGTGGAAGCTGTGGATCTGGCGTGCGGTGCCCGGCAGCGGGGCAAGCAAGTCATGAATCTGGTGGCGCATGTGCGTGAGTGTCCTGCAACGTGAGAGCTAGTGAGTTGGACCGAGAAATGCCAGCCAGCGGCGTTCGGCAACCCGGAACAGACCGACCAGGGCAAAGGTTACGGCCAGGTAGATCAACGCGGCGATGCCGAACGACTGGAACGTCAGGAAGGTTGCCGAGTTGGCGTCCCGCGCGACTTTCAGGATGTCCGGGATGGTCGCGGTGAAGGCCACGGTGGTGGAGTGCAGCATCAGGATCACTTCGTTGCTGTAGTAGGGCAACGAACGGCGCAGGGCCGAAGGCATGATTACGTAGGCATACAGCTTCCAGCCCGTCAGGCCATAGGCCTTGGCAGCCTCGACTTCGCCGTGGTTCATGCTGCGAATCGCCCCGGCGAAAATCTCCGTGGTGTAGGCACAGGTGTTCAGGGCGAAGGCCAGGATCGTGCAGTTCATCGCGTCGCGAAAGAACCCATCGAGCACCGGTTGCGCGCGGATCGCGGCGAGGCTGTAGATCCCCGTGTAGCAGATCAGCAACTGGATATACAGCGGCGTGCCACGGAACAGGTAGGTGTAGAACTGCACCGGCCAGCGGATGTAGAAATGCGGTGAAACCCGGGCAATCGACAGCGGGATCGACACCAGGAAGCCGATGCAGATCGAGGCGCTGAGCAGCCACATCGTCATCGCCAGGCCGGTGATGTGGTAGCCGTCGCTGTACAGGAACGGGCGCCAGTACTCTTGCAGAAGTTCGATCATCGTATGGCCTCCCGGGCACCGGCGGCATAACGCCGTTCCAGCCAGCGCAGGACAACGTTCGACGCGCTGGTGATCAGCAGGTAGATCAGCGCTGCCAGCACCAGGAAGTAAAACAGCTGGTAGGTACTTTTACCGGCATCCTGGGCGGCCTTGACCAGGTCGGCCAGGCCGATGATCGACACCAGTGCAGTCGCCTTGAGCATCACCATCCAGTTGTTACCGATACCCGGCAAGGCGAAGCGCATCATCTGCGGGAAGACCACGTAGTGAAAACGCTGGCCGCGCTTGAGGCCGTAAGCGGTGGCGGCTTCAACCTGGCCGCGGGGCACGGCGAGGATCGCGCCACGGAAGGTTTCGGTGAAATAGGCACCGTAGATAAAGCCCAGGGTGATGACCCCGGCGCTGAACGGGTTGATCTCGATGTATTCCCATTCCAACAGGTCGGTCAGGGACGTCAGCCAGGTTTGCAGGCTGTAGAAAATCAGCAGCATCAGCACCAGGTCCGGCACCCCACGAATCAACGTGGTGTAGCACTGCGCGGGTATGCGCAGCAGTCTGGAAGCTGAAAGTTTGGCGCTGGCGCCCAGGAGGCCGAGTAACACGGCCACCAGCAGCGACAGTACCGATAATTGGATGGTCATCCAGGTGCCTTGCATCAGCAGGGGGCCGAAGCCTTTCAAGCTGAAGGCTGAGAGCCCCAGGTTTTGTAGGAGTTGTTCAAACATGAAGTCAGCAACCTGATAGCGAAAAAAAGGCGCCCATCACGAGGATGGGCGCCGGGCATTATTTGCCGCTGTACAGATTCAGATCACCAAAGTGTTTCTTTTGAATGGTGGCGTAGGTGCCATCATCGTGTAACGCTTTGATACCTTTATCGAGAAGGGCCTTCAGCTCTTTGTTACCTTTCGAGATACCGACAGCGGTCTTGGCTGGCAACAGTGGGCTGTCAACGGGTTTGCTGACTTCATAGTCGGCGCCTTGTGGCGACTTCAAGAAGCCCAGTTCGGCTTGCAGCATGTCCTGGATCGACGCGTCGAGACGCCCGGAAATCAGGTCGGCGTAGACCTGGTCCTGGTTGGCGTAAGCCTTGGTCTTGACCCCGGCCTTGTCCAGCACGGCCTTGGCATACGCTTCCTGGATGGTGCCTTGCTCGTAGCCGACAGCCTTGTCCTTGAGCGATGCGGTATCGGCGGTCAGCCCAGAACCTTTTTTGAACACGAATGAAGTGGGGCCGGAGAACAGCTCGCTGGAGAAGTCGATAACCTTCTCGCGGGCCTCGGTAACGGTCATCGAAGAGATTACACCGTCGAATTTATTGGCCTTGAGGCCAGGGATCATGCCGTCGAAATCGCTTTCGACCCATTTGCATTTGACCTTCAGCTCGGCGCAGATCGCATTGCCCAGATCGATATCGAAGCCCACCAGGCTGCCGTCCGCTGCTTTGGATTCGAACGGCGCGTAGGAGGGGTCAACACCAAATCGCAACTCTTTGTATTCTTTGGCCAGCGCGGAACCCGCGGCCATGCACAACGCCAGTGCAGAAAGGGTCAGCAATGCTTTTTTCATTATTCAATCCCTAAGAACCAATATGAGCGCTTGTGGCGCAGAATTATTGTTACTGGAAAGCGTAAGACCTTATGAAAGTAGCAATTTCCGAACCAGAGTCCCGAACAAGCGTTTTAAAAGATGATTCAACAAAAGTCCTGGGCAGATTCGCGCCCAAAAATGGGCGCGAAGGATTGACTGCACCAGCATGGAGCCTGGGCTGACTGAGCCGGTGTGCCCCAGGCACCGGTCCCCGCGAGTTTACTTTCCGGGCACCAGGGTCAGGCGCGTCTTGCCATAGACCTTGTCGAAGTTCTGCGGCTGCATCGGCAGGCTCTGGTATTGGCCCTTGAGCCACGGTTCGATACCGTTCAGGTAGCTGGGACTGGCCGGATTACCGGACTGACCACTGCCGTTCTGCGCCTGCAACGGTTCTGCCTGAGCGAAGTCGACGATAAAGCGCATCGCCGGAGCCAGGGTGACGTTGAAGTCCTGGCCCCAGGTGTAGGCGGACATGTTCAGGGTGGTGTGATCGCCACCGGCGGACATAGGCGCGCGCACAGTCTGGCCGCGCACGTCCTTCCATTCGTAGTGGTGCAGTTTTCCCCATTGCCAGGCTTTGCGGTCACCGCCCATCTGGCTTTCGCCAGCAGAAATGGCGGCGGCCAGGCTACGGGCAAGGATCGCCGGCTTGTCTTCCTTTTGCGGGGTGCGGGCGTCATCCCAGAACGGGCTGTCTTCGCGGCCGAGCAAATGGTCAGCCTGCGCCGAGTAGGACAACTTGCCGCTGGCAACAAAAGCTTTCCAGGCCGGGCTGTTCTGCGGCCCCAATTCGTCGAGGAAGATCTGCTGCATGCTGGCCTGCAGGAACAACTCGTAGATCGCCGCGTCAGTCGAGGTCGCACTGAGCTTGCCGTCAAAGGCCATCAGGCGGCTGTAGGCCTCGCGTGCCTTGCCAGCCTCGGCGGCGGGCAGGGCGGCGATGGCTGTTTTGAGCGGTGCCGACATGCCGGGCGACTCGAACATTTTTTTCAGTTTGCTGGCAAACAGGCTGGTCTGGTCGTATTGCATGGCGATCATGCTGCGATTGTCGTGCTTACCGCTCCCTGCCAGTTCGGCGATGCGCTCGCCGCGCTCGGGTGCGGCCCATGAATTGGACAGCTGCATGCCGTAACCGTGAGGAATCACCCGCTGGTTGGCGGTGCCGAGCCAGCCTTGCACCGGGTCCTGATCATACGGATGGAGCATCGGGTCGGCGTAGCCGTCCCAGTCGTAGCGGCCTTCCCAGCCGGGGGATGGCAGCAAGCCTTCGCCTTCGCGACGGTTGGGGAAGCGGCCGGTAACCTGCCAGCCGATGTTGCGAGCGTCGGCAAACACCATGTTCAGGGCAATCGCGCGGATTTCGCGGCTGGCGTCCGAGGCTTTTTCCACATTCTGCGCGCGGGTCAGGTCGAAGAACGCGTCCAGGCTCTTGTCGTCGGTCAAATTGGGTTGCTGCAAGGCCAGGCCGAAGCCATTACCCAGCGCAGTGCCTTGGGCGCTGTTGAGCAAGGCGCCGTGGCGGGTTTCGTACACGGCTTCGCGAATCGGTCGCTGGCCTTTGATGAAGTAGGTTTCGTTGCGCACCATCACTGGTTGCCATTTACCCGCAACTTCGTAGCTCAGGCCGTTGCCCTGGTGCTTGAGTTTTTCCAGGAACAGGTCCTGGTTGTCGCCCAGCACCGCCGTCATGCTCCAAGCCACTTGGCCGTTGAAACCGGCCAGGACCATTGGCAAGCCGGCGATGGAAACGCCGGCAGCCTGGTATTTCGGGGCGCGAATCTGCACGAAGCTCCACAGCGACGGCACGCCGAGCGGCAATTGGCTGTCGCTGGCCAGCAGGCTTTTACCGCTGCGGCTGCGTTGTGGGGCGATCGCCCAGTTGTTCGATGCCGTGCCGCCGAGCATGTTCAACGTGCCCAGTTGCTCGCCAGCGTTAGCCACCTCGGCAAGGCCTGGGATCGTACCGTTGAGCTTGATGCCCTGGAGTTTGTCGGTTTCCGCCAACGGCAGTTTTTCGTCCGGATAGGACGGCGACAGCCATGCCAGCTTGTCCTGGGTGACGGTTTGCGCCATGACCAGCGCGGAAATTTCCTGCGGCAGGTTGGCTGACTGACTGAAGTTCAGCAGGCAGAAAATCAGCGCCGAGTCTTCCGGTTTCCAGTATTCCGGTTGGTAACCGGTGGCAGCCAGGTCTGCTGGCAGCTTGTCGCGATAGCGGAACAGGTAAGCGTTGACCCCGCGCGCATAGACTTCAAAGAAGCGCTTGAGGCGAGGCGAGGAGGCTTTATAGAGTTCGTCGGCGCTTTTCTTCAGGTTCACGGCGCGCATGTAACGGTCGGCGTCGAGCATCTGTGGGCCCGACATTTGCGCCAGGCGGCCCTGGGCCAGCAACCGCATGCTGACCATCTGGTAAATGCGATCAGTGGCGTGCACATAACCGAGGGTGAACAAGGCATCGTGGAAGGTGCTGCTTTCGATCAGCGGCATACCCATGGCATTGCGTCGCACGGAGACGTTTTGCGCCAGCCCTTTGAGCGGCTGCACACCGGAGGTCGGCGGTAGCGTGTCCTGGGCATTCCAGGTCTGGCATCCGCCAAGACTGAGCACACTGGTGACTGCTGCGGCAACGCCGAACCGGGGAAGAAAAGATGTAAAGGCTGGCGAGGCCATGGCAAAGCTCCGTACCAAGAAAGGCGCTACGTTAGTGAGCGACCGAGGGCCGCGCAAGCAGGGGCCGAGCTTATTTGAGGGTTTGTCGGATAAATCACGGATTTTTCGACCATAGGCCTGTTTGGCTGCCGTAAATGACGGTATTGAAGGGGGGTATTGGGTAATTGGCAGAGGGAAATAGCGCCATGCAACTGCAGATAAATGCCACCTTGATCCTGATCGATCAGCAAAAAGGAATCCATCAGCCCCGGCTCGGACCGCGCAACAACCCTCAGGCCGAGGAACGCATTGCCGAGTTGCTCGAGCAGTGGCGCGCCAGGTCGTGGCCAGTGATCCACGTGCAGCACCTGTCCCGCTCGCCGGAATCGGTGTTCTGGCCGCAACAGTCGGGCGTGGAATTTCAGCAGCGGTTCATGCCCTTGGCGGGTGAACCGGTGATCCAGAAGCAGGTGCCAGATGCGTTCTGCGCAACCGGGCTGGCAGAGGATTTACAGCGAGGGGGAGTCAGCCAGTTGATTATCGTTGGCGTGGCGACGAATAACTCGGTGGAGGCCACTGCACGAACTGCCGGCAACCTGGGGTATGAAACCTGGGTGGTGGAGGACGCCTGCTACACCTTCGACAAGCAGGACTATTTTGGCCAGTGGCATTGCGCGCAGCAGGTGCATGCCATGTCGCTGGGTAATTTGCAGGGCGAGTACGCAACGGTGGTGACTGCCCGCGACATCCTGATGGCGAGCCGCATCGGGTAATTGTGGGAGCGCCGTCCGGCTTGCTCCCACACGCCTTGGGGCTAGCGCATCAGGCGCCGTGGCACTTCTTGAATTTCTTGCCGTTGCCGCATGGGCAAGGGTCGTTGCGGCCAACATCTTTCAAGGCGTTACGCACCGGTTCCTGGTGAGCGTGGCCGCAGTTTGGGCCGTGCACATGGCCATGGTCGTGATCATGGTGTTCGTGATGGTCATGATCGTGGTTGCAGTCAGGGCCATGGACGTGGGGTTGCTGGGTCATCAGGGTTACTCCGGAATAAAATCGCCGGGAATTATCTCGCCATAACGCGAAAGGTGCACGTCTTTGCCGAACAATAATCCGGTTTGCAGGGTTCCCTCCAGGCGGTACGGGATGGGCTGCTCGGGTTTTTTCAGCAACTTGACCACTTCCCGCAGGTGCTGCCACAGGTTCGTGCGGATCGGCACTTGGAAATACCCACTGCTCTTGGGGTCGACGCTGAACCACTGATCACTCTCGCCCTCGGTCAGCAGGAACTGGCTCAAGTGAATGCGGTATTCCAGGCCGCGGACCGTCAGGTTGGAGTCATTGGGATTGTCGACGCGAAAGTACAGCATGAACTTCTGGTCAAGCAGCCGGGCCCGGACCACCTCGACCTTGAGCAGGTGGACCTGAGGCTCAAGCTCATCGTCGCTGAACCAGGACACGCAACCACTGAGACTCAGCAGCAAAAGCAGGCTGATGCAGTGCAGGGCGCGGCGCTGGTTGAGCATGGTCTGGCTCCCTTTACCCGCTGTACAGGTTCAGTCCCCTAGGCGAAGTACCCGGCACAGCACTTCTTGAACTTCTGCCCGCTGGCACACGGGCAGGCGTCATTGCGTCCGGCCTTGAGCGGTACGGTCGGGTCAATGAAGTACCAGTGCCCGGCGTTCTGTACGAAAGAAGAACGTTCACGGTGACTGTGTTCGCCGTCGCTGTCATGCCAGCGCGCAGTAAAGGTGACGAAGGCGTGTTCAGGTTGGCCGCCGAACACCTCCGAGCTTTCCACTTCCAGGCCTAGCCAGGTGCTCTGGGCGCTCCAGGCGCTGATCGACTGGCGGTCCAGGCCTGATTGCTGGGCGGGCAGGGTGGTTGCCACCAGGTAGTCGATCAGGCCTAGCACATAGGCGCTGTAGCGCGAGCGCATCAAGGCTTCGGCGCATGGTGCGGGGTGCCCGGCATGGTAATGCCCGCAACAGGCATCGAGTGGCGTGCCGCTGCCGCAAGGGCAGGTGGATGTACTCATTGTGTTACCACCAGTATTTTCCGAAATTCTCTGGATTGGCCCAGAACCGTGAGTTGAGCCAGTCAGGTACTTGTTTGTAGTCAAGCAGATCATAGGTGAACAGGGTCAATACTTGTTCGTCGCGCTGGAAGCGTTCGCTGGCTTGCAGGGCCAGGGAGAAGAAGTCGGTGTCCTGCCAGCCGCAGGCACCCAGGTCGGCGAGGACCACGATGCGACTGGCGTTGAGGTTGCGGATCCCGCCGAGCAGGTTCAGGCCGTCGCGCTTGGGCAAATGCTCCAGGCAGTCGAGGGCCAGGGCCAGGTCGAAGCGCTGCGCAGCCAGGTCCGGCGGCAGTGGGCCAGGTGCGACCTGGGCAACGATGGTGTCGGGGTGCGCCAGCTTGAACGCCTGCAGTGCCGGAAAGTCACTGGCACCGATCAGCAGCAGCCGCTTGGGCGCATAACGATCGAGCAAGGCGGCGAGCGCCTGCTGGGGAGTACGCAAAGAAATAGCGGCGGTCATCAAGGATCCTCAATCAGAACTGCCAAGACTAGCCTGCCCGAACGCTCGGGCCTAGAGCGGGTTTGCACTGGATGTTGCGATCGCCCGTAAATACGCGATGAAGCCAGGATGGCCTATTGCTGGCGGATATTAAAACTCGGGTCTTTACTGCTTGAATCGGTCGTACGCCGATCCCTCAGGAGAAAACTCGATGAGCATAGTTCGGACAGCATTACCCTTGGTTCTGCTAACCAGTGTGTTGACTGGTTGCGCAGGTTTGCAGAAAACCGACTGGCCGACCTGTGCGGCGGTGGGCGGCGTGGTCGGTGCGGGTCTCGGCGCGACGAAAAGTTCGGCATGGGCCGGCGGTGGCGCGCTGTTCGTAGGTGGATTGGCAGCCGCTTATTGCTGGGTGCATGGCGACGGTGATGAAGATGGCGACGGCGTGCTGGACAGTCGTGACAAGTGCCCGGGCACACCAAAAGGCGTGCAGGTCGATGCCAATGGCTGCCCACCACCTGAGCCGGTGGTTGAAGAAGTGGTGGTGGTCAAAGAGGAAACCATCGTCATTCGTGATGTGCACTTCCAGTTCGACTCAGCGAAGTTGACCGAAGCCGACAAAACCAAGCTGGAAACCATTGCCTCCCGACTGAAACAGGAAGCCGCTACAGCGCAACTGACCGTCACCGGGCATACCGACAGCGTGGGCAGCGATGCCTATAACGAGAAGCTCTCGGATAAACGTGCGCATTCGGTGGTCGAGTACCTGATTGAAGAAGGCGTGCCACGCGCCAGCTTCGTGTCGGTACAAGGTGCCGGTGAAAGCCAACCAGTGGCCGACAACAAAACCGCTGACGGGCGTGCCATGAACCGTCGTACCGAAATCAAAATCAACCGCTAGTCCCTCTCGCATCCGCGGCTTGTGCAGTCGCGGATGCGGGTCTTTACTCCTGAATGACCGGTATGGGCCGGTAACACAGGAGCAATCACCATGAGTCTTCGTGCGCGGACCGTGATACCGGTACTACTGTTCGGCAGCCTGTTGACAGGTTGCGCCACCCACAGCGACGGCACTGCCCCCCTCAATCAACGTACCTGGCCGATCTGCAGCCTTATCGGCGGCCTGGTGGGCGGTGGCCTGGGCGCGATTGAAAGTGGTGGTTGGGCGGCAGGTGGCGCGGCACTCGGTTTGTTGACGGGAGGCTTGATCTGTTACGCGCAGGATGGCGATGAGGACGAAGACGGGGTCTTCGATCGTCGCGATCATTGCCCGGATACCCCGGCCAATACCCCGGTCGACAACAGGGGGTGTCCGATTCCCCAGTACCCGGCCACCGTCAAGCCGGTCGAACCGCAAAGTGAAGTGATCACCCTGAGTGACCAGGGAGAGGTGTTGTTCGCCTTCGATTCCGCGCAATTGACTCCAGCGGCCCAGGAACAATTGGTGGGGTTGATGGATAAACTGAAAAACGCCGACGTACTGAGTATCAAGGTGGTCGGGCATACCGATAGCCAGGGAACAGACGCCTACAACCAGGCGCTCTCCGAACGGCGCGCCAGCAGTGTCGCCGCCTTCCTGCTGGAGCAGGGGCTGACGCCGGACAAACTCACCAGCCAGGGCATGGGCGAAAGCCAGCCTGTGGCCGACAACGCCAGCGAAGAAGGGCGGGCGAAAAATCGTCGGGTTGAACTGGTGATCGGTCGCTGATCGACGGCTGCCGGATGGTCGATTCTCGTCGATCCGGCAGCTAAACAGCCCGGCGCGCAAGAATTTTCACGGACCTCTGGCGCATCCCTCGTGGAAGTCGTTACTGTGCGCGCAAAGAATAATGAAGCACGGGGGAGCGTATGAAAGTGTTTTGGGGGCTGGGCAAGTGTTTGACCCTGATGTTCTGGCTGGTGGTGCTGGTCAATCTTGTAGAACCGCTAATCAACCCGATTGATCTGCTGGTCAATCTGGCGGCCAGCCTGTTGCTGCTGACCCACCTGTTGGAAGTGCTGCTGGTGCACCGCAACCTCAAGGGCCGCCCTCACCCGTGGCGTGATCGCCTGCAAATCCTCCTGTTTGGCATTTTTCACCTGCGGACCCTGTCTGCCCCTACGTCTGGGGAGCATCGCCATGCGTAAACTCTGTTTGCTTGCCGCACTGGTAAGCCCACTGGCCACGGCGCAGGTGGTCAGTGTTGAAAGTCATTCGCTGATGCGTCTGCCCAATACCACCAGCACCTTGCAGCTGGAGCGTCTGGACGTTGCGGACTATGGCACCTTGCTGATCCCCTCGAACGTCACTGAGTTGGACGTGGGTCAGTTACGCCTGGGGCGCGAGGCGCGGATTGCGATTGTTCCCAGTGAGCAGGTCATGCAGTTGAAGGTCGGGCATGCCCAGCTTGCCAGTGGTAGCCAGATTACTTCCCGTGGCGCTCCGGGTACTTACCTCAAGGCCGCTCGCGGCGGGCGTAACCTGAATTTGCGGATTGCGTCGTTGAACGCGCCCGAGTTGTCGGTGGATGCGCGCGGTGGCGCTGGCGCCCCGGGTTATGTGGGGCTCGATGGGGCCAACGGTCAGGAACCCGGTTGCACCTGGGGCGAGGCTGGCCGTGGTGCCGATGGGGATAACGGGGGGGATGGTCGTGCTGGTGCGCCAGGGGCTTTGGTGCGTCTGGAGTTGCCACGTGATTATCCAGAGCAGCAGATCAAGGTGCAGGTTGAGGGTGGCGCCGGAGGAGTGCCGGGGGCTGGAGGTAAACCTGGTGCGGGGGGCAAGGCCAAGGGGTGTCTGGTTTATCGTGCCGATGGTGGTAAGAGCGGGCGGCCTGGGGTGGCCGGGCAGCCAGGGGTAGAGGGAGCGGCTGGGGCTGTCAGTTTGCAGCGGCTGTAGAGAGTGATTGGGGTTTTGTCGGGGGATGCGGGATCTGCAAGTACCGCAAATTACTGTAGGAGCGGGCTTGCCCGCGATGACGACCTGCGCCACATCATCAATCTCGGCAATCCCCTGTAGCAGCTGCCGAGCCCGCGAGGCTGCGTTCGAGGACGCAGTCCCCGCCCCGGCGACCTCAAGATAAAAAGCTTCGGACGAGCTAACGCTCGGCCGGTTGCGCGGTGGTCGCTGGGGGCGTCGGGCTCTGAGTCTTTAAAATGTCGGGCGCGCCGCCGCAATTGCGACCAGCACCAATCCTACAATCAAATTGATTCCCACCAGGCGCCGTATCCCACCCAAGGTGGCGGCGCCGGTCGGCCAGTCTTCGGCCAGGACGGCCTTGCGTAGCTCGGGCAGTTGCAGTGCTTGAATACGAATGAACAATGCAGTCATCACCAGATACAGGCCCATCATGATCTGCACGTAGCGTGGTGCGGTTTCGAAGCCGTTGAAGCGCAGGTGGATCAGGCCGACGCCGCTGATCGGCAGGATCAGCACGGCAATCCAGACCCAGAGAAAAAAGCGCGGGAACACTTCCAGCCACAATTTAAGGCGGGCCGGGCCCTCGAGGGCCTTTCCGGCGGCGGGGCGCAGGACCATCCAGGCGAAAAACATGCCGCCGACCCACACCAGGGCTGCCAGTGTGTGCAGGCTATAAATGAAGGCGAAAAGTGTCATTGGGGTACTCCGTTCTGCGCGGGATTAATTAGCGGGGTATGATAGCGGCCGATCCGAACCACTGAAAATTTATCCAGCGTTTTTTGCGCCCGACAATCCATGATCAGCACTGAACTCAAAACCACGATCCAGGGCGCTTATTCGCGTTTTCTCGAAGCCAAGAGCCTTAAGCCGCGCTACGGCCAGCGCCTGATGATCGCCGAAATTGCCAAAGTCCTGGGTGACATCGACACCGACGACGAAGGCCGGCGCAGTGGCGACCCCGCGATTGTCGCGGTGGAAGCCGGTACCGGTACCGGCAAGACCGTGGCCTACAGCCTGGCGGCGATTCCCACTGCCAAGGCCGCCGGCAAGCGCCTGGTGATTGCCACCGCCACCGTCGCCCTGCAAGAGCAGATCGTCTACAAGGACCTGCCGGACCTGATGCGCAACAGCGGGCTGAATTTCAGCTTTGCCCTGGCCAAGGGCCGGGGTCGCTACATGTGCCTGTCCAAGCTCGACATGCTGCTGCAAGAAGGCCACGCGCAAACCGCCACGGCCCAGCTGTTCGAGGAAGAAGGCTTCAAGATCGAGGTCGATGAGGCCAGTCAGAAGCTGTTCACCAGCATGATCGAGAAACTCGCCGGCAATAAGTGGGACGGCGACCGCGACAGTTGGTCCACCGCCCTGGAAGATGCCGACTGGGCGCGCCTGACCACCGACCACAGCCAGTGCACCAACCGCCATTGCCCCAATTTTGGTCAGTGCGCCTTTTACAAGGCGCGCGAAGGCATGGGCAAGGTCGATGTGATTGTCACTAACCACGACATGGTCCTCGCCGACCTGGCCCTGGGTGGCGGTGCCGTGCTGCCGGACCCGCGTGACACCATCTATGTGTTTGACGAAGGCCACCACCTGCCGGACAAGGCCATCGGCCACTTCGCCCATTACACGCGCCTGCGCTCCACCGCCGACTGGCTGGAAACCACCGCCAAGAATCTCACCAAGTTGCTCGCCCAGCACCCGTTGCCCGGCGACTTGGGCAAGCTGATCGAGCAAGTGCCGGAGCTGGCGCGTGAGATCAAGACCCAGCAGCAGTTCATGTTCAGTGCCTGCGAGCAAGTAGCCGACTTCAAGCCCGGCGAAGACGTCGAAGGCCGTGAGCGCCCGCGTCATCGGTTTGTCGGTGGGGTGATTCCCGAGCACATGCGCGAGATGGGCATCGAACTGAAGAAGGGCTTTGCCCGCCTGACCGATGTCTTCACCCGGCTCACGGAGCTGCTCAAGGAAGGTATGGACGGCGAGGTCAACATTGGTATCGCCAGCAACCAGGCGGAAGAATGGTACCCGCTGTTTGGCAGCCTGCTGTCTCGCTCCCAGGGCAACTGGGAATTGTGGACCGCCTTTACCGCCGAAGACCCGGAAGACAACCCGCCCATGGCGCGCTGGCTGACCTTGGCCGAAAGCGGTTCGCTGTTCGATATCGAGGTCAATGCCAGCCCGATCCTGGCTGCGGAAATGCTCCGGCGCAACCTCTGGAATATCGCCTACGGTGCCTTGGTGACCTCGGCCACCCTGACCGCCCTCGGCACCTTCGATCGCTTCCGCATGCGTGCCGGCCTGCCGAAAAAAGCCGTGACGGCGGTCGTGCCGAGCCCGTTTCACCATGCCGATGCCGGTGTGCTGCGGGTTCCCGACCTGCGTGCCGACCCGCGTGACGCCCCGGCGCACACTGCGGCGATCATCCGCGACCTGCCGGAACTGGTGGAAGGCTCGCGTGGCACCCTGGTGCTGTTTTCCTCGCGCAAACAGATGCAGGACGTGTTCGACGGCCTCGACCGCGACTGGCGCAAGCAAGTGTTCATTCAAGGCAACCTGTCGAAGCAGGAAACCCTGAACAAGCACAAGGCGCGGGTCGATGGTGGCGACTCCAGCGTGCTGTTCGGCCTGGCCAGTTTTGCCGAAGGTGTCGACTTGCCGGGGGCCTATTGCGAGCACGTGGTGATCGCCAAGATCCCGTTCTCGGTTCCCGATGACCCGGTGGAAGCCGCACTGGCCGAATGGATCGAAGCGCGGGGCGGCAACCCGTTCATGGAAATCTCTGTGCCGGACGCCTCGCTCAAGCTGGTCCAGGCTTGCGGTCGCCTGCTGCGCACCGAAGAAGACCGCGGCACCATCACCTTGCTTGACCGGCGCCTGGTCACGCAGCGTTACGGAAAGGCGATCCTCAACGCCTTGCCACCGTTCCGTCGCGAAATATCTTGAGACAGGGTGGGCGGAAACGCCCACTTCGTTGTCTATCTCCTATCACCGATTTCACACTGGCCCTAGGGAGAACCTGGTTCATATGATTCGCCGCTCGTTACCCGCTGTTTTTGCCTTGATGTTCGCTGCGCCTCTGCTGGCGGCACCCGCCGGGCAGCAGACGCTGTTCAACTTTGTCCGGCCTGCCGATGTGGTCCAGGTGACGACACAGGATGCCAGTCTGCCGCAATCCAACGCGGAGCAAACGGCCGAGGGCGAAGTGCTGCGGCGTGTGACGTTCAACCCGACGGCGCAACCAAGCCTGCGCCTGACCCCGCAAACCGGGGCCTGGGACTGGTCGCAATCGGGGGTCATGAGCCTGCGCCTGCAGAGCGCGATGAACTGGGCTGTGACGCTTTACGTCAAGATCCAGAGCAACGACGGTAAAACCCTGGTCAGCCGCGTCGACCTGCCTGCCGGACCGGCGCAAACCCTGTTGGTGCCGCTCAAGCCCAGCTCGCCCCTGAGCCAAGGCATGAAGGCCGGCCCGCCGATGCCAATGACCGTCGATGGTCAGCGGATCCTGCTGGCCAGCAGCGAGGGTGAGCTGGACCCGGCCCAGGTAGTGTCGGTCACTCTGTCGATGGATCAGCCGAAAGTGGCCCAGAGCATCCTGATCGAGCGCTTTGGCGTGCAGGACGGCGCGGCGGTCACCCAGGCGGTCTACGGTTCCCTGGTGGATGCCTATGGACAGTCGAGCCGGGCGAAATGGCCGGAAAAGATCGCCACCGACGAGCAGCTCAAGGCGGCCGCCGCCAAGGAACAGCAGCAATTGAGTGGCTGGCTGGCCCAGCGCGAGCGCTCGGCCCTGGACACCTTCGGTGGCTTGAACAAGGGCCCGGCCTTCAAGGCCAGCGGCTTTTTTCGCACCGAGAAACGCGGCGGGCGCTGGTACCTGGTGACACCACAAGGTCACCCGTTCTACTCCCTGGGGGTCAACACGGTCACTGCAGACGCCAGCCAGACTTACGTCGCCGGTCGCGAGGGCATGTTCGAAGTATTGCCGGGCAACGACCAGCCGCTGGCCGTGCATTACGGTGAGGGCGATAACCGCGGCGGCAATGGCGTCGATCGCGGGCGTGCCTTCAATGGTGGTCGCTGGTATGACTTTTATGGCGCCAACCTGCAACGCACCTACGGTCAGCCTTGTGTCGCCGGCACCCCGGCGAAGGTTGCCGAGACCGGCGCCGAAGCGCCCGTCGCGCCGTGCGCACCTTATGCCTTCGATGAAAAACGCTGGGCCGGGCACACCCTGGATCGCCTGCAGGCGTGGGGCTTCAACACCCTGGGCAACTGGAGCGAGCCGGCTCTGGGCCACAGCGCACGAATGCCCTACACCTTGCCGTTGTCGATCGTCGGCGATTACACCAGCATCAGTACCGGGAACGACTGGTGGGGCGGCATGCCCGACCCGTTCGACCCGCGTTTTGCCATGGCCACCGAACGTGCAGTGGCCATTGCCGCACGCGATCATCGGGATGATCCCTGGTTGATCGGCTACTTTGCGGACAACGAGCTGGCCTGGGCCGGTCCCGGTGACGATCCCAAGGCGCGTTATGCCCTGGCGTATGGCACGTTGAAAATGACCACCGACGTGCCGGCCAAACGCGCCTTCCTCAAGCAGTTGCGCGACAAGTACCGCAATCAGGCCGGCCTGTCGAAGGCCTGGGGCATCGACCTGCCAGCCTGGGAATTGATGGAAGACCCGGGGTTTGTGCCGCCGGTACCCAATCCCGAGCATCCGGAAATCGAAGCTGACTTCAAATACTTCCAGAAGGTCTTTGCCGACACCTACTTCAAGACCATTTCCGATTCGTTGAAATGGCATGCGCCGAACCACCTGCTGCTCGGCGGCCGGTTTGCCGTCAGTACGCCCGAAGCGGTGGCGTCCTGTGCACAGTATTGCGATGTGCTGAGCTTCAACCTGTACACGCTCAAGCCCCAGGACGGCTATGACTTCAGCCAGTTGCAGGCGCTGGACAAGCCGGTGCTGATCACTGAGTTCAACTTCGGTTCACGGGATCGCGGCCCATTCTGGGGTGGGGTAACGGAGCTGGCGAGGGAGGAGGAGCGGGGACCGGCGTATGCCAACTTCGTCAAACAGGCGCTCAGCGAGCCGTCGATTGTCGGGGTGCACTGGTTCCAGTACCTCGATCAACCGGTGACCGGGCGTTTGCTGGATGGCGAAAACGGACATTTTGGTCTGGTGGGGATCACCGATATTCCGTTTCAAGGTTTTGTCGACAGTGTGCGCAAGGCCAATCTGCAGGCCGTCGATCAGCTCGCCAAGGCGGGCGAACAAGCCCGACTGGCCGCCGAGAAAGCCGGCAATGCGGGTGACAAACCCGAGGGCGAAAAGCCTGCTCACGAGCCGCAGGGCGCGGGGCAGGGCGGCCACACCGGTGGGCATTCGGGTAATGGCCATTAATCGCTGAAACAACCCCTTTAAACCAGCGACCGCCCAGCCCGAGCGGGTTCCCAAAACCCTCAAGGGCTGGAACAATGCGCTAACGATTCGAGATGTTTCTCCGGGGAGTGGTGGGTGCAGATTCAGGGTCATTACGAGCTTCAATTCGAAGCAGTACGCGAAGCCTTCGCGGCACTGTTCGATAACTCCCAGGAACGCGGCGCGGCATTGTGCATCCAGATCGGTGGCGAAACCGTCCTCGACCTGTGGGCGGGCACGGCCGACAAGGACGGCAGTCAGGCATGGCACAGTGATACCATCGCCAATCTGTTTTCCTGCACCAAGACCTTTACCGCCGTGACCGCCCTGCAACTGGTTGCCGAGGGCAAGCTGCAACTCGATGCGCCGGTGGCACGCTACTGGCCCGAGTTCGCCGCCGCCGGCAAGGAAGCGGTGACCTTGCGCCAGTTGTTGTGTCATCAGGCAGGCCTGCCGGCTCTGCGTGAGTTGCTGGCACCCGAAGCGCTCTACGACTGGCAGACCATGGTGGAGGCCCTGGCGGCCGAAGCTCCTTGGTGGACGCCGGGTGAAGGCCATGGTTATGCGGCAATCACCTATGGCTGGCTGGTGGGTGAACTGTTGCGTCGGGCCGATGGCCGCGGTCCGGGCGAATCGATCGTCGCGCGGGTGGCACGCCCCTTGGGGCTGGATTTCCATGTCGGCCTGGCCGATGCAGAGTTCCATCGGGTGGCGCACATCGCACGGGGCAAAGGCAACGTCGGCGATGCGGTCGCCCAGCGCCTGTTGCAGGTCACTTTGCGCGAGCCAACAGCCATGAGCACCCGGGCGTTTACCAATCCGCCCTCGATCATGACCAGCACCAACAAGCCAGAGTGGCGACGAATGCAACAGCCGGCGGCCAATGGCCACGGCAATGCCCGCAGCCTGGCCGGCTTCTACAGTGGACTGCTGGATGGCAGCCTGCTGGAAAGTGACATGCTCCAGGAACTGACGCGCGAGCACAGCCTGGGCGAGGACAAGACACTACTGACCCGGACGCGTTTTGGCCTGGGTTGTATGCTGGATCAGCCGGACGTACCCAACGCCACCTTCGGCCTCGGCCCTCGGGCTTTTGGTCATCCTGGGGCGGGGGGATCCGTCGGGTTTGCTGATCCCGAGCACGATGTGGCCTTCGGTTTTGTCACCAATACCCTGGGCCCTTACGTGTTGATGGACCCGCGTGCGCAGAAGCTGGTGCGGGTTCTCGGCGATTGTCTGTAAAAAGGTGGTTGCCAGGCATTTTTCTGATAAAAGATGCCACCAAGTCATGGAATGGAACCCTGTGGCTTTTCATGTTGCACAGCGTCTGTTTATACGGGTCGCAGACCCACAGCTTTTTATCTCATTTTGTGGATATCCCATGTCACCGAACAAATTTTTAGCCTTGGCCCTGTGTCTCAGCATCACCGGTTGTGCACAAACCCCACAAAGTGACGCAGACGGTGGCCCTTGGTGGTCATTCGGTTCCGGTTCCGACAAGGTCGCGGACAAGGGCACCGCCAAGCCGGACGCCAAGGTCGATGCCAAAGCGGCGCCAGCAGCACCTGCCGACAAGACTGTCGCTGCCGCCCCGGCAACCCCGGCTCCCGTGGCCAAGGCCCAGGACAGTGGCAGTAGCTGGTGGCCGTTCTCCTCCAAGGAGAGCACCACCAAAGCCGCCGTCGATAGCAAAACCGCCGCACCTGTGGTGCCGCTCACGGCGACCAGCGCTGCCGCCGCAGCGGCCAAGGCCGACTCCGAGAGCAAATGGTGGTGGCCGTTCAGCGACCAGACCAAGGCTGTGACCAAGGCGGACATCAAGGATGTACCGATGCCTGACCCGAAAATCACCCAGGCCTGGCTGGACGACTACGAGCCGCGCCTGCGCAGTGCTATTCAGGACAAGCGCCTGCAGGTAGAGCGTCGCGAGAACATCTTGGTAGTGATCGTTCCGGTGGATGAAGCATTCAACCCGAAACGCCCGGCCATGCTGTTGCCTTCGACCCTCGGCCCGTTCACTCGGATTGCCAAGCTGGTGGAATCCGACACCAAGACTTCGGTCCTGGTGCTCGGCCACGGCGACTCTTCGGGCGCAGCCCCGGCGACCCAGACCCTGAGCAAGGAGCGTGCGACTTCGGTGGCCTCGATCTTCAGCCTCGGTGGCATGAAGCGTGATCGCCTGATGTTGCGTGGCATGGGTGACCTGATGCCGCGTGCAGCGAATGACAGTATCCAGGGACGCGCCTTGAACCGACGTGTCGAGATCGTGCTGACCCAGCGCACCACCATGCTGGCCCTGCTGAGCAAGTACAGCTCGCCGACCCCGCCGGTGGCCGAGATGGTCGCGATCCAGGACGCCAAACCTGCCAGCGTTGCCCTGGCCGATAAAAAAGCTACGGCAGCGAAAAAAGCTGTACCGGCGAAAAAGACCACCGCCAAGAAAGCCGCACCGGCTAAAAAGCAGCCAGCCAAGACCCCGACCCCGGCGAAAAAACCGGTGCCGGCCAAAGCTGCTGCAAACTGATCGACCCAGCACAAGGAAAACGCCGTGACCCAGGCTCTGGCTGATATGCGCCGCGACTACACCCGCGATGGTTTGACCGAGGCCCAGGCCCCGGCCGAACCCTTCGCCCTGTTTCATCAGTGGTTTGCCGAGGCGGTGAAAACCGAACAGCCTCCGGTCGAGGCCAATGCCATGACCGTGGCCACTGTTGATGCGCAGGGTCGTCCGCATTGCCGGATCCTGTTGCTCAAGGGCCTGGATGAGCAAGGCTTTACCTTCTTCACCAACTACCAGAGTGCCAAGGGCCAGCAGTTGGCGGCCAACCCCTATGCCGCCATGACCTTCTTCTGGCCGGCCCTGGAGCGCCAGGTGCGCATCGAGGGGCGGGTGGTCAAGGTCACGCCGCAGGAGTCCGATGCCTATTACCAGGTGCGGCCATTGGGCAGTCGCCTGGGGGCGTGGGCTTCCCCGCAGAGTCGAGTGATCGCCGATCGTGCTGAGCTTGAAGGATTGCTCAAGGCTACCGAGCAGCGCTTTCGCGATAGCCAGCCCGATTGCCCGGAGCATTGGGGCGGCTATCGCCTGTTGCCCGAGCGCATCGAGTTCTGGCAGGGGCGTGCCAGTCGTCTTCACGATCGCTTGAACTACCGTCTGCAAGACGGTAGTTGGAGTCGTGAACGTCTAGCGCCCTGAGCAGTCTACCGGGCAGGATAGGTGGCTGCGGCCGCCTCCAGCCACTGCGCCAGGTCGCGGCGTTTGATGCGTTGCTGCCGGGCACGGTCCAGTTGCTGCAGCATGAACTGCTTTTTCTGTTCGTCATTACCCGCCAATGACAGCGCCAGGTCGCGGTCCATCCAGCGCTTGATTCGCACGTACAGCCACCAGTGGAAGTACAGGCCGGCGACCGTGGTGACGACAATGATGAAGTAATCCATGGAAATCCTTTAGGGATGACGCAATTTTTCAGAATGGCCGCTACTGTGTGATGACCTCGCAGACGCCGCTGTACCGCGCCTGAATGAAACCAATTTTATCCGGGCGGCGCCGTGACAGGCGTCAAGCTGCGGAGTTTAATGAATACCTGTCCTTTGGAGTTGATGTTATGCGTAAGTCTGTTCTGCTGGTTGCTACCTTTTCCACGATGGCGATGTTGCTCACGGGTTGCCAGTCCAGCCTGACCGGTGACTCCTACTCCCGTGACGAAGCGCGTCGCGTGCAGACCGTGCGCATGGGCACCATCGAGTCCCTGCGTCCGGTGAAAATCGAAGGCACCAAGACCCCTATCGGCGGCCTGGCTGGCGCGGCGGTGGGTGGTGTCGGTGGCAGTGCGATTGGTGGTGGCAAAGGCAGTATCGTTGCCGCGGTCATTGGTGCGGTAGCGGGTGGCTTGATCGGTTCGGCCACTGAAGAAGGCCTGACCCGTACCCAGGGTGTGGAAATCACCGTGCGTGAAGACGACGGCAGCATGCGTGCCTATGTGCAGCAGGTTCAGGAAAACGAAGTGTTCCGTGTGGGTGAGCGTGTACGCATCTCCACCGTCGACGGCACCAGCCGCGTATCGCACTAAGTTCCAACCGTTAAAACTAAACCCCGATCAGGCAACTGATCGGGGTTTTGTTTTTCTGGCTTTTAATCGGCTGGCTAGGCAGCCTGTGCCGGGTTCTTGCGGCTCGCTACCACCATCACGGCATAGCCGATCAGGGCGGCGAACAGCGAACCGGTGAGGATACCCATGCGGTCCATGCCGGCGTACGCGCTGCTGCCCGCCTCAAAGGCCAGGGAGCCGACGAACAGGCTCATGGTGAAGCCGATCCCGCAGAGAATCGCCACACCCAGGACCTGGCCCCAGTTGGCGCCGGCGGGTAGGGCAGCAATACCGGATTTAACCGCCAGCCAGGTCAGGCCGAACACACCGACGGTTTTCCCCAGCAGCAGGCCGATGGCGATGCCCATCGGCACCATGTGGGTGAAGCTCTCGACGGTGACGCCGCTCAGCGACAGGCCGGCGTTGGCAAACGCGAACAGCGGCAGGATGCCGTAGGCGACCCACGGATGCAGTGCATGTTCCAGGCTCAGAGAGGGCGAGGGCTCGGCATTTTTGGTGCGCAACGGGATGCAGAACGCCAGTGTCACCCCGGCCAGCGTGGCGTGGACACCACTCTTGAGCACGCAGACCCAGAGGATCAGGCCGATGATCATGTACGGGCCCAGCTTGACCACCCCCAGGCGATTCATCGCCACCAGCGCGGCAATACATGCGCCCGCCAGCATCAACGACAGGGTCGAGAGCGCGCCCGAGTAGAAGATCGCAATGATGATGATCGCGCCCAGGTCATCGATGATGGCCAGGGTCATCAGGAACAGCTTCAGCGACACCGGTACACGCTTACCCAGCAAGGCCAGTACGCCCAGGGCGAAGGCAATGTCGGTGGCGGTCGGAATCGCCCAACCATTCAGGGCCGGCGGGTTGTCGCGGTTGAGGAACCAGTAGATCAGCGCTGGCACCAGCATGCCACCGACGGCGGCGGCACCTGGGAGGACGATCTGCGAAGGTTTGGACAGGTGACCATCGAGGACTTCACGCTTGACCTCAAGGCCTATCAGCAGGAAGAACAGGGCCATCAGGCCGTCGTTGATCCACAGCAACAGCGGCTTGGCGATTTTCAAGGCGCCGATCTGGGCCACCACGGGGGTGTCCAGCAAGCCGGTGTAGAGCCAGGACAGCGGTGAGTTGTTGATGATCAGGGCCAGGACTGCAGCGGCAATCAATAACAGACCGCTGGCAGCTTCCAACTGAAAGAAACGAGTGAAAGTGCTACGCAGAGGCAAGGTCGCTCTCCATCTATAGATTCAAAAGGTGGCACACCCTAACCTGTGCGGTTAGTTGTTAAAACAAAAGTTATATTCTTTTTTGTTATATGCCGTTACAACCCAAGCTGCACACAGCCTAGCAGTTGGCTGGCGTATTGAACCCCAGCTGTACCTGTGCGTTATGTAGGTTTTTTCCTAAGCTTAAGAATTGGCCTGTTGTCACCCTCAGGTTTCCTTCCGCCGTCATTGATTCCACGAGTAACCCACCATGAGCGACAGCCGCCAATGGGCCCGCGAAGCCATCCGCATCATCGAAGCCGACTTCCAGCGCAGTGCCGATACCCACCTGATCCCGTTGCCGTTGGCGGGGTTGCCGGGCATCGAACTGTACTTCAAGGATGAATCCAGCCATCCCACCGGCAGCCTCAAGCATCGGCTGGCCCGCTCGCTGTTCCTATATGCGCTGTGTAATGGCTGGCTCAAGCCGGGCGCCCCGGTGATCGAGGCGTCCAGCGGTTCGACGGCGATCTCCGAGGCCTACTTCGCTCGACTGCTGGGACTGCCGTTCATTGCGGTGATGCCGGCCAGCACTTCCCGGGAAAAGATCGCGCAAATCGAGTTCTACGGCGGCAAGAGCCACCTGGTGCAGGACCCGACGCAGATCTATGCCGAGTCCGAGCGCCTGGCCCGTGAGCACGATGGGCACTTCATCGATCAGTTCACCTACGCCGAGCGCGCCACCGATTGGCGGGCCAACAACAACATCGCCGAGTCGATCTTTCAGCAGATGCGTTTCGAGCGGCATCCGGAACCCAGTTGGCTGATTTCCAGCCCCGGCACCGGCGGCACCACCGCGACCCTGGGGCGCTACGTGCGTTACCGGCAGCACGCCACCCGGGTGCTCTGTGCCGATGCCGAGCGTTCGGTGTTCTTTGACTATTACCTGAGTGGCGATGCGAGCCTGCGCCTGGAGTGTGGTTCGCGTATCGAAGGCATCGGTCGGCCGCGGGTCGAGGCGTCGTTCCTGCCGAAGGTGATCGATGCGATGGTCAAGGTGCCGGACGCCTTGTCACTGGCGGCCATGCATTACCTGGCGCAACGCTTGGGTCGCAACGTCGGCGGTTCCAGTGGGACTAACCTGATTGGCGCGTTGATGGCGGCCCAGCAGATGGTCGCGGCGGGGGAGAGTGGGTCGATCGTGGCCATTCTGTGTGACGGCGGCGAGCGTTATGCAACCACCTACTACGATCAGGACTGGCTGAAGGCCCAGGGTTACGAGTTGAGTGGCTTGATCGCGGCCGTTGCGGCCAGCGTCGAGCGGGGTGAGGCACTGCCGGCCAGTGTGTTGCGCGCAAACATCTGACACAACGACTTGGTGGGAGCGAGTAATCCCGCTCCCACCAGGTGTTTAAGCTTCGATGCCCAGGATATCCCGAGCCACGGCTTCAGCAATGCGAATCCCATCGACGCCGGCCGAGAGAATCCCACCCGCGTAGCCAGCGCCTTCACCGGCCGGGAACAGGCCCTTGACGTTCAGGCTCTGCATCGACTCGTTACGGGTGATGCGCAGGGGCGACGAGGTGCGGGTTTCGATCCCGGTCAGCACCGCGTCATGCAACGAGTAGCCGCGAATCTGCTTCTCGAATGCCGGCAGGGCTTCGCGGATGGCTTCGATGGCAAAGGCCGGCAATGCCAGCGCCAGGTCACCCAGGGCCACCCCAGGTTTGTAGGAAGGTTCGACGCTGCCCAGCGCGGTCGACGGCTTGCCGGCAATGAAGTCGCCGACCAGTTGCGCCGGTGCCTCGTAGTTGCTGCCGCCGAGCACAAAGGCGTGGGACTCCAGTTGCTCCTGCAACTCGATACCAGCCAGCGGGCCACCCGGGTAGTCCACTTCCGGGGTAATACCCACGACAATCCCGGAGTTGGCGTTGCGCTCGTTACGCGAGTACTGGCTCATGCCGTTGGTGACTACACGATTGGGCTCGGAGGTAGCTGCTACCACCGTACCGCCTGGGCACATGCAGAAGCTGTAGACCGAGCGACCGTTCTTGGCGTGGTGCACCAGTTTGTAGTCGGCGGCGCCGAGTTTCGGGTGACCGGCGTACTTGCCCAGGCGCGCACTGTCGATCAGCGATTGCGGGTGCTCGATGCGGAAGCCCACGGAGAACGGCTTGGCCTCCATGTACACGCCGCGGCCGTGGAGCATACGGAAGGTGTCGCGGGCACTGTGGCCCAGCGCCAGGATCACGTGGCGGGAGTTGATCTGCTCGCCGCTGGCCAGTTCGACGCCGGTCAGTTGGCCGTCTTCGATCAGCACGTCGGTGACCCGTTGCTGGAAGCGCACTTCGCCACCCAGGGCCCGAATCTGCTCACGCATGTTTTCCACGACACCCGTCAGGCGGAACGTACCGATGTGCGGCTTGCTGACGTAGAGGATTTCATCCGGCGCGCCGGCCTTGACGAACTCGTGCAGGACTTTGCGGCCGTGGTGCTTGGGATCCTTGATCTGGCTGTACAGCTTGCCGTCGGAAAACGTACCGGCACCGCCTTCGCCGAACTGCACGTTCGACTCGGGGTTGAGCACGCTTTTGCGCCACAGGCCCCAGGTGTCCTTGGTGCGCTGGCGAACTTCGGTGCCACGCTCGAGGATGATCGGTTTGAAGCCCATCTGGGCCAGCAACAGCCCGGCGAAAATCCCGCAGGGACCAAAACCGACTACCACCGGGCGCTCGCTCAGGTCTTGCGGGGCGTGGCCCACGACCTTGTAGCTGACATCCGGGGCGGGATTGACGTTACGGTCATCGGCGAACGCCTGCAACACCTTGGCCTCGTCCCGCAGGCTCAGGTCAATGGTGTAGATGAAGCACAGTTCGGAGGACTTTTTGCGCGCATCGTAGCTGCGCTTGAACAAGGTGAAATCGAGCAGGTCATCACTGGCGATGCCCAGGCGCTGCACGATGGCAGGGCGCAGGTCTTCTTCGGGATGGTCGATTGGCAGCTTGAGTTCGGTGATTCGTAACATGTCGGTATCCGGTTCGCGGGCGCACCAATGCGCCAAGGCGTTGCAAACCGCAGATTATAAGCCTCAACCGGGATTTCCAGTGAGGCTAAAACAACAGCTCGTCGCATCAGTCGCTGCGTGAGCCGCCAAAATAGGCGCAGCCACGTTGTACCTGATCGTTAACCCGCAACTCGGCGCTCATGAACTGGACGCTGGGGCGGCTCGGGTCGACGCAGCGTTGGGGAGCGATCCACAGTTCGACGCGTTGGTTATTGGCTTCGCTGCTGAGGTGAAAGCGCCCGTCACCCAATTGTTCTTCCAGGTAGGGCAGGACCAGGGCCGGTTGTCCAGCGCGCTCGACCAGCATGCCCTTGCCACTGATCTTGACGCTCCAGTTGGGCGTATTGCCGCCGGCCTGCAGGATCAGTTTCTGGAAGTCTGGACTGTTGCAGGCACTCGTCGAGCGTTCCAGGCGATAGAGCTGCTGGACATCCAGTTGCGCCTGGCCGTCCGTAACTTTTGCCGAGGGTACCCGGCCACGCAGATCGGCGAATACCTGGTGCTGGGTCCCGGCCAGTGTGGCGGCCTCTTGCATGACGCTGGTGCTGCCGCTGTCATGCACGGCATACAGGGTGTTGCCCTGGCAGGGCTTGAACACCAGCTTGCCGTTGGCCATGCCGAGCTCGCCCTGCATGCGGGTCAGGCCAGCGGTGGAGGGCGCCTGGGGCGAGCTCTCGAGCAACTGGCAACCGGCAAACAGCGGGAGCAGGGCGACAAACATCAGGGAACGGGCAGCACGCATCGTTGGGTCTCCAGGCAGGTGCCGACACGTTACGCAGGCTGCCCGTTCATCACAAGGGCTGTCAGCCGACGTGGAAGGTCTGCCCGGTCTGCAAACCTTCCACGCTCTTGGCATAGGCCAGCCCGACATCGGCGCCGGCCACCGGTTTGTAGCCCCGGAAGTAGGGCGCATAGCTGCCCATGGCCTCTACCAGCACCGTAGGGCTGACCGAATTGACGCGTAAGCCACGGGGCAGTTCGATGGCGGCGGCCCGCACGAAACTGTCCAGTGCACCGTTGACCAGTGCCGCCGATGCGCCGCTGCGGATCGGGTCGTGGCTGAGGACGCCGCTGGTGAAGGTGAACGAAGCGCCATCGTTGGCAAACTCACGGCCGATCAGCAGCAGATTGACCTGGCCCATCAACTTGTCTTGCAGGCCCAGGGCGAAACTTTGCGCGTCCATCTCGGCCAGGGGCGCGAAGGTCACGTTGCCAGCGGCGCAGACCAGGGCATCGAACTTTCCGGTCTTGCCGAACAGCTCGCGAATCGAGGCGCTGTCGCTGATGTCGACCTGGAAATCGCCACTGCTGCGGCCGATGCGAATGATCTCGTGACGTGCCGACAGCTCTTTGTCGACTGCCGAACCCACGGTGCCGCTGGCGCCAATCAATAGAATTTTCATCGTGCTGTTTCCTCAAGGGGTGAACGAGGTTTCAGTCTAGAGTGGTTTTTTGCTCGGATAAGCGTGCTAATAGGCAACCTTTGGTTTTCAAATGGAAACAATCCATGAGTGAAATGGATGACCTGGCGGCATTCGCCGTGCTGATCGAAGCCGGTAGTTTCACGTTGGCGGCGCAGCGCCTGGGCTGCAGCAAGGGCCAACTGTCCAAGCGCATCAGCCAGTTGGAAGCGCGATTCAGTGTGGTATTGCTGCAGCGCACCACGCGCCGGCTGAGTCTGACCGCGGCCGGTGCGGCGTTGCTGCCCCAGGCCCAGGCACTGGTGGTGCAGGTGGAGCGCGCACGCCAGGCGTTAGCGCGCCTGAAGGACGACATGGCCGGCCCAGTGCGGATCACCGTGCCAGTGTCATTGGGGGAGACGTTTTTTGATGGCTTGTTGCTGGAGTTTTCTCGCCAGTACCCGCAGGTGCAGATCGAGCTGGAGCTGAACAACAGTTACCGCGACCTGTCTCGCGACGGCTTCGACCTGGCGATCCGCTCCGAGGTCGCCAATGACGAGCGACTGGTGGCCAAGCCGCTGCTGGCCTGGCACGAAATGACCTGCGCCAGCCCGGCCTACCTCGAGCAGTTCGGTGAGCCCCAGGCCCCCCAAGCGTTGGCCGACCACCGCTGTCTGCTCAACAGCCACTACAGCGGCCGCGAAGAATGGCTGTATCACCAGCAGCACGAATTGCTGCGGGTACGGGTATCCGGGCCGTTCGCCAGCAACCACTACAACCTGTTGAAAAAAGCCGCCTTGGCTGGCGCCGGGATTGCGCGCCTGCCGTCCTACCTGTTGCAGGCGGAATTGGCTGACGGCCGTTTGCGCTGGTTGCTGCGTGACTACCAGACCCGCAGCATGCCGATGTATCTGGTGCACCCGTATCAAGGTGGCTTGCCCAGGCGTACCCAGGTCCTGGCCGATCACCTGATCGGTTGGTTCAAGCGCAGTGGGGAGGCGCTGGACCGCCTGTAATCAGTTGTCTGGCGCATAAAAAAAACGGCCCGAAGGCCGTTTTCTCTTGACTGCCAGGGCTTAGCCGCCCAGATACGCTTCGCGCACCTTGGGGTCGGTCAGCAGGGCTTCACCAGTGCCTTGCATGACCACCCGGCCGTTCTCCAGAACGTAGGCACGGTCGGCGATTTTTAATGCCTGGTTGGCGTTCTGCTCCACCAGGAACACCGTCACACCGTCCTTGCGCAGTTGTTCGATGATATCGAAGATCTGCTGGATGATGATCGGGGCCAGACCCAGCGACGGCTCGTCGAGCAGCAGCAGCTTGGGTTTGCTCATCAGCGCCCGGCCGATGGCGAGCATTTGCTGCTCGCCGCCAGACATGGTGCCGCCGCGTTGGGCAAAGCGTTCCTTCAGACGTGGGAAAAGCCCCAGGACTTTGTCCATTTGCTCCTGGTAATCGCCCTTGTCGGTGAAGAATCCGCCCATGGCGAGGTTCTCCTCCACCGTCAGGCGGGAAAACACCCGACGACCTTCCGGCACCACGGCAATGCTCTTGCGCATGATCTGCGCCGAGGTCTGCCCCACGAGTTCTTCACCCAGGTAGCGGATGCTGCCACTGTGAGCCTGCGGCGAGCCGCAGAGGGTCATCAGCAGGGTCGACTTGCCGGCGCCGTTGGCACCGATCAGGGTGACGATTTCGCCCTGGCGGATTTCCACGTTGACACTGTGCAGGGCCTGGATCTTGCCGTAGAAGGTGGAAACGTTATCGAATTGCAGCATTTACGCTTCCCCCAGGTAGGCTTTGATCACTTCAGGATTGTCACGGATCTGTTCCGGCGTGCCGTCGGCCAGCGGTGTGCCCTGGTTGATCACGACGATGTGGTCGGAAATGCTCATGACCAGTTTCATGTCGTGCTCGATCAGCAACACGGTGACGTTGTGTTCTTCACGCAGGACGCTGATCAGCGCCTTGAGGTCTTCGGTTTCCTTGGGGTTCAGGCCGGCGGCCGGTTCGTCGAGCATGAGGATCCGTGGACGGGTCATCATGCAGCGGGCGATTTCCAGGCGCCGTTGCTGACCGTAGGCCAGGGTGCCGGCGGTACGGTTGGCGAACTCCTTGAGGTTGACCTTCTCCAGCCAGTACTCGGCAAACTCCATGGCCTCGCGTTCGCTTTTGCGGAACGACGGGGTCTTGAACAGGCCGGCCAGGAAGTTGGTGTTCAGGTGACGGTGTTGCGCGATCAAGAGGTTCTCGACCGCGGTCATGTCCTTGAACAACCGCACGTTCTGGAACGTACGCACCACGCCTTTGAGGGCAATCTTGTGGCCGGGCAGGCCTTCGATCGGCTCGCCGTCCAGCAGGATGCTGCCGCCGCTCGGCTTGTAGAAACCGGTGAGGCAGTTGAACACGGTGGTCTTGCCAGCGCCGTTGGGACCGATCAGGGCCACGACCTGTTTTTCCTTGACGGTCAGGGCCACGCCGTTGACCGCCAGCAGGCCGCCGAAGCGCATGCTCAGATTTTCGACTTTGAGGATCTCACGGCTCATTTTCGCAGCTCCATGTGAGGACGTTGCATGGGCAGCAGGCCTTGAGGACGCCAGATCATCATCAGCACCATCAAGGCGCCGAACATCAACATGCGGTACTCGCTGAACTCACGCATCATTTCCGGCAGCAGGATCATCACCACGGCGGCAAGAATCACCCCCAGTTGCGAGCCCATGCCACCCAATACGACGATGGCGAGAATGATCGCCGACTCGATGAAGGTGAAGGACTCCGGTGTGACCAGACCCTGACGGGCAGCAAAGAAGCTCCCGGCAAAACCGGCAAAGCTGGCACCCAGGGTGAAGGCCGACAGCTTGATGACCGTGGGGTTGAGACCCAGGGCACGGCAGGCGATTTCGTCTTCACGCAGGGCTTCCCAGGCACGGCCGATCGGCATGCGCAGCAAGCGGTTGATCACGAACAACGCACCGAGGGCCAGCAACAGGGCAACCAGGTAGAGGAAGATCACCTTGTTGATCGAGTTGTACGGCAGGCCGAAGTACTCGTGGAACGTCTGCAGCCCTTCGGCGGCCTTACGTTCGAAAGTCAGGCCGAAGAACGTAGGCTTCTCGATGTTGCTGATGCCGTTCGGGCCGCCGGTGAGGTCGGTCAGGTTGCGCAGGAACAGGCGGATGATCTCGCCAAAACCCAGGGTCACGATCGCCAGGTAGTCACCGCGCAAGCGCAGTACCGGGAAACCGAGCAGGAAGCCGAAGGTGGCCGCCATCAAGCCGGCGATAGGCAGGCAGATCCAGAAGCTCAGGCCGTAGTAATGCGACAGCAGCGCATAACTGTAGGCGCCGACGGCGTAGAAGCCGACGTAACCCAGGTCGAGCAGGCCGGCCAGGCCGACCACGATGTTCAGGCCCAGGCCGAGCATCACATAGATCAGGATCAGGGTGGCGATATCCACCGCCCCGCGCGAGCCGAAGAACGGCCAGACCAGGGCGCCGACGATCAGGGCCAGGATGATCCAGCGCTGAGTGGTGGGCAGGGTCAGGAAGTTGCTGGCCTTGGCCGGGATCAGCGGCATGTTTGGCGAGGATTTCCACGCCGCGCTGATCTGGTGGCTGAACAGGACCCGCAAAAACATCAGGACCGAACACAGGGCGATGGTCGCCAGGATGGCCGGGCTGGTGTTGTGGACTTCCAGGTTGATGCCGACGATGGTCAGTTTCAGACCCAGTACCGGGTAGGCCACGGCCCACACCAGCAAGGCGCTGAACAGCGCCGATTTAAGATTCCTAGTCATACTTTCTCAACCTCCGGACGGCCCAGAATGCCGGTCGGACGGAACAACAGCACCAGAACCAACAAGCCGAATGCCACGACGTCCTTGTACTGGTCGCCGAAGATGTCAGCACCGAATGCTTCAGCCACACCCAGCACCAGACCGCCAAGCATGGCGCCCGGAATACTGCCGATGCCGCCCAGTACCGCGGCGGTGAAGGCCTTGAGCCCGACCAGGAAGCCGGCGTTCGGGTTGATCACACCGTATTGCATGCTCAGCAGGACGGCCGCGATCGCCGCCAGTGCAGCACCGATGATGAAGGTCAGGGCAATGATGTTGTTGGTGTTGATACCCAGCAGGTTGGCCATCTTGATGTCTTCGGCGCAGGCGCGGCAGGCACGACCGAGGCGCGAACGTGAGATGAACATCGTCAGGCCAAGCATGGCCACCAGCGTCACCACGAACACCACGATCTGCATGTAGGAAATCATTACTTCCGATGCACCGCCTGGCCCGATGGAGAAGTTGCCCGGGATCAGGTTGGGAATGGACTTGTCCTTGGAGTCTTGCGCCAGCAGAACCGTGTTCTGCAGGAAGATCGACATGCCGATGGCGGAAATCAGCGGAATCAGACGGTTACTGCCACGCAATGGGCGGTAGGCGATCCGTTCGATGCTGTAGCCGTAGGCACTGGTAACGACGATGCTCGCGATGAAGGCTGCGGTCATCAACAACGGGACGCTGTCGAGTCCCATCATGGCCAGCCCGGCGATGGCGATGAACGCCACGTAGGAACCGATCATGTAGACCTCGCCGTGGGCGAAGTTGATCATTCCAATGATGCCGTAAACCATCGTATAGCCGATGGCGATCAGGGCATACGTGCTGCCAACGGTCAGACCGTTAACCAGCTGTTGGAAAAAGTGATAGAGGTCAGGCATTACAACGCTCCTAAAAACCTGATACGCATTTCACTGGTGGAGTCATTTTCCCGCTCGAGCCCCGAGGATCTGCATCCTCTTCGGGCATGAGGTTTGCCAGCGAACCGCTGATGACGGTTTTGAGATTTTCAGGTGGGGAGGCTTGCGGATCACGCAGGCGCGGCCCATACATTCGTAAAACAAAGCCCACGGCACGCCGTGGGCTTTGTTGGCAGTCAGTCAGGCAAGGCCTTACTGAGGCGAAACTTCGGTTTTAGGTTTACCGAAGTGCCACTGGTAGACCACGAACTTGAAGTCTTTCAGGTCGCCCTTGGCGTCGAAGCTCAGGTCGCCAGTCGGGGTTTTGAAAGTACCGGCGTGGATGGCTTCTGCCACCTTGGCCGCGTCTTCGCTCTTGGCTGCAGTGATGCCGCCGGCGATGACTTCAACAGCCGAGTACGCCGGGAACACGAACGGGCCGCTCGGGTCTTCTTTCTTGGCCTTGAATGCATCAGCCAGGGCAACGTTGGCCGGGTCCTGGTCGAAGGACTTCGGCAGGGTTACCAGCAGGCCTTCGGAAGCGTCCTTGGCGATCTGTGAGATGGAGTCGTTACCCACGCCTTCCGGACCCATGAACTTGGCTTTCAGGCCTTTTTCCTGGGATTGACGCAGGATCAGGCCCAGCTCCGGGTGGTAGCCGCCGTAGTAGACGAAGTCGACGTTGGCTTGCTTGAGCTTGGCGATCATCGAGGAGAAGTCTTTGTCGCCGGCGTTGATGCCTTCGAACACGGCAACCTTGACGCCTTTCTTCTCGAGGGTTTGCTTGACGGCGGTGGCGATGCCTTCACCGTATTGCTGTTTGTCGTGCAGGACGGCAACGATTTTCGGTTTGACGTGATCGGCAATGTAGTTACCGGCGGCAGGGCCCTGGGCGCTGTCGAGGCCGATGGTACGGAAGACCATTTTGTAACCACGGGCGGTGATGTCCGGGCTGGTGGCAGCCGGGGTGATCATGATCACGCCTTCGTCTTCGTAGATGTCGGAAGCCGGTTGAGTGGAGCTGGAGCACAGGTGACCGACCACGAACTTGACGCCATCGTTGACGACTTTGTTGGCAACGGCCACGGCTTGTTTTGGATCGCAGGCGTCATCGTATTCAACGGCTTCGAGTTTCTTGCCGTTGACGCCGCCTTTGGCGTTGATTTGTTCGATGGCCATTTTGGCGCCACTGAACTGCATGTCGCCGTATTGGGCTACAGGGCCGGTTTTAGGGCCGGCAATGCCGATCTTGATGGTGTCAGCTGCGAACGAATGGCTGGCAACCCCGGCCAGAACCATAGCGGCAAACAGTTTGGAAATCTGCTTAGTAGCCTTATTCATAGTGCTCCACTCTTACTGTTGTAATTTTTATAGTTCTGGCGGCCTGAGGCGCAGAACCGGTAGATGACCTAAGTCTCTCGCGGAAATGCCCCTGGCAACTGTACCGGTACAGTGTAGAGCGCCGGTTGTTCGCTTGAAAAGCTGGCTGCTGGGGGCAAAACCTGGTGGTGTCGCTTTATTGAAAGAAAAAGACAGAATAACGCCATGGCTTTGGCCGGCTTATAGCTGAATCAGCAGCATTGCCTGGGCGTTCCGGTACTTTTCGTTCGATGACGCATTTGAATCCGGGTTTTTCTGCCAGAGCACCAACGTTATGATTGCGTCGATTTCATTTGCGGACAGGACCCATGACTCAAGAACCTAGCACCCTCTATGCCAAGCTGCTTGGTGAAACTGCATCTATTACCTGGAAGGAACTGGAACCGTTCTTTGCCAAGGGCGCCCTATTGTGGGTCGATCCTGGCCTGGATTTGATCGCCGCTGCCGAGGCGGTGGCGCAGGACGAAGGCGAGAAAGTGGCTGCCTGGCTGGCCGCCGACCAGCTCGCGAAGCTGTCTGAAACGCGGGCGCTGGATCTTTTCGAGCGCGATCCAGAACTGTGGGCCGTGGTGGTTTCACCGTGGATTCTGATCCAGGAAAGGGCGCCGGTTTAACGCAGTGCACCCGTTTGGTGCGAAGGCTCCTCCAAGTAAAGTGTGTAGCGGAGTAGCGTGATGGCACGTTGCCGTAGAGAAAGGCCACAGCCAGGCCTGATCGAGGGTGACGTTCGCGTAATGGGAACAGTTTATTGAGCAGCCGAATGGCTGCTTAATTGTTTCTGGATGTACCTTGCTGACCTTTGTTTGACCATTCCGGCTGGTGGCGCACGCGGCTTTCCCAAGTCTCGGTGAATCAGCGACTATTCGCAGACTTTCTATCGCGCAGAGGCATATCAATGGCATCGTTACCTTCACTTGCGTTCGCCGGCATCGGCTTGATGGGCTTGCCGATGTGTCGTCGCCTGCTGGCTGCGGGTTATCCGCTGACGGTGTGGAATCGTCATCCGCAAAAGTGCGCTGCCCTGGTCGAGGCGGGTGCCCGGCAGGTGGCGAGCCCGGCCGAACTCTGTGATCACGCCGACCTGATGATGTTGTGCCTGGCCAATACCGAGGTGGTGCGCGAGGTGGTGTTTGGTCCGGCGGGCGTGGCCAGTGGCGCGAAGGCTGGACAGTTGCTGGTGGATTTTTCCAGCCTGGAACCGACCGCCACCCGGGACATGGCCGCGCAACTGGCCAGCGAATGCGCCATGGGCTGGCTCGATGCGCCGGTGTCCGGTGGCGTGCCCGGTGCCGAGGCTGGGAGCCTGGCGATCATGGTCGGAGGGGAAGCGGCTGATCTGGAGCGGGTTCGCGCGGTGCTGCTCAACCTCGGCCAGCGAGTCACGCACATGGGCGCGGTGGGGGCGGGGCAGGTGACCAAGGCTTGCAACCAGATGATCGTGGCCTGCAATGCCCTGGTGATTGCCGAAGTGGTGGCGCTGGCCGAGCGCTCAGGTGTCGATGCAAGCCGGTTGGCGGACGCCTTGAGCGGCGGTTTTGCCGACTCCAAACCGCTGCAGATACTGGCTCCGCAGATGGCCGAAAGCCGCTTTGAACCGGTGAAGTGGCACGTGCGGACCCTGCTCAAGGACCTGGATGGCGCGGTGCAGTTTTCTCGCGAGCAGGGTTCGGCGACGCCAATCAGTGGCCTGGCCGCACAGCTGATGCGCTTGCACGGTGGCCAGGGCTTCCTGGAAAAGGACCCGGCAACCTTGATTCATCTGTATCGCGCACCAGCGACAAAGGGCTGACCGGCTGTAGGGGATTACGCTGGTTGAGCTCATTGAGAATCGGCCGCAGCTCAGCCAGCGGCACTGGGCAGCTCATCAGGTAACCCTGGATGAAATCGCAGCCAAAACGTTCGAGGAAGCGGTACTGCTCGAAGGTTTCGACGCCCTCGGTGACCACCTGCAACTGCAGGGTATGGGCCATGACAATAATGGCCTGGACGATTTCCATGTCTTGCGTTGAATCCGGGATGTCCTGGATGAACGAGCGGTCGATCTTTAGCGTGTTCAAGGGCAGGCGCTTGAGGTAGGCGAGGGACGAGTAGCCGGTGCCGAAGTCATCAATGGACAGGGAAACCCCAAGGGCACGGATTTGCTTGAGCAGCACCAGGGTGTTGGTGATGTTGCCCATCAACGCGTTCTCGGTGACCTCCAACTCCAGCCTGTCAGCCGCTACCCCGGCCGAGTGCAGGGCCTGCTCGATTTCGTCGGCCAGCTCCGGGCGCGCCAGGTTGAGCGGGGAGCAGTTGACCGCGATTTTCAGCGAGTCGCAGCCGTGTCGGGACAGTTCGCCGAGGTCTGCACAGGCTTTGCGCAGCACCCAGTTGTCGAGTTCGGCAATCAGCCCGTTGGCCTCGGCAATGGCGATGAAACGGTCGGGTGCCAGCACGCCGTGGAGCGGATGCTGCCAGCGGATCAGGGCCTCCAGCTTGGTCACCTGGCCGGTCCGCAGGTCGTAGATCGGCTGGTAATACAGTAGCAGCCCGCTGTCGTCGCGCAGGGCGTTACGCAGTTCCTCTTCGAGTTGCAGCGCCACCGTTGCCCGGGTTTTCAACTGCTCGTTGAAAAAATGCACACCGTTACGCCCATTGGCCTTGGCTTGGTACAGCGCCAGGTCGGCGTGTTTGAGCAGTTCCTCGCAGTGCTGGCCATCGTCGGGGAACACGCTGATGCCAATGCTCGTGGTCATGACCATGCGCCGTCCGGCCAGCTCGATCGGCGCTTTCATTTTCTGCATGATGCGCTCAGCCACTTGCTGGGCCTCCTCGCGATCCAGCAGATTGACCAGCACGCAGAACTCATCGCCGCCAAACCGTGCGACCACGTCGTCATGGCTGCGGACCGAGCTTTTGATATGCCCGGCAATTACCTTCAATAGGCTGTCCCCGGCATCATGGCCAAGGCTATCGTTGATGCGCTTGAAGTGATCGATATCAAGGAACATGATCGCCAGCTTGCCACCCTGTGCGGTTTTCTCCGCAATCTTCTCGGCAAAGATCTGGTTGAAGCCGCGACGGTTGATCAGGTTGGTCAGGGGGTCGTAAAGCGCCACTTGCTGCAACGACTGCCGGGCCTGGTCCAGTTGGCAGAGCAAGGCATTGACCCGGCACAGGTCACGCTCCTTGTGTTGCAGTTTGCGGTCGGCCAGCGCTGCGCTGACGCTGCTGCCGATCACCAGCAAGGTGATCACGGTGATGGTCACGCCCAGTTGCAGCGGGTTGTGGGGCACTGCGAGTGGGGCCGGCACGCCCTCTGGTAGCACCAGCATCATGGCCCACATGCCAGTGAAGTGCATGCTGACAATGCCGCCCCCCAGCAACAGGCTGGTCGCGTACTTGAGCAGTTGGTGCAGCACCCCGCTGCCAGTGCGCAGGCAGTGCGAGAGCAGCAAAGCTACGGCGCTGGCGAGAATGGCGATGATGATCGATACGGCGAACAAACCTGGCGCGAAGTAGATCTGGGCGCTGGAACGCATGGCTGCCATGCCCACGTAATGCATGGCGGCAATCCCCACTCCGACACCGATCGAGGCGCTGACGTACTGCCAGGGACGCGGCTCTGGATGGCTCAGGGTGTCCATGGTCAAGAAGGCGGCAAGAAAGGCTATCAGCAGCGAAAGCAGGGTAATCGACAGGTCATAGTGGATGGTGATCGGCGCCTGGAACGCCAGCATGCCGATGAAGTGCATGGCCCATATGCCACCCGCCAGACAGCCGGCTCCGACCCAGCGCCAGCGCCTTTGCGAGCGTGGATCTTCGGCATGGCCGACCCGCTCGGCCATGTCCAGAGTGGCAAAACTGGCTGCGCAGGCGACCAGGTAGGCCAGCAGCACCAACGCCGGGTCGTGGCTGCAGTTGAGTATGACCTGGCCGCCGCTTGCGGGCAGTTCGCTGCTGAAATGCCATCCTAGCCAGGCCATCGCATGCCCCGTCGTTGAAACGTCTCGCAGGCGCCATGAACGCTGGCGAATGGCTGGAGTATAGAAGCCGGCAGCTCAGTGAAAGCGGTGATGGCACATTGCCTCTTGTTATTTTGAACTTAGCTATATAGCGTTTAGAAATATAGATGGGGAATGCGAGTCGCGGCCTTCGATAAGTCGACATCAGCCTTACGAATAATTACAGACAGCGCGCAGGCGCCTGACTAGATTGCAGGTTCCGGGTTGGCAGTAGCGCGCCCATAACAATAAATAAAAAGAGACGGACCCATGCAGAACTCGACCCAAGCGGCGAATGCCTGGCGCATTCTGTTCCTGCTGTTCCTGGCCAATCTGTTCAACTTCTTCGACCGCACCATTCCGGCCATCATCATCGAGCCGATCCGCATGGAGTGGCACCTGAGCGACTTTCAGCTGGGGATCATCGGGACTGCATTCACCATCGTCTATGCGATTGCCGGGCTGCCACTGGGGCGGATGGCCGACACCGGTTCGCGCAGCAAGCTGATGGGCTGGGGGCTGGCGGTGTGGAGCGGGCTGACGGCGGTCAATGGGCTGGTGGGCAGTTTCTGGAGTTTCCTGATCGTGCGCATGGGCGTGGGCATCGGTGAGGCCAGTTACGCTCCGGCCGCCAACTCGCTGATCGGCGACCTGTTTCCTGCCCATCGCCGGGCGCGGGCGATGGGCATTTTCATGCTCGGACTGCCCCTGGGCTTGTTGCTGGCGTTCTTCACCATCGGTGCCATGGTCAAGGCCTTCGATAGCTGGCGTGCACCCTTTTTCATCGCGGCAGTGCCGGGGTTGATCCTGGCGGTCTTCATGTTCTTCATCAAAGAGCCCAAGCGCGGTGCGGCGGAAACCGTGCAGATATCCCAGGAACGGGTCGACCGGCCGATTCGTCGGGTCCTGGCGATTCCGACCTTTCTCTGGCTGGTGATGGCCGGCCTGTGCTTCAACTTCGCCACCTATGCCTGCAACTCGTTCCTGGTGCCGATGCTGCAGCGTTATTTCCTGCTGCCGCTGCAGGATGCAGCCGTGGCCACCGGGGTGATTGTCGGGGTTACCGGGTTGTTTGGCTTGACGCTGGGCGGCTGGGTGGCCGACAAGATTCATCAGCGGGTGGCCAGTGGTCGGCTGTTGTTCGCGGGCTTCAGCCTGATTATCTCGACCCTGTGCACGGCGTGGGCGCTGCATGCCGGGCGAATTGAAATCGGGGTGTTCGTGGCGGTGTTCAGCTTGGGCTGGTTGTTTGCCTACAACTTCTATACCTGCGTATACACGGCGATCCAGGACGTGGTTGAACCGCGCTTGCGGGCGACGGCCATGGCGCTGTTCTTCGCCGGGTTGTATCTGTTGGGGGGCGGTCTGGGGCCCGTGGTGGTCGGCGGGCTGTCCGATCACTTCGCCCATACGGCGATGCAAGCGGCGGGTGCCGAGCAGATGACCGAAGCCTTCAAGGCCGTCGGCCTGCACGATGCGATGTACCTGATTCCGGTCGCGCTGTTGCTCACCATGGTCTTCCTGTTCCTGGCAGCGCGCTGTTTTGTCCGCGATGCCAAGCGCATGAAGGAGGGGATGGGGACGGTGGTTGAGCCTGGAGTTGGTGCGGTGTCTGCGGGTTAAGCACCACAGCCTTCGGCAGATCCCACAGAAAAGCAAAAGGCCCGCATCGCTGCGGGCCTTTTTTATCGCGGTGCAAGGCGGGGGCTTAACCCGCCACCAGCACCCGGATCGCCTCCAGGCGCAGCGCCGCTTTGTCGAGCATGGCCAGGCCTTGTTCGCGCTGGTGGCGCAGGGCAACCAGCTCGCTGTCACGCACCGTCGGGTTGACGGCTTGCAAGGCGGTCAGGCGCGCCAGTTCTTCATCGGTGTCGGCTGCCAGGCGGCGTTGTGCTTCGGCTACCCGTTCAGCGTGGCGCGGGGTGATCTTCTCTTCGCCGGCGTTGATGCGCGGTGTCAGTTGATCACGCTGGGCCTGGATGAACTTGTTGGCGCTGGCGCGGGGCACGCTTTCGAGCTGGTCGTTGAGGGTCTCGAACGACACCCGGCTCGACAGGTCGTTGCCATTGGTGTCCAGCAGGCAGCGCAGGGCTGCCGGCGGCAGGTAACGGCCCAGTTGCAGCGAGCGTGGGGCGACCACTTCGCTGACGTAGAGCAGTTCCAGCAACACGGTGCCGGGCTTGAGAGCCTTGTTCTTGATCAGCGCGACCGCGGTGTTGCCCATCGAGCCGGACAGCACCAGGTCCATGCCACCCTGAACCATCGGGTGCTCCCAGGTGATGAATTGCATGTCTTCGCGAGACAGCGCCTGGTTGCGGTCGTAGGTGATGGTCACGCCTTCGTCGTCGCCCAGCGGGAAGCTGGCGTCGAGCATTTTTTCACTCGGCTTGAGGATCAGGGCGTTTTCCGAGTGGTCTTCGCTGTCGATGCCGAAGGCGTCGAACAGGGTTTCCATATAGATCGGCAGGGCGAACTGATCGTCCTGTTCAAGGATCGCTTCGACCAGGGCATCGCCTTCGCCAGCACCGCCGGAGTTGAGTTCCAGCAGGCGGTCACGGCCGCTGTGCAGCTCGGCTTCCAGGGCTTCGCGAGTCCCGCGGGCCTCATCGATCAGCGCTTGCCACTCGCCGTCGTCGGCTTCTTCCAGCAGCGGCAGCAGGCGTGGGCCGAACTGGTGCTGCAGGGCGTTGCCGGTCGGGCAGGTGTTGAGGAATGCGTTCAGTGCTTCGTGGTACCACTGGAACAGGCGCTCTTGCGGGCTGGTTTCCAGGTACGGCACGTGCAACTCGATGACATGCTTCTGGCCGATCCGGTCCAGACGACCGATCCGCTGTTCCAGCAGGTCCGGGTGCGCTGGCAGGTCGAACAGCACCAGGTGATGGGAGAACTGGAAGTTGCGACCTTCACTGCCGATTTCCGAGCAGATCAGTACCTGGGCACCGAATTCTTCATCGGCAAAGTAGGCCGCTGCACGGTCACGCTCGAGAATGTTCATGCCTTCATGGAACACCGTGGCCGGGATGCCGGAGCGCACGCGCAGGGCGTCTTCCAGGTCCATCGCGGTTTCGGCGTGGGCACAGATCACCAGGACCTTGGTGCGCTTGAGCATCTTCAACTGGTCGATCAGCCACTCCACGCGTGGGTCGAACTTCCACCAGCGTTGTTCTTCGTCGGCATCCGGTTGGGCCTGGAAGCTGACTTCCGGGTACAGCTCGGCGTGATCGCCCAACGGCAGCTCGAGGTACTCGTCCGGGCACGGCAGCGGGTACGGGTGCAGCTTGCGCTCAGGGAAACCTTGCACTGCGGCGCGGGTGTTGCGAAACAGCACGCGGCCAGTGCCGTGGCGATCCAGCAATTCGCGGACCAGGCGGGCGCTGGCTTCGATGTCGCCATCGTTGACCGCGGTCAGCAGGGCTTCGCCCTCGTCGCCGAGGAAACCCTGGATGGTCTTGTGGGCGGCCGGGGACAAGCGGCCCTGGTCCATCAGTTCCTGAACGGCTTCGGCCACCGGGCGATAGTTCTCGCTCTCGGCGCGGAAGGCCTTGAGGTCATGGAAACGGTTCGGATCAAGCAGGCGCAGACGGGCGAAGTGGCTGTCCTGGCCCAGTTGTTCCGGGGTGGCAGTCAGCAGCAGGACGCCAGGGATGGTCTCGGCGAGTTGTTCGACCAGCGAGTACTCGGGGCTGACCTGGTCTTCGTGCCACACCAGGTGGTGAGCTTCGTCGACCACCAGCAGGTCCCAGCCCGCAGCGAACAATGCATCCTGGGCTTTCTCGTCGTCGACCAGCCACTCCAGGGCTACCAGCGCGAGCTGGGTGTCTTCGAACGGGTTGCTGGCATCGCTTTCGATAAAACGTTCTTCGTCGAACAGCGCGACCTGCAGGTTGAAGCGCCGGCGCATTTCCACCAGCCATTGGTGCTGGAGGTTTTCCGGCACCAGGATCAGCACGCGGTTGGCGCGACCGGAGAGCAGTTGGCGATGGATCACCAGGCCGGCTTCGATGGTTTTACCCAGGCCCACTTCGTCCGCCAGCAGAACCCGCGGCGCAATACGGTCGGCCACTTCACGGGCAATGTGCAACTGGTGCGCGATAGGTTGTGCGCGCACGCCACCCAGGCCCCAGAGCGACGACTGCAACTGGCGGCTGGTGTGTTCCAGGGTGTGGTAACGCAGGGAGAACCAGGCCAGTGGGTCGATCTGCCCGGCGAACAGACGGTCGCTGGCCAGGCGGAACTGGATGAAGTTCGACAGTTGGGTTTCGGGCAGGGTGACCGGCTCGTTCTCTGCGTTGAGCCCGTGATAGACCAGCAGGCCGTCGACGTCGTCGACTTCGCGCACGGTCATTTTCCAGCCTTCGAAGTGCGTAATGGTGTCGCCCGGCGAAAACCTCACGCGGGTCAGGGGCGCATTCCGTAGCGCATACTGGCGGGTGTCGCCAGTGGCCGGGTAGAGCACGGTCAGCAAGCGACCGTCCTGTGCCAGAACGGTGCCTAGACCTAGCTCTGCTTCGCTGTCACTAATCCAGCGTTGCCCCGGTTGATACTGCTGCGCCATGCTGCCTGACTCCCGCCTTGAAAAAGCCGACTATCTTAACGGATCGCTGCCTTCAGAGCCAAAGGACTCTCATAAAAACTACTAGTCTTACGGTAGCGCATCGAGCCGATTGGTGATTGGGAGTGTCAACTGGCTCACAAGTTTGCGACCGATGGCTCAAGTCGCTGGTCAAACAGCCGACAGCCTGCCGACAGGAGACCCTCACCATGCTGCCACCCATGCTTCCCTTGAGCGCCGTGCCGATTACCTCCCAGCAGGATCCGGTACGGCCACGCCCGGACATCATGCCGGTGGCACCGGTGCAGCCCAGCTCCAGCGAGAGCACGATCGACCTGCAACAGCGCGATCCCGAGGAAGCGGCAATGGGGTTGCGTGAACAGCAGCGACGTCAGTTGGCCCGTGATAAACGCCGCCGTGAAACTGGCGACGATCCGCAGGTACCCCTGGCGGTGCCGGGCGACGAGTTGAATGCCGATAACACTGTGCCAGTGGTGGCGGTGATGGACGATCAGCCGCGCCAGGGGTTGTGGGTCGATATAGAGGTGTGAACTGCGAAGAGCTTTTGTTGCGTTGCCAGGTGGCTGGTCTTCGTTGGCCAGAGGCCGCATTATTGCTCAACCTTGAGCGGGCAGGGTGACGTGGGTCGCTGTGCCGCGCCTGTATTGAACTGGAAGACGTAAGCCACGCCATGAGCCAAGACGACAAGCTGATCGATCTCAACACCGAGCGCGCCAAGCGTGTGCATGATCTCAATGAGAAGCGCCTGAACGAAGTGCGCCAGGCATTCGAGCAGGCCATGCCGCTGGGCAAAGCGAAGAAAAAGCCGAAGAGCAAACCGAAAAAGCGTTGACCCCACCCTGCATCTGTTGATGCAGGTCAGTTATTTCCCCGCCTTTACGCCCTGTCTTGGGCGACATTGATCCCGGTCAATTTTCTCCTGTGCCTGATTGGTTAACTTAGACCCATCGCAACGAGGCAAGCACAGGAGGCTGGTCATGTTTTTCGACAATGTGGTGATCGCCGGAGTGCTGACCGTCAGCCTCATGGTTCTGTTTTTCGTTGGGTTTGGATTTTTTATCTGGAAAGACTCGCATAAGCGCAAGAAGCCTTAGGTCTTTCTGGGAGCACGAGCACGCAAGGCATTTTGGGCAACTTCGGTTGCCCTTTTTTTTGGTTTGGATTTTTTGGGCATATCCGTTGCTGCGTTAGCGGCTGCTTAGGGTTTGGTGTTTTTTCCAATAAAAAAGGCGCGACCTCCAGGAGGGCGCGCCTTTTTATGTGCAGCTTTGAATCAGCTACCCAGGGCCTTCGAGGCCAGCCAGAACAGGCCGGCGGACAGGGCCACCGTGGCTGGCAGGGTCAGGACCCAGGCCAGCAGGATGGTTTTCACGGTTCCGCCTTGCAGGCCGCTTTTGTTGGCGACCATGGTGCCGGCGACACCCGAGGACAGGACGTGGGTGGTCGATACCGGCAGGCTGAAGATGTTGGCCATGCCGATCATGCACGCGGCGGTGATCTGGGCCGACATGCCTTGTGCGTAGGTCATGCCTTGTTTACCGATCTTCTCGCCGATGGTCAGTACCACGCGTTTCCAGCCGACCATGGTGCCCAGGCCGAGTGCCAGGGCGACTGCCAGAATCACCCAGAATGGCGCGTATTCAGTGGTGGCGGTCAGGTCTTTGCGCAGCTTGTCTAGGTCGGCCTTTTCACGGGCGTCGAGGCCAGGCAGCTTGCCGACTTTCTTCGCAGTGTCGTCCAGGCAGAGCAGGTAGCGACGTACTTCGATGCGGCTTTCGTGCGGCAGCGAGTGGTAGTCGGCTACACCCTTGAGGGTGCCCAGCAGCGCGCTGATGGTCGGTTCGGTCTGTTGCGGATTGCAACGGAATTTCTCCGGCAGGTCTTCCTTCACGCTTTTGCCCAGGGCCAGGAACTCGCCCAGGGTGGCCTCGTTACGCTGATAGAACTGGCTCAGGTGCAAGGTCGCATCGCGAGTCCGCTCGATCTGGTAGGTGGTGCTGTTCAAGTCGAGAACGAACTGCGCCGGGACGATACCGATCAACACCAGCATGATCAGGCCGATGCCTTTCTGGCCATCGTTGGAGCCGTGCACGAAGCTCACCGCCATCGCCGAGATCACCAGGACCAGGCGGTTCCAGAACGGCGGGTGTTTCTTGTCGTCGATCTTGCGGCGCTGGTCCGGGGTCTTGTGCATCTTGGACAGCGGGCGCCACCATTTGAGGCCCAGCAGTACCAGGGCAGCCACCGCGAAGCCGGCCATTGGCGAGAGCACCAGCGAGGCGCCGATGTCGATAGCCTTCTGCCAGTTAACCCCGTCAACCAGTGGAATATCGTTGATCAGGGCGTTCGCCAGGCCGACACCGAGGATCGAACCGATCAGGGTATGGGAGCTGGAGGCCGGAATACCGAAGTACCAGGTGCCCAGGTTCCAGGTGATGGCCGCCGCGAGGAGCGAGAACACCATTGCCAGCCCGTGGCCGGTGTTCACATTGATCAACAGTTCTACCGGCAGCAAATGGACAATGGCATATGCCACGCCCACGCCGCCCAGCAACACGCCAAGGAAGTTGAATACACCGGAGAAGAACACCGCCAGGTGGGGCGGCATGGCCTTGGTGTAGATAACAGTGGCTACCGCGTTAGCGGTGTCATGAAAGCCGTTGATGAACTCGAAGGCGAGGACAAAGGCCAGGGCGAGCAAGAGGCTCACAAGCACCCAAGCATCCAGTCCGCTGAATAAATCGATCATGAAGGTTTTCTGACCCGGTCATAAGGGGGCGCGATTATGCCAGAAAAGATGGTTAATCGATGCATCAGATGCCGATCGGAAACATGTTTCATTCATTTAGTTTGTAACAAGACCCTAAGCCCCAGTCGCAGCGTAGGGTTTTTAACCCCTTGATTTTATTGGGTGCTTCGCCAGAAATCAGGTTTCCGTCGCCTCGGCCAATGGGGGATAACGCTGTATGAAATTTCTGAAATGAGGGGTCAGCTTTTAAGCCGTTCGCCTCAATTGGCGGGCAATGGCGGCCCGCGCCTGTCTTCAGCAGGCGCGGTGACGGAGCAACCTGCCCAGCGGCTGAGGGCAAGTTTTGAGCAACACTCAAGCGTTGGCGCTAGGGCTCTTCGGCCTTGAGGTCCTTTTCCATCTTTTGCAGTTCCTGGCTGAATGCCTGGTCCTGAACGCTGGCGCGCTTACGCCACGGTTTGCGTTCCGGTTCGGGCTGGGCGGCGTAGGTGGTGACTTCACCGCCGTACACATCCTTGTAACGTTGTTCCTGGCGCTCAAGTTCGGCGCGCAGTTCGTCTTTCGTCACAGTGTTACCTAATCAAGTTGAAATAAACTCTGGTGAAACGCACTGCGCGGGGTCGGTTGATCGCAGGCGTCATCATGCAAGTAGCCACAGGCTGCTTGAATCACGAACGCACTGCACTGACAGCACCGTTGTTGCAGGCGGCCACAGCACCAGAGAAGAATCACTGATGTAGCATCAGTCTTCTTGTTTCCTGCAAGCGCATGGGCCGGGCATTCGAAATGCGCGTCTAGCGCTTGCCAGCAGGTAGCGGGGCCAAAGCCTTGCGCTGCCTGGGTGATGGGATCCGTTGTCGAGGAGAAACGGGGACATCACTGTGGCCATTATAGCGTTCAATCGAGCGCTGCCTATCGCCAATAAGTTAAATGTCCCCGGCCCCTGTAAAAATGTTTTGTTACCTGGGTTGATTTTGAACCCATACAACAGACGTTTGTTTCCTGACGTCATTAATACAGCTGAAGTTGGTATGTGGGGGCACTCACTCGCTTATCCAAGGACAAGTATGAAAACCTGGTACGCACACATGCTCTAAAGTCGCCCCTCTTACTGGGTGCAGCCCGCAGTCGACAAGGCCCTTGGCTGAAAACGGATGGATTGCGATTATCGGCTGGTGGTTCGATAATCGCCCAAAGTTGACTGCCCACGGCTTGTGCGCACGCTCGGGGGCAGCCTGTAATAGCTGACGAACCCTGGGGACCGACCTGAAATGAACGATCAATTGCGCAATTCCTTCACGTCAGCCGCGCCGCCGATTGTTGCTTCGCCCGCCAAGCGGATCCAGGCGTTTACCGGGGACCCGGACTTCATGACGTCCCTGGCCCGAGGCCTGGCCGTGGTGCAAGCTTTTCAGGAGCGCAAGCGCCACCTGACCATTGCGCAGATCAGCCACCGCACCGAAATTCCCCGCGCAGCGGTGCGTCGCTGCCTGCATACCCTGATCAAGCTTGGCTATGCCACCACCGACGGGCGAACCTATTCGCTGTTGCCCAAGGTGCTGACCCTGGGCCATGCCTACCTGTCTTCGACCCCCTTGGCGGTCTCGGCCCAGCCTTACCTGGACCGCATGAGCGAGCAATTGCACGAGGCCTGCAACATGGCCACGCTGGAAGGCAATGACATTCTGTACATCGCTCGCTCGGCGACGACCCAGCGCCTGATATCGGTAGACCTCTCGGTCGGCGGCCGCTTGCCGGCCTACTGCACGTCCATGGGGCGGATCCTGCTGGCGGCGCTGGATGACGCGTCATTGCGTGAATACCTCGATCACGCCGACCTGCAGGCCAAGACCAGTCGCACCTTGCATACCCCCGAAGCATTGCTCGAGTGCCTGCAGGAAGTTCGCCAACAGGGCTGGTGCATTGTCGACCAGGAACTGGAGCAGGGCCTGCGCTCGATCGCCGTGCCGGTGTACGACGCCTCGGGCCAGGTGTTGGCGGCACTGAACGTCAGTACCCATGCCGGACGCGTCGGTCGCAACGAGCTGGAGCAGCGGTTTCTCCCGGGCCTGCTGAGTGCCAGCCGGGAACTGAGCGCCCAGCTGTTCGCCTGAACTGTTCGATAAACCGATATCGAGGCCAGGTGTCCTGAGAGGATCGATAGGCTGATAACAATCTGTTCGATAAACGAACACTTAGTCGATTATCGGATTGTTTGGGGTTTTTTAGCGGCTTACTCTTCAGTCAATCCGGCGCCGTACATCGCGCCTCGTCCTCCACGTCGGTTTACTCAAGCTCGGGAGTCCACCCCCATGGCAGAAATCCTTTCGCTGCACGATGCAGTGAAGCAATTCGTGAATGATGGTGACACGGTCGCCCTCGAAGGCTTCACTCACCTGATTCCAACCGCAGCGGGTCATGAAATCATTCGTCAGGGAAAAAAACACCTGACCCTGGTGCGCATGACCCCCGACCTGGTCTACGACCAGTTGATCGGTGCCGGTTGCGCACGCAAGCTGATTTTCTCCTGGGGCGGTAACCCTGGCGTGGGGTCGCTGCAACGTCTGCGCGATGCCGTCGAGAAGCAATGGCCCCAGCCACTGGAAATCGAAGAACACAGCCACGCGGACCTGGCCAATGCCTACGTCGCGGGCGCCTCGGGACTGCCGTTCGCCGTATTGCGCGCCTACGCCGGTTCCGACCTGCCCAAGGTCAACCCGCTGATCAAGACCGTGACCTGCCCCTTCACCGGCGAAGTGCTGGCAGCGGTGCCGTCGGTGCGCCCGGATGTGACGGTGATCCACGCACAAAAGGCCGACCGCAAGGGCAACGTGTTGCTCTGGGGCATCCTCGGCGTGCAGAAGGAAGCGGCGCTGGCGGCCAAGCGTTGCATCGTTACTGTCGAAGAAATCGTCGATGACCTCAAGGCTCCGATGAATGCCTGCGTCCTGCCGACCTGGGCCCTGAGTGCGGTCTGCCATGTGCCGGGTGGGGCGCATCCGTCCTACGCCCACGGTTACACCGAGCGCGATAACCGTTTCTACCAAGCCTGGGACCCGATTGCCCGCGACCGTGAGACCTTCACCGCGTGGATCAATGAGTACATCCACGGCAGCGCTGACTTCAGTGAATTCCAGGCCAAGTTGGCGCGTGCTTCGGAGGCCAAATAATGACTTACTCCACCAATGAAATGATGACCGTGGCCGCCGCCCGCCGCCTGAAAAACGGTTCGGTGTGCTTCGTCGGCATCGGCTTGCCCTCCAAAGCCGCCAACCTGGCGCGCCTGACGTCTTCGCCGGACGTGGTGCTGATCTACGAATCGGGTCCGATTGGCGCCAAACCCAGTGTGCTGCCGCTGTCCATCGGTGATGGCGAACTGGCCGAAACCGCTGACACTGTGGTGCCGACCGGGGAGATTTTCCGTTACTGGCTGCAAGGCGGGCGCATCGACGTCGGCTTCCTGGGGGCGGCTCAGGTCGACCGGTTCGGCAACATCAACACCACGGTGGTCGGTGACTACCATCAGCCCAAGGTTCGTTTGCCCGGTGCCGGCGGCGCCCCGGAGATCGCCGGTTCGGCGAAAAGCGTGCTGATCATTCTCAAGCAGTCGGCCCGTTCGTTCGTCGACAAGCTGGACTTCATCACCTCGGTCGGTCACGGCGAAGGCGGCGACTCGCGCCAGCGCCTCGGCCTGCCAGGGGCTGGACCGGTGGGCATCATCACCGACCTGTGCATCATGGAGCCGGAAGCCGGCACCCATGAGTTCGTGGTCACAGCGCTGCACCCGGGGGTGACCCGCGAGCAAGTGGTGGCGGCGACCGGTTGGGCCATCCGTTTTGCCGAGCAGGTGCAGCAGACCGCCGAGCCGACAGCGGTCGAGCTCGCGGCCTTGCGCGATCTGGAAGCACGGACCGCCGCCGCCCACGGCCAGGCACCGGGAGAAGCATGATGCGCGAGGTGTATATCTGCGACGCGATTCGCACCCCCATCGGCCGCTTTGGTGGCGGCTTGTCCAGCGTGCGTGCCGACGACCTGGCCGCGGTGCCGATCAAGGCCTTGATCGAGCGTAACCCGGGCGTTGACTGGAGCGCGGTGGACGAGGTGTTCCTCGGCTGCGCCAACCAGGCCGGTGAAGACAACCGGAACGTCGCGCGCATGGCCTTGTTGCTGGCCGGATTGCCGCAGAGCATTCCCGGGGTGACCCTCAACCGCCTCTGTGCCTCGGGTATGGATGCCATTGGCACCGCCTTCCGGGCGATTGCCAGCGGCGAGATGGAGCTGGCGATTGCCGGTGGCGTCGAGTCGATGTCCCGCGCACCCTTTGTCATGGGCAAGGCCGACGCGGCGTTCTCGCGCGGCATGAAACTGGAAGACACCACCATTGGCTGGCGCTTCATCAATCCCTTGATGAAAGCCCAGTACGGCGTGGACGCGATGCCGCAGACCGCCGACAACGTGGCGGACGACTACGGGGTTTCGCGCGCGGATCAGGACGCCTTTGCCCTGCGCAGCCAGCAACGTACTGCGGCGGCGCAGGCAGTAGGCTTTTTCGCCGAAGAAATCGTCCCGGTGCGTATTGCCCACAAGAAAGGCGAAAGCCTGGTAGAGCAGGACGAGCATCCCCGGGCCGACACCACCCTGGAAACCCTGGGCAAGCTCAAGCCAGTCAATGGCCCGGACAAAACTGTCACCGCCGGCAACGCGTCGGGCGTCAACGATGGTGCGGCGGCGATGATCCTGGCGTCCGCCGAAGCGGTGAAGAAACACGGCCTGACTGCGCGGGCCAAAGTGCTCGGCATGGCCAGTGCCGGCGTAGCTCCTCGAGTCATGGGCATCGGCCCGGTGCCAGCGGTGCGCAAGCTGATCGAGCGTCTGGGTGTGGCGATCAGCGATTTCGACGTGATCGAACTCAATGAAGCCTTCGCCAGCCAGGGCCTGGCGGTGCTGCGTGAACTGGGCCTGGCTGACGACGCGGCGCAGGTCAACCCCAACGGCGGCGCCATTGCCTTGGGACATCCATTGGGCATGAGCGGGGCGCGACTGGTGTTGACGGCCCTGCATCAACTGGAAAAAACCGGCGGTAAAAAAGCCTTGGCGACCATGTGTGTGGGTGTCGGCCAAGGCCTGGCGCTGGCGATCGAACGGGTCTGACCACCCCGTGGGCAAGCCCTGCTCCCGTAGGAGCAAGGCTTGCCCGCGAAGGCGTCATCACAGACGCGCAATTGCCTGAATGAGTGATTCCAGGGAACAGGAGTGTTGCAAAGTGTGTCTAGACTCTCACTGTCCCCATCGAGTGTAAAACCATGACATCTATGACAAGCCACTACACCGCTGAAGAGCGGGGTAAAAGAATATTTGCGATTGTCGGGGCTTCCTCCGGCAACCTGGTCGAATGGTTCGACTTCTACGTGTATGCGTTTTGCGCGATCTACTTCGCGCCAGCCTTCTTCCCCTCCGACAATCCCACGGTGCAACTGGTCAACACTGCCGGCGTGTTCGCTGCCGGGTTCCTGATGCGCCCCATCGGTGGTTGGTTGTTCGGCCGGGTAGCCGACAAGCACGGACGCAAGAATTCGATGATGATCTCGGTGCTGATGATGTGCGCCGGGTCTCTGCTGATCGCCTGTCTGCCGACCTACAAGGACATTGGCGTCTGGGCGCCGATCCTGCTGCTGGTCGCCCGGCTGTTCCAGGGTCTGTCGGTGGGTGGTGAGTACGGCACCACCGCGACCTATATGAGTGAAGTGGCGCTCAAGGGTCAGCGCGGTTTCTTTGCCTCGTTCCAGTACGTGACCCTGATTGGCGGGCAACTGCTGGCGGTGTTGCTGGTGGTGATCCTGCAGCAGTTCCTGTCCGAGGATGAATTGCGCGCCTGGGGCTGGCGGATTCCATTTGTCGTGGGGGCGGTTGCCGCGGTGATTTCGTTGCTGCTGCGTCGCTCGCTCAAGGAAACCACCAGCAAGGAAATGCGCGAAGACAAGGACGCCGGGAGCATCCGTGCGTTGTTCCGCGATCACAAGGCCGCCTTCATCACAGTGCTGGGCTACACCGCCGGCGGCTCGCTGATTTTCTACACCTTTACCACCTATATGCAGAAGTACCTGGTGAACACCGCCGGGATGCACGCCAAGACCGCCAGCTACATCATGACTGGGGCGCTGTTCCTTTATATGTGCATGCAACCGCTTTTCGGCATGCTGGCCGACAAGATCGGTCGACGTAGTTCGATGCTCTGGTTCGGTGCCCTGGGCACGCTGTGCACGGTGCCGATCCTGCTGAGCCTGAAGTCAGTCACTAGCCCGTTCCTGGCCTTCGTACTGATTACCCTGGCGCTGGCGATCGTGAGCTTTTACACCTCCATCAGCGGTCTGGTGAAAGCCGAAATGTTCCCGCCACAAGTGCGCGCCCTGGGTGTGGGCCTGGCCTACGCGGTGGCCAACGCGATCTTCGGCGGGTCGGCGGAGTACGTGGCCCTGAGCTTGAAGTCGGTGGGCATGGAAAACTCGTTCTACTGGTACGTGACGGTGATGATGGCCATCGCGTTCCTGTTCAGCCTGCGCTTGCCCAAGCAGGCAGCGTATCTGCATCACGACCTTTGACCGGCCGGCGCGCGTCTGAATCGGGCGCGCGCTGTCCGCACACCTGGCCCTGGCGGTCTCAAGGAGAAAACTGTGGCATTTGTACAACTGGCCGACGGCGAACTGCACTACCAACTCGACGGACCCGAACACGCCCCGGTATTGGTGCTGTCCAACTCACTGGGCACTGACCTGCACATGTGGGATGGGCAGATCCCGTTATTTGCCGAGCATTTTCGGGTATTACGTTTCGACACCCGTGGGCATGGTCGTTCGCTGGTGACGCCTGGGCCTTACAGCATCGAGCAACTGGGCCGTGACGTGCTGGCCCTGCTGGACGCCTTGCATATCGAGCGCGCGCATTTCTGCGGTTTGTCGATGGGCGGCTTGATCGGCCAGTGGCTGGCGATCAATGCCAGCGAGCGCCTGTTGTCACTGGTGGTGTGCAACACCGCGGCGAAGATTGGCGAGCCGGCCATCTGGGACCCGCGCATTGAAATGGTCCTGCGCGATGGCGCAGCGGCGATGGTGGCCCTGGGCGATGCCTCCATTGCGCGCTGGTTCACCGCGGATTTCGCCGCGACCAATCCGGCGGCGACCAAGCGGATCACTGACATGCTGGCCGCGACGTCGCCACAAGGTTATGCGGCCAATTGCGCAGCGGTACGGGATGCTGATTTGCGTGAGCAACTGACGGCGATCCAGGTGCCGACGCTGGTGATTGCCGGCACTGAAGATGCGGTCACGCCGCCGGCCGGTGGACACTTCATCGAGCAGCGGGTGGCCGGTGCGCACTATGCCGAGTTCTATGCTGCGCACCTGTCCAACGTGCAGGCAGGCGATGCGTTCAGCCACTGTGTGCTGAACTTCCTGCGGGCCATCTGAGGCGCTGGAACCTGCGGCGCATTCAGTGCTTGTCGCGGCCCCAGATCCAGTTCCACGCCCCGGGCAATCGCGCGGGGTCATTGGCATCGCGCAGGGTGCGGGCCATGGCTGCGCGCTGCAAGGCGGCCGAGTCTTCATAGAACGGTTTGGCTGCCAGGGGCACGTGGGTTTGCTCGGCACTGTCGAGCAGAATCTGCAGGTACTCCTGCATGTGCCGGGCGGTATAGCGATTGAGGTCGTGAAACGTCACCACCACCGGAATCACGCCATCAACGGTCGGCAACTCGCCCTTGGCGATCCGCTCGCGGGTTTCTGACAGCTGCCTGAGCAGGTTGGCGCGTCGACGTGGACTGGCGGTGATCCCCCACACCTTGCCGTCATTGGCGCTCAAGTCAGTCAACAACACCTGCAGGCCATGCCGTTGATAGGCGGCGAAGGTGCGCGCGTCGTAGCTCCAGAACGGCGGGCGCACCAGGCTTGGTGCTGCGCCGGTGATCACGGTGATGTCGTCGGTGCCCCAGGTGAGCGACTGTTCGAGTACTTGCGGATCAAGAGAGCGATGATTGCTGTGCCACGGCGTGGCGGTGTGGAAGCCCAGGATGTGGCCAGCCGCGTGTTCACGCAGCATGGTTTTGCGCCCCCGTTCACTGCCGCCGGCCCGTGGCGCGCGAGTCTGGACAAAAAACACCGCCTTGATGCCTGGCTGAATCGGGTTGTTGGCCAGCACCTCAAGTACCGCCCGGCTCGGATTGGCCCAGCCGGAGGCGCTGGGGCCATCGTCGAAAGTGAGCAGGAAGCGGATCGGCGGGGATGCCTGCAAGCGTTGCTCGGTTTGCGGCGTCAGGGCGATCGGTGGACTGATGCAACCACTGAGACCGAGCGCAAGGGCGAGCACAGAGACAACGGTGAGGATCAATTTCATAGTGTTGAGGTGACCGGCGACAAATCAGCAGAGGTGCAACCTGTTGGCGTGCAGTCATTCACCACACGCCAAGGCGGTCGCTCCCGGGGAGGTCTCCATGGGAACGTCACGACACTGAAGGGTTCAGCAGGCCGGGGTGATTATATCGAGTCAGGGCAGGTTGATGGGGTAACTGACGGTTCACCGATTCTTTTAATCGGCGAAAGTGGAATCTTGGCGATAATCGAACGAAAGTGTGTTATCGCGAATTAGTATTTGTATTGATTTTTCAAATGTTGTTTGCGCGGGCTGTTGTCAACTATTAGATCTGATAGTTGTTGTGCTGGTTTTTATGGGTTAGGTTTTTATTGTGTTGTCCAGGAGTGATTAACTAACGTTTTAAGCAGGAGGTTGTCATGGATTTTTCAAGGGCGGAGAGCGGGCTGCCAGTTATTGATGGGAAAGATTTACAACCTATATCGGGAAGGTTACATGGCACTCTCAAGGTGCAAGGTGCAGAAGATATTGCTGTTACAGCAACGAGTTTGTATTTTTATTGGGTCAAGGAACCCCCTTATTTTTGGTTCTTCACGGATTACCGGGAAAGACGCTCTTGATCTTCATGAAAAAGAATTCGCTGTCCCGGTAACCGTACGCCATCCGCTTGATGACCTTTATTCGATTGTTTATTCCTTCCAACTGACCGGTGTGCATCGGCCAGCGAACCCGGCTGACGATGCCCCGCCAGTAACCCTTTAGCCGTTTGGCGAACTGGATCAGAGCTGGTATTTCGCTTTCGTGCGCATGGCGCAGCCATTGCTTCCAGGCCGATCGCCAATCCCAGGCAGTACTCGGGGTCCAGAGTGTTTTGAGTTCAGCCTTCATCAAGTAGACCGTCATCAACGCTTGGTTGGCCGCCAGTAGATCCTCCAGGCGGACCTGTTGTTCCGGCGTTTTCAAGTTCTGCGGATTGCGCAGCAACAGCCATCGCGCCTGCTTGATGACCTTGCGGGCAGGCTTGTCGTGACGCAACCGGTTAGCCTCGTCGACGCGGACCCGATCAATCACCTCTCGGCCATATTTGGCCACCACATGGAAGAGGTCGTAGACCACTCGCGCGTTGGGACAGTGCTGACGAACCTCCAGGTCAAAAGCGGTGTTCATGTCCATCGCCACCGCTTCGATTCGAGCACAACCCTCTGGCCCCAGTTCTTCGAAGAAAGGCCTGATCGCTGCTCGGCTGCGACCTTCACCGATCCACAGCACTCGTCGTGTATCCGCATCCAGCACCACGCTGGCGTAACGATGACCTTTGAACAGGGCGAACTCGTCCATCACCAGACGTCGCGGTTGCGCCTTTGGCAAAACGCTCAACGCCGCTTGCAAGGCTCGACGCTCCAGCAACCGAACGGTGTCCCAGTGCAGCCCAAACAGTTGAGCCACGTGCAGTGTGGGAAGGCGCTCGCAGGCTTGAATGACCGCCTCGGCCAGACGCCGCGTCATGCGGGCATAGCGGTCCAGCCAACTGACGGCCTCCATACGTTTACCGCAGTCACGACAGCCAACACGCCTGAGCAACACGCTGAGGCGCACCGCACGGCCGAGAATCGGTAAATCGCGGACGGTCCGCTCGCAATACTCATGCGTGGTTGAACAGGGTTTTTGGCAGCCGCTACAGGAAGGGAACCGGGTGGCGTGGGGAATCAGGTCGATCTGAAGCGCGTCGCCATCAGGCTTGATGGTGACGACAGAAAAGCCCTCCCAAAAAGGAAGGAAAGTATTAATATCGTGCATAAGAACGCCGTTTTGTTAGATGTGTTTGCTCGCACGAACATCATCAAGCAAATCGGCGTTCTTGTTTCTGTGTTTCCCGGGATTCCGTGAAGAACCTTATTTTTTTCTGCTCGTAGAGGACACAAAAATCGGGATGGAGTTGACTCTCCGTGGTGACAAGCTCGAGGCAGAAAAAAGATACAGTATTGGTATGGAGCCTGGTGATGTGGAGGCGGGTTTCTTTTGGAAGGGGTCTACGGGGCATTCTCAGTCGGACAAGGTCGGGGGGCTGAATGTCATGTTCATTACGCCTGGAGAAGATTTTGAGACAATCGAAGGGTATTTTAGTTTTGGGTATAAAGAACTGGGTGAGGGGTTTGAGCGGCAAGTAGATTTTTCGTGCCCTAGCTTCTCCTTAAGAGTGCCGAAGTTAACGGTTTTGTGATCGGTATGTTGGTGTTGTGAAGTTGATGTGAGTCAGTGTGTTGGTCAATCAAGTCTAGTGCCAATAAAGACCCGCGCCATGGAGCACGTATAGCTCAATGGCGTGGTTTTTTCGTATTGCCAGATCAGAATATTTTTATCGCCAGTGGTTGTTCCTCCCTCGGCTAATATTTCCCGGTTTGCTACTTGTCGCACGAACCACAACGTTACCGGCCGGCTGCGGATGGTTGCGGGGGAAGCAATCGCGGCCTATGGTCCATGCGAGGCATTGTCTGTGACTGGCAGGCCATGGCCTGCCGCAGGTTACTGTCCATCCAGTGCGGATTCGCGCCACGAGGTGAAGACATGCCAGACAATTCCCGTCCTGCCGTGCTCGAGCTGATCGGCAATACACCGCTGGTGCGAGTGAGCCGCTTTGATACTGGGCCTTGCACCCTGTTCCTCAAGCTTGAGTCACAGAACCCCGGTGGTTCGATCAAGGACCGCATCGGCCTGGCGATGATCGACGCCGCCGAGCGCGATGGCCGCCTGCGTCCGGGTGGCACCATCGTCGAGGCCACGGCTGGCAATACGGGCCTGGGCCTGGCCCTGGTGGGCCGCGCCAAGGGTTATCGGGTGGTGCTGGTGGTGCCGGACAAGATGTCCACCGAGAAGGTGCTGCACCTCAAGGCCATGGGGGCCGAGGTGCACATCACCCGCTCCGATGTCGGCAAGGGGCATCCGGAGTACTACCAGGACGTCGCCGCGCGGCTGGCGCAGGAGATCCCCGAGGCGTTTTTTGCCGACCAGTTCAACAACCCGGCCAACCCGCTGGCCCATGAATGCAGCACCGCGCCGGAGATCTGGGCGCAGACCCAGCATGACCTGGACGCCATCGTCGTCGGCGTCGGCTCGGCCGGTACCCTGACCGGGTTGACCCGTTTCTTCCGCCGAGTACAGCCGAACCTGGCCATGGTGCTGGCCGATCCTGTTGGTTCGGTGATGGCCGAATACAGCCGCAGCGGCACCCTTGGTACCCCCGGCTCGTGGGCGGTGGAGGGCATCGGCGAGGACTTCATCCCGTCCATCGCCGACCTGTCCAGCGTGCGCCAGGCCTATTCGATCAGCGATGAAGAAAGCTTCGAACATGCCCGCCAGTTACTGCGCGCCGAAGGCATTCTCGGCGGATCTTCCACCGGCACGCTGCTGGCGGCGGCCTTGCGCTACTGTCGTGATCAGACTGAGCCCAAGCGGGTGGTCAGTTTTGTCTGCGATACCGGCACCCGCTACTTGTCCAAGGTCTACAACGACCAGTGGATGACCGATCAGGGCTTGTTGCAGCGCAAGCGCTACGGCGACCTGCGGGACCTGATCGCCAGGCGTTTCGAGGACGGCCGGGTGATCAGCGTCGGCCCCGACGACACGCTGCTGACCGCTTTCCAGCGCATGCGCCTGGCGGATGTGTCGCAGTTGCCGGTACTGGTCGATGGCCAGCGCCTGGTGGGCGTACTCGATGAATCGGATGTCTTGCTGGGGGTGCACCAGGATGCTGCGCACTTGCGCATGACGGTGGCCTCGGCCATGACCAAGCAACTGCATACCTTGCCGGCCGCCGCCAGCCTGGCCGAGCTGCAGGCCGAGCTCGACCGCGGGTTGGTGGCGATCATCGCCGACGCTTCAGGTTTCCATGGCCTGATTACCCGAGTCGACCTGCTCAATCATCTACGGAGATCCCTTGCATGAGTCATCAGGATAAAACCGCCGCGCCCCAGTATTTCGCCACCCGGGTGATCCATGCCGGGCAAGTGCCGGACCCGACGACCGGAGCGCTGATGCCGCCGATCTACGCCAACTCCACGTATTTGCAGCAGAGTCCCGGCGTGCACAAGGGTTTCGACTACGGCCGTTCGCACAATCCCACCCGGTTTGCCCTGGAGCGCTGCGTGGCCGACCTGGAGGGCGGTACCCAGGCATTTGCCTTCGCCTCCGGGCTGGCAACTATCTCCACGGTGCTCGAGCTGCTGGATGCCGGTGCGCACATTGTCTCCGGCAACGACCTGTACGGGGGCACCTTCCGCCTGTTCGACAAAGTGCGCCAACGCAGCGCCGGGCATCGTTTCAGTTTCGTCGACCTGACCGACCTGGCAGCCTTCGAAGCGGCGCTGCAGGACGACACGCGGATGGTCATGGTCGAGACGCCGAGCAATCCCTTGCTGCGCCTGACCGACCTCAGCGCCATCGCGCGGATCTGCCGTGCGCGGGGGATCATCAGTGTCGCCGACAACACCTTTGCCAGCCCGTGGACGCAGCGCCCGCTGGAGCAGGGGTTCGATATCGTGCTGCACTCCACCACCAAGTACCTCAACGGCCATTCCGATGTGATCGGCGGCATAGCGGTGGTTGGGCACAACGCTGAGCTGGCCGAGCGCCTGGGTTTCCTGCAAAACGCGGTGGGCGCGATTGCCGGGCCGTTCGACGCCTTTCTCACCTTGCGCGGGGTCAAGACCCTGGCCTTGCGTATGGAGCGTCACTGCAGCAACGCGCTGGACCTTGCCCAGTGGCTGGAGCGCCAGCCGCAGGTGGCGCGGGTCTATTATCCCGGCCTGCCGTCACACCCCCAGCACGAATTGGCGCAGCGCCAGATGCGCGGCTTCGGCGGGATGATTGCCCTGGACTTGAACAGCGACCTGGCCGGTGCCCGGCGGTTTCTCGAGGCGGTGCAGATCTTTGCCCTGGCCGAGAGCCTGGGAGGAGTGGAAAGCCTGATCGAGCATCCGGCAATCATGACCCACGCCACCATTCCACCTGCGACTCGGGCAGAACTGGGGATAGGCGACGGGCTGGTGCGTTTGTCGGTTGGGGTGGAAGCGGTCGAAGACCTGCGCGCCGACCTGGCCCAGGCGCTGGCACGGATCTGAGGCCAGCCGTGCAACAGGCATAAAAAAATCCGCAATCCTTGAGGGGATTGCGGATTTTCGTGAGGCCCAGGGATCAGCCTGGTGCGCATCGGGCTGATCAGAACATCTTCAGCTTCGGTGCGACTTCTGGCACGGGCTCATTCTTCGCGGTCTGGGCGTTCCAGCCGCCACCCAGGGCCTTGTACAGGTTCACTTCGCTGACCAGTTGCGACAGGCGATCGGTGATCAGCGATTGCTGCGCGCTGAACAACTGACGTTGGGCGTCGAGGAAGGTCAGGTTGCTGTCGACACCAATGCGGTAGCGACGCTCGGCCAGGCGGTAGTAATCCTGGTTGGCCTGGACGAAGTCACTCTGGGCCTGCAACTGCTGGTTGAAGGTCTGGCGTGCGGCGAGGCCGTCGGAGACTTCCTGGAAGGCGGTCTGGATCGACTTCTCATACTGCGCAACGGTGATGTCTTTCTGGATTTTCGAGTAATCCAGGCTGGCACTCAGGGCGCCGGCGTTGAAGATCGGCAGGTTGATCTGGGGCTGGAACAACCAGGTCCCCGAACCGCCCTTGAACAGGCCGGACAGGTCCGGGCTGAGCGTGCCGGCATTGGCCGTCAGGCTGATGCTCGGGAAGAACGCAGCCCGCGCCGCGCCGATATTGGCGTTGGCAGCCTTGAGGTTGTGCTCGGCGGCCAGGATGTCCGGACGTCGTTGCAGCAGGTCCGAAGGCAGGCCGGCCGGCACTTCGCTGAGCAGGTCGTCAGCCAATGGCTTGGCGGCGGTCAGGTTGGCAGGCAAGCCAGTACCCAGCAGCAGGGTCAGGCTGTTCTCGTCCTGGGCGACCAGGCGGGTGTACTTGGCCAGTTGCACCTTGGCGTTTTCCACCGAGGTACGCGACTGGCTCAGGTCCAACGCCGAGGCCACGCCGACTTCGTTGCTGCGCGCGGTGAGGCGGTAGCTTTCTTCGAAGGTGGCGAGGGTGTCCTGCGTCAGCTTCAGCAGTTCCTTGTCGGCCTGCCAGGTCAGGTAGGCGTTGGCCACGTTGGCCACCAGGCTGAGCTGGGTGCTGCGCCGCGCTTCTTCGGTGGCGAAGTAGTTCTGCAGCGCTTGCTCGTTGAGGCTGCGAATACGCCCGAACAGGTCGAGCTCATAGGCGCTGACGCCCAGGGTCGCCGAGTAGGAGCTGCTGATCGAGGATTCGCCGGTCTGCGAGGCGTCTGCCGGCAGGCGTTGGCGGCTGCCGCTGCCATTGGCCGAAACGGCGGGGAACAGGTCGGCGCGGGAAATGCGGTACTGGGCCGCATAGGCGTCGATGTTCAGCGCCGCGACGCGCAGGTCACGGTTGTTTTCCAGCGCGGTCTGGATCAGTTGCTGCAGGGCCGGGTCATGGAAAAACTGCTTCCAGCCTTGCTCGGCGGCGGCCTGGTTCGGCGCCTGGGCCGGCGAGTAAGCCGGCCCTTGCGGGTACTGCCCGGCCACAGGGGCCTCGGGCTGCTGATAATCGGGTATCAGCGAGCAGCCACCGAGCACGAACGCGGCGACGGCTAGGGAGAGTAGCGACTTGCTCATTGGCCAGCCTCTTTAGGAGTTTCGGTGGCGTCATCCGGCTTGGCATTCTTGCGCTGCCCCATGGACGACACGGTGACAAAGAACAGGGGTACCCAGAACACGGCCAGTACGGTAGCGGTGATCATACCGCCGATCACCCCGGTACCGATGGCGTGCTGGCTGCCCGAACCGGCGCCGGTGGAAATGGCCAGTGGCACCACACCCAGGACGAACGCGAGCGAGGTCATGATGATCGGTCGCAGACGCATCCGGCAGGCCTCGATCGCGGCGTCGCGCAGAGTGCGTCCCTGTTCATGCAGTTCCTTGGCGAATTCGACAATCAGAATGGCGTTTTTCGCCGCCAGACCGATGGTCGTCAACAGGCCTACCTGGAAGTACACGTCGTTGGACAGGCCGCGCAGGCTGGTGGCGAGCAGGGCACCGATGATCCCCAGCGGCACCACCAACATCACCGCGATCGGAATCGACCAGCTTTCGTACAACGCCGCAAGACACAGGAACACCATCAGCAACGACAGGGCGTACAGGGCAGGCGCCTGGGAACCCGACAGGCGTTCCTCATAGGACAGGCCAGTCCAGGAGATACCCACCCCCGCCGGCAGCTTCTTGGCCAGGGCTTCGACTTCAGCCATGGCTTCACCGGTGGAATAGCCCGGGGCCGGAGCACCGAGGATTTCCATGGCTTCCACGCCGTTGTAACGCGCCAGCTTCGGCGAGCCGTAGATCCAGGTGCCCTTGGCGAAGGCCGAGAACGGCACCATGGTTCCCTGGCTGTTGCGCACGTACCACTTCTTCAGGTCTTCAGGGGTCATCCGCGAACCCGGCACGCCCTGAATGTAGACCTTCTTCACTCGACCGCGGTCGATGAAGTCGTTGACGTAGCTACTGCCCAGGGCAATCGACAGGGTGTTGTTGATGTCGGTCAGCGTTACGCCCAAGGCGCTGGCTTTCTCGTCATCGAGTTCCAGTTGGAACTGCGGTTCGTCGTTCAGGCCGTTAGGACGCACCTGGGACAGCACCTTGCTCTGTGCCGCCATGCCGAGGAACTGGTTGCGGGCCTCCATCAGCTTCTCGTGGCCGATACCGGCGCGGTCCTGCAGGAACACGTCGAAACCGGTGGCGTTACCCAACTCCAGTACCGCTGGCGGGGCGAAGGCGAACACCATGGCATCACGGAACGTGAAGAAGTGCTGCTGGGCCCGTTCTGCGACCTTGAACACGCTGTTGTCGGCGTTACGCTCGTCCCACGGCTTGAGCATGATGAATGCCATACCCGAGCTCTGGCCACGGCCGGCAAAGTTGAAGCCGTTGACCGTGAACACCGAGGCAACCGCATCACCTTCACCGCCATCCTTACCGGAGCGCAGGAGGTATTCACGCATTTCATCGACCACCACCTGGGTGCGCTGGGCACTGGAACCCGCCGGGGTCTGGACCTGGGCGAACAGTACGCCCTGGTCTTCTTCCGGGAGGAATGCGGTCGGGATGCGGGTGAACAGCCAGATCATGCCAACGATGATGATCAGGTAGGCCAGCAGGTACGGCGCCTTGTGCGTGAGGATGTTGCCCACGCCACGCTCGTAGCTGCGTACGCCGCGATCGAAATTGCGGTTGAACCAGCCAAAGAAACCACGCTTGGGCGTGCCGTGCTCGCCCTTGGGAATGGCCTTGAGCATGGTGGCGCAGAGCGCCGGGGTAAAGATCAGGGCGACCAGTACCGAGAGGGCCATGGCCGAGACGATGGTGATCGAGAACTGCTTGTAGATCACCCCGGTAGAGCCGCTGAAGAACGCCATCGGCAGCAGTACCGCCGACAGTACCAGGGCAATACCCACCAGTGCGCCCTGGATCTGGCCCATGGACTTCTTGGTGGCTTCCTTGGGCGACAGGCCTTCTTCGCTCATCACCCGTTCGACGTTTTCCACCACGACGATGGCATCGTCCACCAGCAAGCCGATGGCCAGGACCATACCGAACATGGTCAGGGTGTTGATGCTGAACCCGAACGCCGCGAGGATGCCGAATGTACCCAGCAATACCACCGGCACGGTCATGGTGGTGATGACGGTGGCGCGGAAGTTTTGCAGGAACAGGAACATCACCAGGAACACCAGCACGATCGCTTCGACCAGGGTGTGTACTACGCCCTTGATCGATTCGGTCACCACCGGGGTGGTGTCGTACGGGAAGACTACTTCCATGCCTTCAGGGAAGAACGGCTTGAGGCTTTCGATGGTGGTGCGCAAGGCTTTGGCAGTATCCAGCGCGTTGGCGCCGGTAGCCAGTTTCACCGCAAGGCCGGAGGCCGGTGCGCCGTTGAACTGGGCGTTGATACTGTAGTTCTCACCACCCAGGGCGACATCGGCGACATCCTTGAGGCGAACCTGGGAGCCGTCCTTGTTGACCTTGAGCAGGATTTCCTTGAACTGCTCGGCAGTCTGCAGGCGGGTCTTGCCGATGATCGTGGCGTTCAGCTGGGTGCCGGGCAGGGCAGGCAAGCCGCCGAGCTGACCGGACGAGACCTGGACGTTTTGTGCCGCAACGGCGGCCTTGACGTCCACCGGAGTCAGGTTGAAGTTGTTTAACTTGGCCGGGTCCAGCCAGATACGCATGGCGTACTGGGCACCGAACACCTGGAAGTCGCCGACGCCGGCGGTCCGGGAAATCGGGTCCTGCATGTTGGACACGATGTAGTTGGACAGGTCGTCCTTGGTCATGCTGCCGTCACGCGACACCACACCGATCACCAGCAGGAAGTTCTTCACGGCCTTGGTGACGCGGATCCCCTGTTGCTGCACTTCTTGAGGCAGCAGCGGGGTGGCCAGGTTCAGCTTGTTCTGCACCTGGACCTGGGCGGTGTCGGAGTTGGTGCCTTGCTCGAAGGTCGCGGTAATGGTCATGGTGCCGTCGGAGTTACTTTCCGAGGACACATAACGCAGGTTGTCGATACCGTTGAGCTGTTGCTCGATCACCTGGACCACGGTGTCCTGCACGGTCTGTGCAGAAGCACCTGGGTAGGTCACAGAGATGGCGATCGCCGGTGGGGCGATGCTCGGGTATTGGTTGATGGGCAGCTTGAGGATCGATAGAGCCCCGACCAGCATGATCACCAGGGCAATTACCCAGGCGAAAATCGGACGGTCGATAAAAAATTTCGACATGGTTTACTCCCCTTTGCCGCCTGCAGCTTTGTCTGTTGCCTGTGCAGGGGCCGGGTTTTTCGCGGCTACGTTGGTCGCTTCGCTGACTTGGACTTCAACGCCGGGCTTGACGTACTGCAGGCCTTCGGTGATCAGGCGATCGCCAGCCTTGAGGCCGTCTTCGATCAACCATTGGCTGCCCACGGTGCGGCTGGCCTTGAGCTGGCGCAGTTCGACCTTGTTGTCAGGGCCTACGACCAGCGCTGTTGGCGAGCCTTTGAGGTCACGGGTCACGCCTTGTTGCGGCGCCAGGATGGCGGCGGCGTTGACCCCGGCTTGCAGTTGGGCGTGAACGAACATGCCTGGCAGCAGGGTGTGATCAGGGTTGGGGAATACTGCGCGCAAGGTCACGGAACCGGTGGCTTCATCGACCGAGACTTCGGAGAACTCCAGCTTGCCCTGTCGCTTGTACTCACTGCCGTCCTCGAGGGTCAGCTTGACCATCGCGGCGTTGTCACCGGATTTCTGCAGGCGACCGCTTTCCAGCTCACGGCGCAATTCCAGCAGTTCCACCGAGGATTGCGTCACATCGACGTAGATCGGGTCCAGTTGCTGGATCACGGCCATGGCGTCGACCTGGCCATTGTTTACCAGGGCACCTTCGGTGACGTTGGAGCGCCCGATGCGACCGGTCAGCGGCGCCAGTACCTTGGTGTAGCGCACATTGATCTGGGCGGTCTGCAGCGAGGCTTCCGATTGCAGGCGGTTGGCCAGGGCAGTGTCGTACTCCTGGCGGCTTACGGCTTGTTCGGTGACCAGTTGTTTGTAGCGATCGGAAATCGATTTGGTCGATTGCAGATTGGCTTCGGCGCTTTTCAAGGTGGCCTGGTAGACCGACGGATCGATCTGGTAGAGCTGCTGGCCTTCCTTGACCTCGGCACCTTCTTTGAACAGGCGCTTGAGGATGATGCCGTTGACCTGTGGGCGAACTTCCGCGATGCGGTAGGCCGTGGTGCGGCCCGGCAGTTCGGAGGTCAGGGTAAAGGCTTGGGTTTGCAGGGTAACGACGCCGACCTGAGGGGCGTGTGCAGCAGGGGCCGCCTCTTCCTTTTTACATCCGCTGAGCAGCGATGCCAGGGCGACGGCAGTGACCAGAGCGGTAACAGCTGGCTTGAATTGCATGAAGATCCTCGGGTCAGGCGCGCACAATGCGCACTAGAAAAGTGGAAAGATGAAAAAGTCGCGGTGAGTGGATAAGTAGCTTGCTAAGGAATATACTTACGTTCATGGTTGTTTGTAAACACCTTTGACCGCGTACACACCCGGTTACCAGAGCTATTTCAAGGTGTGAATTGTAGGCCGGGGACCAAGCCCGTAAGAGGTGATCCCCACATTTGTTCAGAAGATGTTCAGGCATCGCTGAAGCATTCCTGATTGAGGTTTTACTGCCATGGTTCGTCGCACTAAAGAGGAAGCGCAAGAAACCCGCAACCAGATACTCGAAGCCGCTGAGCAAGCCTTTTACGAGCGGGGCGTGGCGCGCACTACGCTGGCGGACATCGCCACCCTGGCCGGGGTGACTCGTGGTGCTATCTATTGGCATTTCAGCAACAAGGCCGACCTGGTCCAGGCCATGCTCGACAGTCTGCGCGAGCCGTTGGATGAGATGGCGCGGGCGAGCGAAAGTGCAGACGAAGAAGATCCGCTGGGCTGCATGCGCAAGCTGCTGATTCATTTGTTTCATCAAGTTGCCTTGGATCCGAAGACCCGCCGCATCAATGAGATTCTGTTTCACAAGTGTGAGTTCACAGATGAAATGTGTGATCTGCGCCAACAACGTCGCACGGTCAGTCTGGATTGCAACATGCGTATCGCGCTGGCATTGCGTAATGCAGTGAATCGTGGACAGTTGCCGGAAAACCTCGATACCGAGCGTGCGGCGGTGAGCATTCATGCCTACATCGATGGCATGCTTTATCAATGGCTGCTGGCCCCCGAAAGCTTTGAGCTGCACCTGGAAGCTGAACGCTGGGTCGACACCGGGCTGGAAATGCTCCGCCTGAGTCCCAGCCTGCGACTGCCGGACAACATGCGTAATTGAGTCTGCCTGTGTCAACACTTAAGGTGAACACTGTCCCGACTGCATTCGCCTTTTGGCGATGGGGTGCTTTTATATACGGACATTCGCCTGCTTGATACATAGCGGGCTACGTATTTTGTAGGGAAATTGTGTCGAGTGTGTGAATGAGTGCGAGCCACCCGTTGTTCAAGACCGCCGAACAACCCGTCAAGGGCATTCTCCTGATTTGCCTGGCTGTGCTGTTGTTCGCCAGCCATGACACCCTGTCCAAGTACCTCTCCGGTTTTTATCCAATAGTCATGGTGGTGTGGGCGCGCTACGTGGTGCACACCCTGTTGATGCTGATGGTGTTTGTCCCGCGCAGCGGTTTTTCCGCGGTGGTGCGCACCAAGCGTCCCGGGCTGCAGTTTTTGCGGGCGATGTGCCTGATCGGCACCAGTCTGTTTTTCACCACCGGGTTGCGCTACATCCCGTTGGCCGAAGCCACTGCCGTGAACTTCCTCGCACCGTTGCTGGTGACCGCGCTGTCGGTACCGTTGTTGGGCGAGCACGTGACCCGCCGCCAGTGGCTGGCGGTGCTCGGCGGTTTTGCCGGGGTGCTGATCGTGATCCGCCCGGGCGGGGCACTGTTTACTCCGACCATCGTCCTGCCGCTGTGCTCGGCGCTGTGTTTCGGCTTTTACCAGTTACTGACCCGCAAGCTCACCGGCATCGACAGCCCGACCACCAGCAACTTTCTCACCGGCATCATCAACAGCCTGATCATGAGCGCGTTGTTGCCGTTTTTCTGGAGCACGCCGAGCTGGCCGCATGCTGTGTTCATGATTGGCCTGGGCACCTGCGGCATGCTGGGCCACATGCTGCTGACCCAGGCCTTCCGGCATGCGGCGCCGGCAATGCTGGCGCCGTTCAGCTATGGGCAGATTCTGTTCGCCGGGATGTACGGCTACCTGATCTTCGACCATACCCCGGACAGCTACGCCATCGTCGGGATCGCGGTCATTTGCCTGAGCGGCCTGGCGGTCGCCTTTGGCCAGCGCAAACGCTGAAGAAACCCCGGAATGAAAAAGCCCCGGTACGAACCGTAATGCTGTTCACTTAAGCGGAGCAGCCTTACGGTCCACTGGGAACCGGGTCTTTGAAATCTTCACCGTCCTTGGCCTCGAAGGCCTGGGGCGGTGATCCAGAAACAATCCCCCGATACCTGCCCTCAGTTCCGCCAAGCGTCTCCCTGTCGCTGAAACTGGATTGGCTGCTGCCATCACGATCAATTGCACGGCGATGTACTGACAGGCCGGTTTGAAACGGATGTCCGAAGGCGCTCGACCAAACGCCACCGCCGCTTGGCTCGCTTCCCGGCGAATCACGTTGTAAGCCAGCAACAGCCCCCACACTTCCTGATAGATCAGCTCGATTTTTTTGCTGCGCAAGGTCATTGCGTTCTGTTGCATTGAACTCTTGATGTCCCTGAAACCCAACTCGATCTCCCAACGCTCCTGATAAAGTTTGGCAACAGCCTTAGTGGTGTAGGTCTTGGCCGGCAAGGACGTCATGACGGTTTTCACTTTGCCTTGAATTTCATAGCTGACTTCGCGTACCTCCCAGTGCGAGGGAAGAGTCGGATTTCGCTTTCTGGCCTGTGGCGAGACTTTCATACGCACCAAACGGTCGCGCTGGTTGTAGCGGGCCACTTCCTCGCAGACCAGTCCCTTTTTTGCCGGGATCAACCAATGACGGCTGGTGCCCGTTCTACTTAGGCTCAACAGCAGCTCCGCGCCCCAGAACCCTTTGTCGAACAGCGTCACCGAGTGGTCGGGAATCTGCTGCAAAAACTCGTCGGCCAGGCGCATTTCACTGCGTCGGTAGGGGCTCAATTGTGCATCTAGGATCACGTGCGAACGCACATTCATTAGCGCCACCAGGCGCAGCATCGGAAACGGTGTCTGGCGATCGCTGGGGGTGTTTCCCGACCCGAAGTGATCTCGAAGCTCGGGCGTATCCGGGGTGCGAAAAAGCGCACCGTCCACCGCGAAAACCTGCAAATTATGCCAGGCATCATCGTCATAGCGCTCTGCGCCCCAATGGTTGCCGGTCTTACGGAACAACCACTCAACAGGATCGGCGCCGAGCCGTTTACGAGCTTCGGTTACACCACTGCGCGCCAGCAAATGGTCAGAGGCCAGGCCTTGGGCGCAGATGTTCAAACGCCTGGCCACCTCGTGAACCGGCTCGTCACGAAATAACGCCATGCCAAGCACTAGCCACAGCACTTGATCAGCGGGCAGGCGCCGCCGGCGAATGGTCGCCTGACTGGAGAGGTCGAGCGCAGACGCTACCCACTCGATGGGAATGTTTTGGGTGAAGGTGCTCAGGTCGCAGAAGTTAAAAAGGTCGTCGAGGTCGAGCAGGTCCTGTTGAACAGACATAAAAAATCCGATGCCAGAGGTCTGGCATCGGATTTTCTAGGAAGCCCGGCGTGAGCTCAAATGCTTAAGTGAACAGCATTACGGTACGAACCGGGGCTTTTTCATTTTGGCTGACGGCTTACAGCGTTGGGTAGTCGATGTAGCCGACCGGGCCCTTGGCGTAGAACAGTTCCGGACGTGCCTCGTTGAGCGGTGCATCGGCTTTCAGGCGAGCAGGCAGGTCTGGGTTGGCAATGAACGGCACGCCGAACGCTACTGCATCGGCCTTGCCGCTGGCCAGCCAGGCGTTGGCGCTGTCCTTGGTGAAACGCTCGTTGACGATGTACGGGCCACCGAAGGCGGCCTTGAGCTGTGGCCCGAGGCTGTCGCCGGCTTCTTTTTCCCGCGAGCAGATGAACGCGATACCGCGCTTGCCCAGTTCACGTGCCACGTAGGTGAAGGTTTCGGCCAGGTTGTCGTCGCCCATGTCATGCAGGTCGGCACGGGGAGACAGGTGCACACCTACGCGGCCGGGGCCCCAGACTTCAATTGCGGCGTCGGTCACTTCCAACAGCAGGCGCGCGCGGTTTTCCAGCGAGCCACCGTAATGGTCGGTGCGCTGGTTGGTGCTGCTTTGCAGGAACTGGTCGAGCAGGTAGCCGTTGGCTCCGTGGATCTCGACCCCATCAAAGCCTGCGGCCTTGGCGTTTTCGGCGCCCACCCGGTAAGCGTCGACGACGTCGGCGATCTCGGCGATTTCCAGGGCGCGCGGGGTCGGGAAGTCGGCGAGGGGGCGAACCAGGCTGACATGGCCTTTGGGCTGCAGGGCGCTTGGTGCGACTGGTGCCTCACCGTTGAGGTAGGAGGGGTGGGAAATCCGGCCCACGTGCCACAGTTGCAGGAAAATCTTGCCGCCGGCGCCGTGGATGGCCTTGGTCACGTTGCTCCAGCCCCGCACCTGATCGTTGGACCAGATGCCCGGGGTGTCCGGGTAGCCCACGCCCAAGGGCGTGACCGAAGTGGCTTCGCTGAGGATCAGCCCGGCGGAGGCGCGCTGTACGTAGTACTCGGCCATCAGCGCGTTGGGCACTCGACCTTCGTCCGCGCGGCAGCGGGTCAAGGGGGCCATGATGATGCGGTTGGCCAACTCGAGGTCGCCCAGTTTGATTGGATCGAAAATAGTCGTCATGTAAAAGCGCTCGCAGGTAGATCAGTTGGTCGCAGGAGCCAGTTCGGCGTCGCCGCCCTGGCGGAAGGTAATCAGGGTCACCAGCAGGGCGAGTACCGCCAGTGCTGCCGCCGCGAGTGGCACGCTGGTCAGGCCAAAACCGTGGGCAATCACGCAGCCGCCGACCCAGGCGCCGAGGGCGTTGCCGATGTTGAAGGCGCCGATGTTGAGGGTCGACACCAGGTTCGGTGCGGCCTTGCCGTAGGTCACCACGTTGACTTGCAGGGCCGGCACGGCGGCAAAACACGCGGTAGCCCAGAGGAACAAGGTAATTTCGGTGGGGATCAGTGCAACGCTGGTCCAGGTCAGCACCGTGGAGATCACGGCCATCGAGATGAACACGCCGATCAACGTGGCGGCCATGCCCTTGTCTGCCAGCTTGCCGCCGATAATGTTGCCGACCGTCAGGCCCAGGCCGATCAGCATCAGGGTCCAGGTCACACCGCGAGGCGAGACGCCGGTGACTTCGCCCAGCAGCGGCGCGACATAGGTGAACAGAGTGAATACCGACGCGGCGAACAGCGCGGTCATGCTCAGGGACAGCCAGATACCAGCGCCCTTGAGAGCCCGCAGTTCGGCCCGCATGTCGAGTTTTTCTTCATCGCGCTTGGCCGGCAGGAAGCGGATCAGGCCGATCAGGGCGACCACGCCGATCACCGTCACCGCCCAGAAGGTCGAGCGCCAGCCGGCTTGCTGGCCGAGCGCAGTGCCTAGCGGTACGCCAAGCACGTTGGCCAGGGTCAGGCCGGTGAACATCAAGGCTACGGCCGAAGCACGCTTGTTGGCCGGCACCAGGCCTGCCGCGACCACCGAGCCGATGCCGAAAAACGCACCGTGGCAGAGGGCGGTGACCACCCGGGCAAACATCAGCACGTTGTAGTCGGTGGCCAGGGCGCACAGCAGGTTGCCGACGATGAAAATCCCCATCAACGCTACCAGCGCCGCCTTGCGTGGCAGTTTGGCGGTGGCCAGGGCCATGAACGGCGCACCGATCGCCACGCCGAGGGCGTAACCGGTCACCAGCCAGCCGGCGCCGGGAATCGACACACCGAGGTCGGCCGCCACATCGGGCAACAGGCCCATGATGACGAACTCGGTGGTGCCGATGGCGAAGGCGCTCAAGGCCAGGATGAGGAGCGAGAGGGGCATGGGTGGAGTCCTTGTCGAGCTCCTCAGAGCTCTTTGCCTAAGGTGTCGAGGAACGCCTGGATGGTTTCCTCGTTACGTTTGTAGAAATGCCATTGGCCGACTTTCTGGCTGCGGATCAGGCCGGCCCGGTGCAAGGTCGCCAGGTGCGCAGAGACGGTCGATTGCGACAGGCCGCAGCGTTGATCGATTTGCCCGCAGCAGACGCCGAAGTCGGTGCTGTGCTCCTGATCGGGGAACTGGGTCGCGGGGTCTTTCAGCCAGTTGAGGATGTCTCGCCGTACTGGGTGTGCCAGGGCTTTTATTATTTCGTCGAGGTCGATGGTGGACATGGCAGTGCTCGAATTGGGTAAAACGTTATATCGCGATAAGGCGAACTTTAAATCGGTACTTCGCGATATACCAATATGATTTTGATCTGAGGTCAGCTTGAATCGGTATATCGGGTTATAACGATATTTGTGGCGCGGTGCTAAGCTACGCGCTATGAACTATCTCGCACATCTTCACCTCGGTGGCCAGCGTCCCGGTCAATTGCTCGGCAGTTTGTACGGCGATTTTGTCAAAGGCCGGCTGCAAGGGCAGTTTCCTGCGGAGGTCGAGGACGCCATCACCCTGCATCGACAAATCGATGTGTTCACCGACCGTCATGGCTTGGTGGACGTCGCGTTGTCGCGTTTCAGCCTGACCCGGCGGCGCTATGCCGGAATCGTGCTCGACGTGTTTTTCGACCATTGCCTGGCCCGGGATTGGGCGTTGTATGCCGATTCGTCGTTGCCGGCCTTCACTGCGGACGTGTACCGAGTACTCGCCGCCGAACCGCAGTTGCCGGGGCGGCTGGCGCAGATCGCGCCCTACATGGCGGCGGATGACTGGCTGGGTTCGTATCGCGACTTTGCAGTGCTCGACCAGGTGCTGCGGGGGATCTCGCGGCGCCTGTCACGTCCCGAAGAACTGGCCGCCGCGATGCAAGAGCTGGAGCGCTTGTATGAACCGCTGAGCGAGGACTTTCGTTTGTTCTATCCAGAACTGCAGCGGTTTTCGGCGCAGCACCTGCGTACGCCTTGATATCGCTAGCCGGTTCCCCCCGCCGTTGGATTCAGGCCGCGATCAGCTCACCTGCAGGTCTTGGTTGGGCCGGTTGTGCCACGTCACCAAACAACGCGTTGTGCACCGCTTGCTGGGCGGCAAACGCCAGGGCGGCGCGCTCCTGGCCGTGACAGGTTATGGGCTTGAGCAGGTGGATGTGGACGTCGCCCTGGTCGTTGGCGAACAGGCGCATCAGGTGCGATAGCAAGTCGTCATCGCCGATGAAGGGCGCCAGAGGGTCGATCTGCCCGTCGCGCAGGTAACGGATCGCCACGGGTTGCAGCGCGACATCGGCGTCGATCGCGGCCGAGAGCAGGCGGCCATGGAAGGTGCGCAGTGAGCGCCCATCGGTGGTGGTGCCTTCGGGGAACATCAGCAGCGGGTGTTGCTGGTGCAGGTGACGGCTCATTTGCTTGCGGATCAGTTGGCTGTCACCCGCGCCGCGGCGGATGAACAGGCTGCCGGCCTTGGCCGCCAGCCAGCCGGCGACCGGCCAGGTGCGCACTTCGGCCTTGGACAGGAACGACAGGGGGGTGAGCATGCCCAGCAAGGGAATGTCGGTCCAGGACACGTGGTTGCTGACCCAGAGCATCGGCTGTTGCGGCAACTGCCCATGCACCGTCACCCGAAAGGGCAGGGCGCGGCTCAAGCGCTTCATGAAAAACCGCGACCAGCGTTGGCGCCGCAGCATCGAATTGGCCACTCCCAGACGCTCGAACAGGCCAAACACCAAGGCCATGCTCAAGCCGAGCGCCACCACCAGCAACACCCTGGTCACCCTTGCGTACACCCGCAAGCGGCTCATTACACGGCCGCCTTGAAGTGCTTGGCGTAACGCGGGCAGAGCTCATCGCGCTTGAGCAGGATGAACACATCGGCGACCTGGAAGTCTTCGTCCCAGCACGGCTCGCCGCAGATCTTCGCGCCCAGGCGCATGTAGGCCTTGAGCAGCGGCGGCATTTCGGCAATCACGTTGGACGGGATGTCGAGACTGGGCAGCGGCTTTTTTGGTTCGGCGCGCAGGTGCTCGGTGCACAGGTAACGTTCGCGCAGGCGCTGCATGATCGCGTGGGCCTGGATCCCGCCGTCCTGCATCGGAATGCTCGCGCAACCCATCAAGTAACTGTAGCCACCCTGGTTCAGGACCTCGGCCAGTTCCCCCCACAGCACGGCGATGGTGCCGCCGTTGCGGTATGCCGGGTCGACGCAGGTGCGGCCGATTTCCAGGATCGGTCCTTGCAGGTGCACCAGGCCGTGCAGGCTGAACTCCTCCTCACTGTAGAAACGTCCCAGGCTGCTGGCCGCCGTGTGGTCGAGCAGGCGGGTGGTCGCGACCAAGCGTCCGGTGTTCAGGTCCCGCACACCAATGTGGCTGCAGTGAACATCGTAGTCATCCATGTCCAGACCCAGTTCCGCGCCTTTGAGTTTGGCGTTGAATTCTCCGCTAAAGACATTGAAGCGCAGGGCCTGGGCTTGTTGCAGGGCCTGGGCACCGATCAGGCGTTCGGCTTGCAGGCGGCGTTCAGTGCCGGTGTCGCGGATGCAGGCGATCTGGGTCATGGTGAATCTCCGTACTGGCTGCTCACCCGTCATGGGTTGCAGTCGATCGACTTTGTTGTGCAAAGTCAGGCTATGTAGCCCCGGTGTCATCGCCATGAAGCTTTGGTGATGCTTGTATGACAGCCCTTGAGGAGCCGTATATGCCTTGGCAAGCCCTGCTGAACTGCCGCACACGATTGCCCGCAAACCCCGACCTGGCCGAGGGTTACGCCCGATTGCTGGAAACCTTGGGGGCGGTAACGCCGTTCGAACTGGCCGTGCGCGGTGCACGTTTGATGGCCACCCCCGGCTGGGCATTTCTGGTGGGTTACCAGGCTGCCTTGCGCATGTTGTGGCCCAGCGCACCCCTGAGCCTGGGGGCTTTATGTGCGACCGAACAGCGCAGCCTGCGCCCGGCGGACATGCAAACTCGCTTGAGCGACCTGCGCCTGAGCGGGCGCAAGGACTTCGTCACTGCTGGCGATGCGGCGGACTGGTTGCTGATCGCCGCACGCAGCGAAGATCCGGGCCAGTCCCCACGCTTGAGCCTGGCGGTGGTGTATCCCGGTGAACCGGGGGTGCGCCTGGAGAAACTGCCCGCCATCCCCTTGATGCCGGACATCAGCCACGGCCGGCTGTTTCTCGACGGTGCCTTGTGTGAACTGCTGGCCGGCGATGGCTGGGATGCCTACGTCAAACCCTTCCGCACCCTGGAAGACCTGTATGTGCTCAGCGCCCTGTGCGCCTGGCTGTATGGCGTCGGCGAGGACAGCGACTGGCCGCAAGCGCTGCAATTGAAGTTGCTGGCGCTGCTGGCCGGGTGCGCCGAGGTCAGCCGGCAGCCGCCCAACAGCAGCGCCGGGCATGTCCTGCTCGGTGGCCTGTTCGCCCAGTTCGAGGGTTTGCAGGGTGCGCTGGATGAAGCTTTTGCCGATGGCCCGCCACAGTGGGCGGGCTTGTGGACGCGCGATCGCGCGGTACTCGACCTGGCGGCTGGCGCACGGGCCAAGCGGTTGGCCAAGGCGTTGGCTGGGGCCTTGTAGAATTGTCACCTATCTGGACTAGGCTCAGCAGGTTTCTCCTGCCGAGCCACAGCCCATGTTCAAAGGCGTTTTCCTGCTGTTGATGTTGTTGTGCAGTTGCGCGGTAACTGCACAGGACTGGCCCGCCGAGCAATGGGCGCCCGGTCCACCCGGCAGTGGCCCGGCGCTGGCGGCGCTGGAGGACTATGCCTTTGCCAACCGTGACGAGGCCACCCGCAAGGGCATCCGCACCGATGCCTTGCTGGTGATCCGTGACGGTCAACTGGTCTATGAGCGCTACGCCGGCGGCACCACGGCCGACACCCCGCACCTGACCTGGTCGGTCAGCAAAAGCCTGATGGCCGCCGTGCTGGGCGTGGCCTATGGCGAAGGCCGGTTCTCCTTGCAGGACCCGGTGGCGAAGTTCTTGCCTGCCTTGATGCCTCATCCCGGGATCAGTTTCGCCGATCTGCTGCACTGGGCGTCAGGGTTGGACTGGCAGGAAGACTATGAGTACGCCCCCTTGAACTCATCGGTGGTGGCCATGCTGTATACCCGTGGGCATACCGATATGGCGGGCTTCACCGCCGCACACCCGGCATTCGGCGCACCCGGGCAACACTTTCGTTATTCCAGCGGCGACAGCAACCTGTTGTCTGCGGCGCTGAAAAACATCCTCGGTGCGCAGCGTTACGCCGACTATCCCTGGACCGCACTGTTCGAACCCCTGGGTATTCGCAGCGCCGTGTGGGAGCGCGACGCCACGGGCACCTTTGTCGCGTCCTCCTACGCCTACATGACTGCCCGCGACCTGGCGCGCATCGGTCTGCTGATGCAGCGCCAGGGTCGTTGGGGCGAGCGCCAGTTGCTGCCTGCCGATTGGGTCGCGTTCAATCTCCAGCCCTTCGCCCACTACCAGGCTAATCAGGATGCCGCCGTGCCGGGTGGTCATTGGTGGCTCAATCGCCCGGTGGATGGCGCGCCGCGGCCCTGGCCCGATGCACCGCCAGACAGCTTCGCCGCCTTGGGCCACTGGGGGCAGGCGCTGTACGTGCTGCCTGGTGAGAAGCTGGTGATCGTGCGGTATGCCGATGATCGTGATGGCAGTTACCGTCACAACGAACTGCTCAAGCGCGTCCAGGCCGCGTTCCCACCGCAGGTGCTGCCATGACCGGTGATTTTGTGCGGCGCCGTCCGCTACTCAGCCTGCTGTTGGGGTTGCTGGTCCTGATGTTGGTCCTGTTGCTGGGTTGGGGCTGGCAGCAGCGGGTTGCCTTGTCGGCGTTCCCCGACATCCTCAGCGCCTACACTGCCAAGGAGTATTGTTCCTGTCGCTACGTGGCCGGTCAGTCGGCGCCGTATTGCCAGGGGTACGTCAAGCAGTACCTGCCCATCAGCGATTTTGTCGATGATCCCGAGCACAAACGGGTCAAGGTCAGCGGCCTGGGACGCACCCATACCGCCAGTTGGCTGGGCGTGCGCGAGGGCTGTCGGCTGATTCCGTGATCTTCCAGGTTTGCAATCGGCACCGGGCCAGTTAAGGTTCGTTCAGGTTTATCGGCCCGACGAGTGTCTATGTTCAACCGCTCCCTCTATAAAGCAGTCGCGTTCTCGCTGCTGGCCGGCTGCGCCGCGTCAGCCCAGGCCAATTGGTACCTGGACGGCGAGTCCTCACGCCTGTCGTTTATCTCCACCAAAAACACCCATATCGCCGAGGTCCAGCGCTTTCTGGTGCTGCACGGCAAGGTCGATCCCAAGGGCCTGGCGCAAGTCGAAGTCGAGTTGGACTCGGTCAACAGCGGCGTGCCGCTGCGCGATGAGCGCATGCGCAAGGAGCTGTTCGAGATCGAGGCGTTTCCCGAGGCGTTGATTACCACCCAGATCGATCTGCGGCCGATCAACGACCTGGCCCCCGGCGCGCAGCTGGAGTTGCGTCTGCCATTGACCGTCAGCCTGCATGGCAAGCAGCACAGCTACGACGCCGAGCTGCTGGCAACCCGCCTGGATGATCGGCGGTTCCAGGTGGTGACCCTGGAACCGGTGGTGATCAGTGCCGCGGATTTTGACCTGGTGCCGGGGCTGGAACGGCTGCGCAAGCTGGCCGACCTGTCGGCCATCAGTCTGTCGGTACCGGTGGGCGCGGTACTGATTTTCACGGCGCGCTGACATGGCCGGCGCGGTGTTTCCGTGGCGTGACGGCAACCGCTTTGAATTGCTGGTCGACGGCCCGCAATTCTTCCCGCGCATGCTGCAGGCGATTGCCAATGCCCAGGAGCAGGTCGAACTGGAACTCTACCTGGTGGAGGCGGGTGCCTGCGCCGAGGCAATGGTGCAAGCGCTGGTGCAGGCCGCCGAGCGCGGCGTGCGGGTGCGTTGCCTGTTCGATGACTATGGCAGCCTGGCTTTCACTCTCGGCCTACGGCGCCGGCTGAACGAAGCCGGAGTCGAGCTGCGCCTTTACAATCGCCTGAGCTGGCGGCGCTGGGTGCGCAACCTGTACCGCGACCACCGCAAGTTGCTGCTGGTCGACCAGGTGCTGGCGGTGGTCGGCGGCACCGGGGTCACGGATGAATTCTGGACGCCGGGTCACGACAGCAGCGAATGGCATGAGGTGATGGTGGAAATCAGCGGCCCGCTGGTGCACGACTGGCAGTCGCTGTTCGATCGCCAATGGCGTGCCAACCGCCACCGCCGCGCCTGGAAGCCGGCCTCGGACTTCGGTCTGCCGCGCCTGCCCCGGGTGCCGTCGGTGGGTGAAGGGATGGGCCGGGTGGCCTATGCCGACGCCGGCCAGCACCGGGATATCCTGCAATCACTGTTCCGCGCCCTCAACAGCGGCCAGCGGCGCATCTGGCTGGCGACCCCGTATTTCTTGCCGACCTGGAAGATCCGCCGCTCCCTGCGCAAGGCCGCCGCCCGTGGCATCGATGTGCGCCTGCTGCTGACCGGGCCGCGCACTGACCACCCCTCAGTGCGGTATGCCGGGCATCGTTACTACCCGCGATTGCTCAAGGCCGGGGTAAAAATATTCGAGTACCAGCCGTGTTTCCTGCACCTGAAAATGGTCCTGGTGGATGACTGGGTGAGCATTGGCTCGTGCAACTTCGATCACTGGAACCTGCGGTTCAATCTGGAAGCCAACCTCGAGGCCCTCGATACCGGCCTGACCCAGGCGGTGGTGGCGAGTTTCGAGCGGGACTTCGGCCTGAGCCAACAGGTCAGTCTGGAGGAATGGCAACGCCGGCCGTTGTGGCGCCGGATCAAGCAGCGGGTGTGGGGATGGGTGGATCGGGTGGTGGTGAACCTGCTGGATCGGCGGGGCTGAAGCCCAGTCTCGCAAACACCCAAAATCTCTGTGGGTATATGCACTGTGGGAGCGGGCTGCCCGCGATAGGCATAGGTATCTACACAACTTTGTGGCGGCCTCTGGGCCGACCGGGGTGTTGGATATGTACTCGGTCTAATCCAACACCCTGGCCGGCCCACAGATGCAACGTCGCACCACAGTTGTGTAGATACCTATGCCGCGATAGGGCCGGCACATTCAAGCATCGATCCAAGCCCCTGTGGGAGCAGCTCGCTCCCACAGGGTAATGGTGTTGCCTCTGCGGTCAGAGCAACTCGAAGCTCTGCTGCGTCACCACCTCGGAATCCAGGCCGATCTGCACGTTGAACTTGCCAGGTTCGGCTGCGTACTTGAGCTGGGTGTTGTAGAACTTCAGGTCGTCTTCTTCGATGCTGAAATGCACGACTTTCTGTTCGCCGGCTTTGAGCAGCACTTTCTGGAAGCCCTTGAGTTCCTTGATCGGGCGGATCATCGACCCGGTCTCGTCCTGGATGTACAGCTGCACTACGGTTTCGCCATCACGCTTGCCGGTGTTCTTGACCGTCACACTGGCGTCGATCTTGCCGGTCTTGTTCAGCGTGGTCGACGACAGCGCCATTTCCGACAGGCTGAACTGGGTGTAGCTCAGGCCATAACCGAACGGGTAGAGCGGGCCGGTGGTGTCATCGAAGTACTGGGAGGTGTAGTTGCCAGGTTTGCCCGGCGTGAACGGGCGGCCGATGGTCAGGTGGTTGTAGTAGGTCGGAATCTGCCCCACCGAACGCGGGAAGCTGATCGGCAGCTTGCCGGACGGGTTGTAGTCGCCGAACAGTACATCGGCGATGGCGTTGCCGCCTTCGGTGCCGCTGAACCAGGTTTCGAGGATCGCGTCGGCTTGTTCGTTCTCTTCGAGAATGCTCAACGGCCGACCGTTCATCAGCACCAGCACCAACGGTTTGCCGGTGGCCTTGAGCGCCTTGATCAGCTCGCGCTGGTTGGCTGGCAGGTTGAGGTCGGTGCGGCTCGAGGACTCGTGGGACATGCCCCGGGACTCGCCCACGGCGGCAACGATCACATCGGCCTGCTGCGCGGCTTTCACCGCTTCGTCGATCAGTGCCTGCCCCGGGCGTGGGTCATCGACCACTTCCGGGGCATCGAAGTTGAGGAAGTTCAGGTAATCGACGACTTTCTTGTCCGAGGTGATGTTGGCGCCTCGGGCATAGTGCAGGGTGGCCTGGTCGCCGAGGGCGCGAGTCATGCCGTCGAACAGCGTCACCGATTGCGCCGGACGCCCGGCGGCGGCCCAACTGCCCATCATGTCGATTGGCGCCTTGGCGAGCGGACCGACCAGGACGATCTTCGCGGTTTTCTTCAGCGGCAGGGTTTCGTTGTGGTTCTTCAGCAACACCAGGCTGCGGCGCGCCACGTCACGGGCTTCGGCACGGTGCAGGCGGCTTTCGGCATAGGTGTCGACCGGGTCATCCTCGGCCTTGCCGATGCGCAGGTACGGGTCGCGGAACAGGCCCATGTCGTACTTGGCGCCCAGCACTTCACGCACGGCGTTGTCGATGTCGCTCTGCTCGATCTCGCCGGCCTTCAGCAAGCCCGGCAGTTCCTTGCCATACAGGGTGTCGTTCATGCTCATGTCGATGCCGGCCTTGATTGCCAGCTTCGCCGCTTCGCGACCGTCACGGGCCACGCCGTGCTTGATCAGTTCGAAAATCGCCCCGTGGTCACTCACCGCCAGGCCCTTGAAGCCCCACTCCTTGCGCAGCAGGTCCTGCATCAGCCACAGGTTGGCCGTGGCCGGAATGCCGTTGATCGAGTTCAGTGCCACCATCACCCCGCCCGCGCCGGCATCGATGGCCGCACGGTACGGTGGCAGGTAGTCCTGGTACATCTTCACCGGACTCATGTCGACGGTATTGTAGTCACGCCCGCCTTCGACCGCGCCGTACAGGGCGAAGTGCTTGACGCTGGCCATGATGTTGTCGGCGCCGATCAGGCCGGTGCCCTGGTAGGCCTTGACCATCACCTGGGCAATGCGCGACACCAGGTAGGTGTCTTCGCCGAACCCTTCGGAGGTGCGGCCCCAGCGAGGATCGCGGGAGATATCGACCATCGGCGCAAAGGTGATGTCGAGGCTGTCGGCGGCGGCTTCCTTGGCGGCAATGCGCCCGCTCAGGCCAATGGCGTCCATGTCCCAGCTCGAGGCCAGTGCCAGCGGGATCGGGAAAATCGTGCGGTGGCCGTGGATCACGTCATAGGCGAAGAACATCGGGATCTTCAGCCGGCTGCGCATGGCCGCGTCCTGCATCGGCCGGTTTTCCGGGCGAGTGATCGAGTTGAACGTGCCACCGATGTTCCCAGCGGCGATTTCCTTGCGGATCATCTCGCGCGGCATTTCCGGGCCGATGCTGATCAGGCGCAACTGGCCGATCTTTTCGTCCAGGGTCATCTGCTTCATCAGGTTGCTGACGAACGCGTCCTTGTTCTCAATGGGGGCAGGCTTGGTATCGGCCATTACCGAGTGACTGGCCAGGCCGATGGCCAGGCTCAGCAAACACAGCTTCTTCATGAATAGTTTTCTCAAACGCTAAAACGACGCTCAGCGAAACGCATCGGGTCAGCCAAAATTTAGGGAGCGACTATTGTTGAGTGGGTAAATGCAGCAAACTTCGAACTCTTTATTCGCGCTGGGCATCTTTTAGCCGATTGGCGAGATGCAATCCAGTGGCGGGGACAGATTAAGTCCCCAGGGGATCAATTGAAGGCTGCCGGTCTATTTCCATCAGGAGCAACACTGACATGAATGTACAACAGCACTCTCGCTCAGCCTGGCAAGTCACGGTTCTAATGCTGCTGACCACGGTCCTGGCCGGCTGCGGCATCAACACCATTCCTACCCTCGACGAACAGGCCAAGGCGGCCTGGTCGCAAGTGCAGAACCAGTACCAGCGGCGCGCCGACCTGATCCCCAACCTGGTGGAAACGGTCAAGGGTTATGCCAAGCATGAACAGGACACCCTGACCGCAGTGATCGAGGCGCGGGCCAAGGCCACCTCGATCCAGGTCGACGCCAGCACCCTGGACAATCCGGAAAAACTCAAACAGTTCCAGCAAGCCCAGGATGGCTTGAGCAGTGCGCTCAGCCGTTTGATGGTGGTGTCCGAGCGCTACCCGGACCTCAAGGCCAACCAGAACTTCCTGGCCCTGCAGTCGCAACTTGAAGGCACCGAGAACCGCATCGCCGTGGCGCGTCGTGACTTTATCGCCGCCGTGCAGGCCTACAACACCGAGATCCGCACCTTCCCGGGTCGCCTGTGGCATAGCGTGATGTACAGCGACCTGCCGATCCGCCAGACCTTCGAGGCCACCAGCCCCGACGCCGATAAAGCACCGCAAGTGAAGTTCTGATCAGGCTTCAATGAGGTGTCGATGCGTTTATTACGGATAGGCCTGGCGCTGTGGCTCCTGGCATGTGTGACCACCGTCCAGGCAGCGCTGACGTTTCCCGCGCTGACCGGGCGGGTGGTAGACACCGCCCAGATGATCGACCCGGTTGTGCGCGAGCAACTGACTCAACAGTTGCAGGCGCTGGAGCAGACCAGCGGCGACCAGATCGTGGTGGTCACCGTACCTGACCTGCAAGGCCTGCCCATCGAGGACTACGGTTATCAATTGGGCCGCCACTGGGGTATCGGCCAGAAGGGCAAGGACAATGGCGCGCTGCTGATCGTCGCCCGGGATGAGCGCAAATTACGCATCGAAGTCGGCTATGGCCTGGAAGGCGTGCTGACCGATGCGCAGTCCTGGGTGATCATCAACCAGGTGATCGCGCCGGCATTCAAGACCGGCAACTACAGCAAAGGCATCAGCGACGGTGTCGCGGCGATGTTGCAGGTGGTGGGCGGTGACCCGCTGGCTGTACCGGCCCATGTGGCGGACGCCAATTTCGCCAAGGATAATCCGGCGTTCTCCATCGGCATGTTCGTGCTGCTGCTGATCGTGTTGTGGTTGTGCAATCGCATGGGGTTACCGGTGGGCGCGATTCTTCTGGCCATTCTCAGCAGCAGTGGACGTGGCGGCGGCGGAGGCGGCGGTGGCGGTGGCTTCAGAGGTGGCGGTGGTGGTTTCGGCGGCGGCGGGGCCTCGGGCGGCTGGTAATGACAATAACTAAAGAGCATCTGCAACCATGGCATTACTGAGCGAACACGAACAACGCCAGGTCGCCGAAGCGATCGCCAAGGTCGAGCAACAGACCGACGCGGAGCTGGTGACCGTGCTGGCGGCCCGGGCCGACGACTACGCCTACATTCCTTTGCTGTGGGCCAGCCTGTTGGCGTTGGTGGTGCCGGGGATCATTCATTACCTGTTCGGCTGGATGAGCATGTACACCTTGCTGCTGGCGCAGTGGGCGACCTTCATTGTGTTGTGCTTGCTGTTTCGCCTGCCGAAAATCACCACCCGGCTGATTCCGCGTTCCGTGCGGCACTGGCGAGCGTCGAATCTGGCGCGTCGGCAGTTCCTGGAGCAGAACCTGCACCACACGGTGGGCAGTACCGGAGTGCTGATTTTTGTCAGTGAAGCGGAGCGTTACGTAGAAATCCTGGTGGACGACGGCATCTCCAAGCGCCTGGATGACAGCTGTTGGGATGCCATCGTCAAGGCCTTCACCCAGCAGGTGAAACAGGGGCAGACATTGGCCGGGTTTATTGCCTGCATTGAAGCCTGCGGGGAGTTGCTCAAGGTGCATGTGCCGCTGACGCAAACCCGTAATGAGTTACCGAATCGGTTGGTGGTCCTCGATTAGATGAAGCATCCATAGCCGCTGGCGTTCGACAGCGGCTATAACGACCGTTGAGCAAATAACTCCGTGCCCTCAAGCCCCATCCCCCCTAAAATGCCGGGCATTCCCTGCCCGAGGCGTTTTTGTTCATGTCTGTCACCGCTAAACCTGTCAGTCCCGCGCCGGATCACCATGCACAGTTTCTTGAGCTGCTGACTGCCAGCCTTGAGCAAAACGCCTTTATCAAGCTGGTGCTGGCCAAGTACGTCGGCGGTGAAGCGGACCTGCAACGGCTGATCATCAAGCCGACGACAGTCAAGGATCAGCCCTGCCTGTCCTTCGTCTACCGCTACAAGACTCGCGACATCACCAAGAACTTCTCCCTGGCCGATGGCGTGGCGGCGATTGCCGAGCTGTTGCCGGTGTCGTTCAAGAATGCGCACTTGCTCTCGGTGACCGACGAAGCCCAGCTGGAATACAGCAAGAAGAACAAAAGTTCGCTGTTCAAGAGCAAACCGCAGCAATTGCGCGAGGCCCCGTCCACCGAACACAACCGCGAGAAACAGCGCTTCCTCGACTTGAGCCGACCGTTTCTCGCCGATCTGGGCGTGACCAATGCCAGGCACGAGCTGATTCCGGCGATGTCGCGCAAGTGGAAGCAGATCAACAAGTTCATCGAGGTCTTCAGCCATGCCCTGACCTCCTCGCCACTGGCGCTGGACAAGCCGGTACGCGTGGCGGATTTCGGTTCGGGCAAGGGCTACCTGACGTTTGCCATTCACGATTACCTGCGCAACACCCTCAAGGCCGAGGGCGAAGTCACCGGTGTCGAGCTGCGCGAGGAAATGGTCAACCTGTGCAACGCCGCGGCGGCCAAGCTGCAGCACCCGGGGTTGGTGTTCAAGTGCGGCGACGTGCGCAGTGTGGCGCCGAGTGAGCTGGACGTGATGATTGCCCTGCATGCCTGCGACATCGCCACCGACTACGCGATTCACACCGGCATCCGTTCCGGGGCGTCGATCATCATGTGCTCGCCGTGCTGCCACAAACAGATTCGCCTGCAGATCCAGAGCCCGGCGCTGCTCAAGCCGATGCTGCAATATGGCCTGCACCTGGGCCAGCAGGCGGAAATGGTCACCGACAGCTTGCGCGCGTTGTTCCTCGAAGCCTGCGGCTATGAGACCAAGGTGTTCGAATTCATCTCACTGGACCACACCAACAAGAACAAGATGATCCTCGCGGTCAAGCGCGCCGAACCGGTGGACCCGGCCCAGCTGCTGCAAAAGATCGAGGAACTCAAGGCGTTCTACCACATCAGCGAACATTGCCTGGAAACCTTGCTGCGGGCTGATGGTTACCTGTGATCGCGGTCTTGCGGCCCAGCATCACCGTGACGATCACCCCGGCGGCAAACAGCCAGGTAATGGGCTCGATGTGCTCACCAAAAAACAGCGCTGAAAAGGCGATGGTGAAGAAGATCTGCAGCAACTGGATCTGACTGACCCGGGCAATCCCGCCCATGGCCAATCCGGCGTACCAGGCAAAAAAGCCCAGGAACTGCGAGAACAGCGAGACGTAGCCAAAGGCCCACCAAGTCTTGGCGCTGATCGCGCCTTGATGCTGCAAGGCCAGGTACAGCACCGGACCGATCAACAGCGGCGTCGACAGCACCAGGGCCCAGCAGATCACCTGCCAGCCACCCATCTCCTTGGCCAGTCGGCCGCCCTCGGCGTACCCCAGGCCGCCCACCGCAATGGCCCCGAGCATCAGCAAGTCGCCCGCCTGAATACTGCCTGCGCCGCTGATCAGCGCGTAGCCCAGCACCAGCGCACTGCCCAGGGCGGCGCAAGCCCAGAAGGCTTTGGAGGGTCGCTCGTGGGACAACCACGCCGCGTACAGCGCCACGCACAGCGGTTGCAGGCCATTGACCAGCGCTCCGTGGGACGCCGGCAAGGTTTGCATGGCCCAGGCCGAGAGCACCGGAAAACCGAGGATAACCCCGGCGATCACCAGGCTCAGGCCCTTGACTTGCTGCCAGGTTGGCCAGCGCTCTCGACGCCAGAGCAGCAGCGCCGCGGCTGGAATGGCCGCGAACAGGGCACGGCCCAGGCCGTTGAGCAAGGGGTGCAGCTCTTGCACCACGATCCGGGTGAAAGGCAGGGTCAGGCTGAAGATGATGACGCCCAGCAGGCCCAGGGCCATGCCAGTGTTTTCGCGCGAGGACATAACGGCAACCAGGGTCGAAGGTGGCGGGAAGTGACTTCATCTAGCCACAACGCCGGCCGATTGCGCTGTTACAGCTAGGCACGGACTTATCCGTACAGTTGCATGCTGCGTAGTAGCGGGTTGTTACCCGGCCCCAAGGATTAGGACTACCTTGAATGCTCCTTTCTGCCCACGTTGTACCCAGAGGAGTCCTCCCCATGGCTGCGAAAAAGATCCTGATGCTGGTTGGCGATTACGTCGAAGACTACGAAGTGATGGTGCCGTTCCAGGCCTTGCTGATGGTCGGCCACACGGTGCATGCGGTGTGCCCCGACAAGACCGCCGGGCAGACCGTGCGCACGGCGATTCATGACTTCGAAGGCGACCAGACCTACAGCGAAAAACCCGGTCACCTGTTCGCCCTGAACTTCGACTTCGCCCAGGTCGAGGCCGCCGACTACGACGCTCTGCTGGTTCCAGGCGGACGTGCGCCGGAGTACCTGCGCCTGAATGAAAAAGTCCTGCAGTTGGTACGCGACTTCGACCAGGCCGGCAAGCCGATTGCCGCAGTCTGCCATGGCGCGCAGTTGCTGGCGGCGGCGGGCATCCTCGAAGGGCGTGAATGCAGCGCCTACCCGGCTTGCGCCCCGGAAGTGCGGCTGGCCGGTGGCACGTTCATCGATATCCCCGTGACGCAGGGCCACGTTCAAGGCAATCTGGCCACGGCGCCCGCCTGGCCGGCACACCCAAGCTGGCTGGCCGGTTTCCTTGGCCTGCTGGGCACGACCATCACCTTGTAAACGGAGGCTTGTCCATGTGCGAGCTGTACGTCAAAGCCGACCCGATTTTGTACGAGTCACGCTCGCGCTCGCTGCGCATCTGTGGGGTGGTCACGACCCTGCGCCTGGAGAATCAGTTCTGGGACATCCTCAGCGAAATCGCCGAGGTCGACGGCATGACCACCAACCAGTTGATCGCCAAGCTCTATGAAGAAGTGATGGATTACCGCGGCGAAGTGGTGAACTTCGCCTCGTTCCTGCGGGTCAGTTGCACCCGTTATTTGAGTCAGCGGCGCAGCGGCTCGCCGGAGTTATCGGTGGTACGCGCGGTGGTGAAGTAGGGCGGCGTGGTCTTTACTCTGAAGCGCGTAATCTTTTAATCGCCAAGGAGCACGAGCATGTCTGGATGGTACGAATTGAGTAAAAGCAGCAATGGCCAGTTCCGCTTTGTGCTGAAAGCGGCCAACGCCGAAACCATTCTCACCAGCGAGCTGTACACCACCCGGGCGGCCGCCGAGGGTGGCATTGCCTCGGTCCAGAGCAATAGCCCGCTGGATGAACGCTACGAGAAAAAGTCCACCAAGGACGGCCATCCTTACTTCAACCTCAAGGCTGCCAACCATCAGGTCATCGGCAGCAGCGAGGCCTATTCCTCGGAGGCGGCGCGGGACAAGGGCATCGCCAGCGTCAAGACCAATGGCCCGACCACGGTCATCAAGGACAAGACCCTGCCGGTACTGTGAAACCTGTGTAGGCGCTGGCAAGCCAGCGCCTACACATTTGCGCACTGTCAGCGCAGCGTATCGATCAACCCCTGCAACTGACTGCACCCCGCCTCAGCCAATGGGAACACCGGCAGGCGCGGGTCGCCCGCTTCCAGGCCGGTCATGCGCAGGCCGGCCTTGATGGTCGCCGGCAGTCCGCCCTTGAGGATGAAGTCCAGCAGTGGCAGTTGGCGATAGAACAATTGCCGCGCCTGGTCCAGGTCATTGGCCAGCACCGCCTGATACAGCGCGCCGTTGAGTTGCGGGATCAGGTTTGGCGCTGCCGTGCACCAGCCTTTGGCTCCGGCGGCAAACGCCTCCAGCGCCAGCGGATTGCAACCGTTGTAGAACGGCACCTGGCCTTCACCCAGTATTTGCAGCTTGTGCATGCGCTGAATATCGCCGGTGCTTTCCTTGACCATGGTCACGTTGGCCACGGCATGGAAGATCCGCAGGATCAACTCCACGGACATGTCGGTGCCGCTGGTGGCCGGGTTGTTGTAGAGCATGATCGGCACGCCGATGCTGTCGCCAATGGCGCGGTAGTGGGCAAGGATTTCCGCTTCGCTGAGTTTCCAGTACGACGCCGGCAGCACCATCACCACGTCGGCGCCATGGGCCTCGGCAAACCGCGCGCGGCGCACGGCCTTGGCGGTGGTCAGGTCGGAGACGCTGACCACGGTCGGCACGCGCTTGGCGACATGCTGGATGCTGAACTCACTGACCTGATCCCACTCTGCGTCGCTCAGGTAAGCACCTTCCCCGGTGCTGCCGAGCGGGGCGATCGCGTGGACACCGCCGTCGATCAGGCGGTCGATGGAACGCCCCAGGGCAGGCAGGTCGACCGCTTCGCCGTTGGCGGTGAAGGGGGTGATGGTGTAGCCGATGATGCCGTGAATGTTCGGGCTGGACATGCTGTCTCTCCAATTAGGCAAAAAAGTCGCTTCAGTTCAGGCAATCGGCGTGTTGGCGCAGGTTCTGCCGAGCGTAGTAGTTGAACGCAGCGCCGTGGCGCTTGGGTTTGGAGATCCAGTCATGGGCCTCGCGGCCGAGTGCCGGCAGGATTGGCTTGAGGGTGCCGGCGGCCATCGCCAGCAACTGCAGTTTGGCCGCACGTTCGATCAATTGAGCGATCACGCAGGCTTCCTCGATGTTGCGCCCGGTCGACAACTGGCCGTGGTGGGACAGCAGGATGGCGCGCTTGTCGCCCAGGGCCCCGGCGATGATTTCGCCTTCTTCGTTACCCACCGGTACCCCCGGCCAGGCTTCGAGAAACGCGCAGTCTTCGTACAGCGGGCAGAGGTCCATGTGGGAAATTTCCAACGGCACCTCGAGCATCGACAGGGCCGCGACGTGAGTCGGGTGGGTGTGGATGATGCAGTTCACATCCGCCCGGGCACGGTATACCCAACTGTGGAAACGATTGGCCGGATTGGCCATGCCGTGGCCTTCCAGGACTTCCAGGTCTTCGTTGACCAGCAGCAGATTGCTCGCGGTGATTTCGTCGAAACCCAGGCCCAGTTGCTGGGTGTAATAGGTGCCCGGCTGCGGGCCGCGGGCGGTGATTTGCCCCGCCAGGCCGGAATCGTGGCCGTTCTCGAACAGGATGCGGCAGGTCAGTGCCAGCTTTTGCCGGTCAGTCCACGTATTATCCGCCAGGCTGCTTTGCATCTGCGTCAGCGCCTGCTTGATGAGTTGGTCTTTGGGTAGTGCTAATGTCTTGGCCATATCGGTGTCCCTGTAAAGCTCAATGGACGTCGGATGTGGTTCTCCCGCTGCTCGCAAGGTCGTCGGGGGTAATCACATGACACATAAGAGCCTATATGACACTTTGTGTCATTGGCAAGGACTAATCGTTGCCTCCTTGATGGATTAACCGCTGCACATGTCTATCCGTTTGAAATTACTGCGAAAAAAACTTGGTGTGACGCTTGAGGCGCTGGCCGAGAAATCCGGCATGACCAAGAGCTATCTGTCGAAAGTCGAGCGTGGCCTCAACACGCCGTCGATCGCGGCCGCGCTGAAACTGGCCAAGGCGCTGAACGTCAAGGTCGAGGAGCTGTTTGCCGAGGACGCTATCAGCCTGGACAGCTATAGCTTGGTGCGCGCCCACGAGCGCCAGTCGCTGGCCGCCAACGACCAGGCCCCCGGCTACGCGGTGTTGGCTCATCAGGTCAGCGAGCGCAGCCTGCTGCCGTTCATCATTTACCCGCCCAGGGAGTTCAGCGACAAGACCTTCAAGGAGCACCTGGGGGAGGAATTCCTGTTCGTCCACGAAGGCCAGGTCGAGGTCGATTTCATGAACGAGCGGGTGATCCTCGATCGCGGGGATGCGCTGCACTTCAACGCCCAGAAACCCCATCGCCTGCGCTCGGTGGGCGAGGTGCAGGCGCAGTTGCTGGTGGTGGTACACAGCAGCGAGGAATGAGTCGGCGCCAGAGCATCGTGAGCAAGGTCTAGCGAAACCGCCCCTGTGGGAGCGAGCCAGCTCGCGATGCTTTCAGCCCAGGCCTAGACCTCGACCGGCACCGAAAGACTCGAACTGCCCAGGGCATGGGTCTTGGAATCAAAAAAGCGCAGTGCCACCCCGGTGTCTGCAAACAGCTTTGCGTAGTGGCGCTTCTGGCTCTGGATGAACGCCGCACTGCGCGGATAAATCGAGATCGCCAGGGTTTTTGGCTTGGCCTGGCACAGTGCATGGACCAGGTGCGCATCCTGCTTGCCGAGGCTGTGGCCGAAGATGCACAAGGCGTCGTGTTGCTGCAGCAACTGGTCGTAGCAGAACGACAGGTAGTCCGAGCTGCGGATGGTCTTGAGCTTGTCTTCGCTGCTGCCTTCGTTGACGAACAACGGCACGTCGTCCAGGGTCTTGAGCGTGTTGTTGATGGCAAAACTGCCCAGCAGCGTGCCCTCGGTGGAGGTCAGCTTACGGGCGGTGCCGTCCTGGTTGCGCACCAGGTGCAGGCCACCGTGCAGGTACAGCAGGCGGGTTTTGTCGGTGGCGCTGGCGCTCAGCTCGAAGCGCGGTTCGCTGCCCTGGAACAGGTCGTCGATGGCCGTGCCCTGGTGCTGGACCGCCCAGTAGTTGAGCAGGTCGTAGTTACTGGTGAAGACCGTCCGATAACGGCCCAGCTCCTGGCTGATGCTCGCCAGGCTGGTGGCTTGCACCAGGCGCCAGGGGATGTGCACCGCGTGTACGGTGTTGATCAACGCTTCCTTGATCGCATAGTAGCGATTGCGCGGTGCCGCCGAGCTTACCGCCAAGGCCTTGTTGACCCGGCTGGTGGTTTTCAGGGCGCTGAGCACCTGCTCGAAACTGCGGGTGTGCAGGGCGTCGAACACGCTCAGCTCGGACTGGCTTAAGGGTTTTTCTTCGACACTGCGGGCGTTCTCGAACAGCGAGTCGTAGCCAAAGTCATCCCACACCGCGCGGCTGGCGCCGTTACCCACCAGCAGGGCGCTGAACGGGGTGGTTGCGCGCAACGCGTTCCAGTCTTCTAAGTGGGCATCAACATCCTGGAAATCGCTCATTGCGTCAGTCATCTCAAGCAGGTGGGGTACAGGGCGCAGACTTTATCACGACCGGCTGTTGAGCCAGATCAAGATGCACGCGGCGCGATGGGGTGATCCTTGGGTTATCCGCCGACGCCAAGGGTCGGTTCGGCCCCATTGCAGAGGACTCGCCATGACCAGCACATTCTTCATTCCTGCCGTCAACATCATGGGCATCGGCTGTCTCGACGAAGCCATGGACGCCATCGGCAAATACGGCTTTGCCAAGGCGTTGATTGTCACGGACAGCGGGTTGGCCAAGGCCGGCGTGGCGGCAATGATCGCGGAAAAACTGGCGCTGCAGGACATCGAGTCGGTGATTTTCGACGGGGCCAAGCCCAACCCCAGCATCGCCAACGTACAGGCCGGCCTGGTGCTGTTGCAGCGCAGCGGGTGTGATTTTGTGGTGTCCCTGGGCGGTGGTTCGCCCCATGACTGCGCCAAGGGCATCGCCCTGTGCGCCACCAATGGCGGGCAGATTGGCGACTACGAAGGCGTCGATCAGTCGCCCAAGCCGCAACTGCCGCTGATTGCGATCAACACCACGGCCGGTACTGCCAGCGAAATGACCCGCTTCTGCATCATTACCGACGAAGCGCGGCACGTGAAAATGGCCATTGTCGACCGTAACGTCACGCCGCTGTTGTCGGTCAACGATCCGGCCTTGATGGTGGCCATGCCCAAGTCGCTGACCGCCGCCACCGGCATGGATGCGCTGACGCATGCAATCGAGGCCTACGTCTCCACCGCTGCCAACCCGATCACCGACGCCTGCGCCCTGAAAGCCATCGAACTGATCAGCCTCAACCTGCGCGTGGCGGTGCGTGATGGCAGTGACCTGCTGGCCCGGGAAAACATGGCCTATGCGCAGTTCCTGGCCGGCATGGCGTTCAACAACGCGTCCCTGGGGTTTGTGCATGCCATGGCGCATCAGTTGGGTGGTTTCTACGACTTGCCCCACGGCGTGTGCAATGCGGTGCTGCTGCCCCATGTGCAAAGCTTCAACGCCAAGGTTTGTGCCGAACGCCTGACGGTAGTGGCGCAGGCGCTGGGCGTGGACATCCAGGGGTGCAGCCCGGAGGAGGGGGCCGAAGCGGCGATCGCGGCGATCCGCACGCTGGCCGCGGACGTGGAAATTCCCGCCGGTTTGCGTGACCTCGGAGCCAAGCTGCAGGACATCCCGATCCTCGCCGCCAACGCCCTCAAGGATGCCTGTGGCCTGACCAACCCGCGGGCGGCAGACCAGCAGCAGATCGAGGAGATCTTTCGTAACGCGTTCTGATCCCGCGCGCCCTTAGCCGGAAGTCACCAGGGACCGGCCCGGGGTGGCGCTGAATTGAATCAACGCGACCCCGGCGATCAACAGCACGGCACCGAGCAGGCGCGGTAACGTCAGGTGCCGCTCCACCAGCCCGAACAGCCCGAAGTGGTCGAGCACCAGCGATGCCACTACCTGCCCGGCCAGGGCCAGGGCGATAAAGCCTGAGGCCCCGAGCTTGGGCAGCAGCATCAGGGCCAGGGCGATAAAACACACGCCAAAGGCGCCCCCGGCCCACATCCACAGCGGCGCCTTGCTGATTAACCCCAGCGACGGCAATGGCAGGCGCAGGCTGATAACCACAGGCAGCAATACCAGCACACTCACCAGCAGCGAGGCGAGGGTGGCCCATAACGGGTGACCGAGGCCGCGACTCAGGTTGGCGTTGATTGCGCTCTGAAAGGGCACCACGGCGCCGGCGACTACGGCCAGCACCGACAAACCGGCCCACTGCAAGGTACTCATAAGTCTCTCTCCAAGAGGTTTTACTGGACTCTAGGTCATTCGTCGCGCAGATTGAAATTCCGATTAATCATCCAGAACATGCATCAGATGAATGATCTACGCCGTATCGATTTGAACCTGCTGGTGGTCCTCGACGCCTTGCTCAGCGAGCAGCACGTGACCCGTGCGGCCGAGCGCCTGCACCTCAGCCAACCGGCTGTCAGCCATGCCCTGGCGCGCCTGCGCGAGATGCTCGGCGATCCGCTGCTGGTGCGCGCCGGTGCCGGCCTGGTCGCCACTGCGCGCGCGCAGGAACTGATGGCGCCCCTGACTGAAGCACTGGCCAGTGTCCAGGCCTTGCTGGCGCCCAATACCTTTGACCCAGCCTCGGCCAAGCGCCGGTTCCGCCTGGCGATGTCCGACTATGGCGCGGCGATTGTCTTGCCCGGCTTGATCGCGCGCTTGCGCCAGGAGGCGCCGGGGATCGACCTGCAGATCAGCCACGCGAGCCGCGAAGGCATGCTGGAAGGCGTGCTCAACGGCGACATCGACCTGGCGGCCGGGGTCTTTCCCGAACTGCCCCATGAGCTGCGCTGCACGCCGCTGTTCGAAGAGCAGTTCGTGTGCCTGGTGGACGCCCGGCGTTTGCCGGCCAGTGGCGTGCTGGATTTGCCGACTTACCTGGCCCGGCCCCACGTATTGCTGGAGATGCGCGGCAGCGGCACCCCGGAGATCGAGCGGGCGCTGACCGCCATTGGCCAGCGTCGCCACGTGGCAGTCAGCCTGCCGCACTGGAGCGTGGCCCCGCAGTTGATCGCCGGTACCGACCTGATTCTCACCGTGGCGGCCCGCGGCTTGCAGGGTGTCGATCAACCGCAGTTAAGCGTTGTGCCACCGCCATTTCCCATCCCCTCGTTCAACTTCGTCCTGGCCTGGCATGTGCGTCGGGGCGGTGACCAGGCGTTGAACTGGTTGAATCGGCAGATCGCTCAGGCGATAGTGCACGGCTGAGTTTTTCACTTCGATGGACACAAGGAACACGGAATGACCTTGAAATACCGCTGGCTGGGATGTGTGGCAATGAGTGGCGCGCTGGGCGCGACCCAGGCCTATGGCGCGTGCGCACAGCCGCCGCTGCCCGAGGGCGTGCCGGGGTACTCGGTGTGCAAGGACTGGCCGGCCTACGATGGCCAGACCATTACCGCGCTGTCGCAGATCGAGCCGGACCCGACCTTGAGCGATGCCCCCGATGGCACCGGCATGTACGACCTGAAACTGGCGGTGGTCTCCAACATCGATGGCAAGCCCCTGGCCCGTTACGCCCAGGCCTCGGTGTACAGCTCCGACGCCGTGCGCTTCGATGGCCTGAGCATCGACACCGCCCGCTACAAACTCACCTCCGACCTGCGCGCATTCGGCGTACGTGCCGGCTTCACCGGTTCATCGCGAGCCAATCCGTTCGAACAGGCGGTGCTGTCGCTGTACGTGCGCGAAGGCAACACCTTGCGTCCGGTGCTCGAGCAGTTGGTGATCGAATCCAGCAATGGTGAATGGGATACCAACTGCACCGGCGAATTCAGCCACACCAAACGCACCCTGGACCTGGCCAAGACCAGCAGCCACGGCTTCGCCGACCTGATTGTCAGATCGGTGACCACCGACACGCAGAGCAGCGTGGGCAAAGATGATTGCCAGTCCAAGGACGTCGTGGGCAATACGGTGTCGACGACTTTGCGTTACGACGGGCGCCAGTACGTGGTGCCCAAAGAGCTGCAGGGCGTGTAAGCCGGGCCAACGCCAGGCATGACCTGCAGTCATGCGGCTCTGCACATTTATGGTTACAGTCATCGCAAAACCTTGTGATACAAAAGCCCACCGCAGTCTGACGATAGGGCCTGGCAGCCCGACATGGAGCTTTACCGCATGACCTCATCTTTATTGCTGGCCGTCCTTGCCTCCGGTTTTATCTACGGCATCACCCCGGGCCCGGGCGTGCTCGCGGTGTTTGGCATTGGCGCAGCCCGCGGGCGGCGGGCCGGGGCGGGTTTTCTGTGTGGGCACCTGTTAGGGGATGTGGTCTGGTGCAGCACCGCATTGATTGCCATCGTCGGCGCGCGGGAAATTGGCAGCAGTGCCTTTGATGTGCTCGGCGTGCTCAGCGGCCTGTACCTGTTCTGGCTGGGCATGCGGGCGATCCGCAGCCGTCGCAGCAGCGGCGACGCACCTCAGGGCGCGGCGCGGCAACCGTTCTGGCACGGGATCATGTTTGGCCTGACCAACCCCAAGGCTTATCCGGTGGCAGTGGCGACCTTTACCGCCCTGTTGTCCAGTCGCGCCGAGTTGCTGCAGTGGTCGATGCTGCCCTGGTTGATCTTTCTGAGCTTCCTTGGTGGCGTTTTGGCATACGCTATTCTGATTGGCATTGTGGGCGCTCGTCGGGTACGCACGTTGTATCAGCGCCATGAGCTGGCTATTACCCGGATTTGCGGGGTAATGTTCATCGGTTTCGCCATCAATGCCTTGCTGCACGCGGTGCCGGGGTTGCTGGCCAACAAGAGTTGAGGCTGCTTGCAGGGCTGCGGCAGCGGCTTGCGGCCAGCGCGGTGTAGCGCGCAGGCCAGGTCCATGGATAGCTACTCACGGCGGTATTTTTTGACAGTATCCATTCACGATGAGCACTGCAAACTCCGCGCCATTGGCCAGCTACATCGATCTGCTGCTCGACGTCGTCTGTGCCGTCGACGGACAGGGACGGTTCGTGTTTGTCAGCGCGTCCTGCGAACAAGTGTTCGGCTACACCCCGGATGAGCTGATTGGCCAGCCGATGATCGAAATGGTGCACCCGGCCGATCGCGAGCGGACCCTGGACGCCGCCCGGGAAATCATGCGCGGCAAACCCAACCCGAACTTCGAGAATCGCTACCTGCGCAAGGATGGCCAGGTGGTGCATATCCTCTGGTCGGCGCGCTGGTCCGAGGTCGACCAGCTGCGCATCGCCGTGGCCCGCGACATCACCGAACGCAAACAGGCCGAATCGCGCCAGGCTGCGCTCTACGCGATTTCTGAAGCGGCCCATGCCGCCGAGGATCTGCTGGCCTTGTTCAAGCGCATTCACCAACTGATCGGTGAATGGCTGCCGGCGCTGAATTTCTCGGTGGCGCTGTACGATGAGCACTGCGAGCAATTGAACTTCCCGTACCACGTCGACGATCACGAGCGTGATCCCGAGTTCAGCGTGACTGGCCGGCTGTGTGCCGAAGTGGTCCGTAGCGGGCAGCCGGTGCTGCTGACCCCCGACCAGCCGTTTGCCTTGCCGGGACTGGCCGGGCTGATCGACGCGCAGGATTGCCCTTGCTGGCTGGGGGTGCCGCTCAATTCGCAACGGGGCACCATCGGGGCGCTGATCGTCAAGAGCATGCCTGGCGGCGAGCGCTACACCGAACGCGACAAGGAGCTGCTGCAATACGTCTGCGCCCAAGTGGCGGCAGCGATCGAGCGCCGGCAATTGCACAGTCGCCTGCAGTACATGGCGCAGCATGACTACCTGACTCGCCTGCCCAATCGCGAATTACTCCGCGAGCGCCTGAGCGCGGCCTTGCTCAAGGCCCGCCGGGACAACGGGCGCATGGCCCTGCTGTACGTGGACCTGGACCATTTCAAGCAGGTCAACGATACCTACGGCCACGGCATCGGCGACATGCTGCTGCAAGCCGTGGCCAATCGGCTGCAAGGTTGCGTGCGCGAGAGCGATACCGTCGCGCGGATTGGTGGCGATGAGTTTGTGGTATTGCTCGACAGTATCCAGGCCGCAGAAGACGCGGCGCGGGTGGCACTGAAAATTCGCCAGGTGCTGGGCCAGCCCATCCGGCTGGACAGCCACAACCTGAGCATTCTGCCGAGCATTGGCGTGGCCTTGTACCCGGAGCACGGCCTCGAGGAAAAGCAGCTGTTCAAGCACGCCGATGAAGCCATGTATGCCGCCAAGCGCCTGAGTGGACGCCTGGACCGGGCGTGAGCCGGGGCACCACTCGTCGATGTTTGGACAGCTTTTTTAAACCTTTGCGCGCTTTGGCCTTCGAATGACAGGCGGGACGTACCGTTGCATTCATTTGTCTGTTCAAGGAGGGCGCGACCATGAAACCTGTGGCCAGCCGATTATCGACCATCAGCTTTGCCGTGTTGCTGAGCCTTGGCGCCAGCAGCGCTTTTGCCCAGTCGCCGGCCGACTTCATCAACGACGCCTCGGCCAAAGGCATGGCGGACATCGAAGCCAGCCGCCTGGCACACCAGAAGACCGAGTCCAAGGCGGTCAAGGACTACACCATCGTGGTGATCAACGACCGCACCACGGCCAACCAGCACCTGGCGAAAATCGCCAAGAAGCTCGACCTGCCCGTCGCCCCTCGGGAAGAGGTGATGAACAAGGCCAAGACCCTGATACCCGCCGTCGCGGATGGCGAGTCCTTCGACTCGGCCTATGCCGCCAGCCAGGTAAAAACCACCGAGCAGGCCATCGAGCAATTGCAGCAGGAGGCCCGGACCACCGACGTGCCCGAGCTCAAGGCATTCGCCGAAGAGACCCTGCCCAAGCTCGAACAACACCTGCAAATGGCCAGGGCCCTGCAAGCCAGTCGTTGACCGGCTTCAGCATTGATTCAAGTCCTGCTGCTGCCCGTCGGCAGCAGGTGTACCCTCTAGCACAATCGACTCACCCTCACCTAGGTTGCGGTACTGCTTTCTCAGCGCTTCGAGTTGCTTGAGATCGAGTGCTTCGAGGCCAAGCATGGCGTTTTGCGCATCTTTGGTCACCCGCAGCAATTCGTCGATCTTCAGGTGCAGGATGTCGGTGTCCCGGTTCTGCGTGTTCTGGATCAGGAACACCATCAGGAAGGTGATGATGGTGGTCGAGGTGTTGACGATCAATTGCCAGGTATCGTTGAAATCAAACAGCGGCCCGGTCAGCGCCCAGGCAACAATCAGCACAATGGCCATCAGGAACGTCCGCGGACTCCCGGCCCACAACGCCAGCTTCTGTGACACCTTCGCGAATTTCATTGCCGTTTACCTTCTAAGGGATGGACCTGAAGTTCAGACCGCGACGGTGCGCAGGAATTGCTTTTGCCGACTCTGGTTCATTCCCTGCCGGGATCGCCTGCGGCTCTTCTTTCTTTGTGCCGGTTTGTGACTAGTATCAATGGCAATCAATTTGCCAGCATGTACAAACACGGATCTGAAACGGGGAAGAGGTCACTCATGGAATTTATCGAAAAGCTTTCAAGTCTCTCGGCCAAAGTCCGGCTGCAAGGCGCCACCATCCAGACAGAAGAAGCCACCAAAAATGCTTTCGTCATGCCATTTATCAGCACTGTCCTGGGGTACGACGTTTTTGATCCGTCTGAGGTGATCCCGGAATTTGTTTGTGATGTTGGCACAAAGAAGGGGGAGAAAATCGACTATGCGATCATGAAAGACGGCGAGGTCCAGATCCTCATCGAGTGCAAGAAAATCGGCGAGCCTCTGCACATCAATCATGCATCGCAACTGTTTCGCTATTTTCATGTCACGAGCGCGCGAATTTCGATTCTGACTAACGGCCAGGTCTATAAGTTTTTTACCGACTTGGACGCTCCCAACAAAATGGATGAAAAACCCTTCCTGGAACTCGATCTACTCGACATCGACGAGTATTCGGTTCCGGAACTGACAAAGCTGACCAAGTCAGCATTCGATGTAGATTCGATCATCAATGCAGCCGGTGAGCTGAAATACGTCAGCCAGATCAAAAAAGTCATTGCCGCGCAGGTCAGTAAACCCGACGACGATTTCGTCAAAGTGTTCGCCTCCCGGGTCTACGACGGAGTGATCACGCAAAAAGTCCGGGAGCAATTCCAGGAGTTGACCAGAAAGGCCGTTGTGCAATTTCTCAATGATCAAATCAATGATCGACTCAAGTCTGCAATGAGTGGGGCTATTCAGCCCAGCCTGCTGTCCCTGCCATCGGCAGGCTCAAGTCCTGATGTTGTGGATGATCGCGATGAGTCAGATGACAAGGTGTTGACCACTCTGGAGGAGCTTGAGGGGTATCACATCGTCCGTGCAGTGGTGAGATCTGTCGTTGATGCCAAACGTATTGTGCAACGTGATACACAGAGCTACTTCGGCATCCTGTTGGACGACAATAACCGTAAGCCAATCTGCCGCCTGCACTTCAACCGCTCGCAGAAGTACATCGGTATCTTCGACGAAGAGAAAAACGAAACGCGGCATCCGATCAACTCGGTCGATGATATCTATGAGTATTCAGATCGCCTGAAAAAGACAGTTGGATACTACGAGTAACGTTAGTTCTGACGGTTGAGCCCTCAGCGCCGTGGGCTCAACTGCCAGTTAAAAAGCGCCTGTGTTGGTCAGTGCAGGCATTGAGGGAATGCCTGCCACCCAAGAGAGCCGGGTGGCGTTGCGCTTTTTCGCGATGCCAAGGACGACGATTTATCCTGAACACACGCCTCAGCGTTCCACTGCCACCAGCAACATCATCGGTCGCTCCCGTTCTTCGGCGAGTGCCGGTTGCGCTTCCACCTGTTTCGCAGTGGGTCCCCATTCATTGACATGGGTGATCCGCAAGCCGGCGGCGATCAATTGGTTCAACAAGGTTCCCAGCGTGCGGTGCTGTTTGATCACGCCGTCGGCCAGCCAGTGGGTCACCCGTTCGCCTTCGCGCTGATAACTGTCCAGCGGCCAGCTCTTGCGGCCTTGGGCGTCGATGATCCAGCCGGGGTTGCGCGGGGCCATGAAGATCGGGTGCTCGATGGAAAATACCAAACGCCCGCCGGGCCGCAACGCGGCGTGCAGTTGGGTGAACAGGCCGGGCAGGTCCTTGATGTAGTGCAGGGCCAGGGAGCTGTAGGCCAGGTCGAAACTGTCGGCAGGAAGATCAAGGTGTTCGAGGTCCGCGTGGCGGTAGCTGATGTTGCCAGCATCGGTCGTTGTCCTGGCGCGTTCGAGCATCTTATGCGAGACATCCAGTCCCAGTACTTGTTGCGCACCTTGCTCGCTGGCCCAGCGGCAAAACCAGCCGTAGCCGCAGCCGAGGTCTACCACCTGCAAGTTTGCCATGGGCGGCAGCAAGGCTTGCAGCGCGGGCCATTCCGGCGCGGCGTCGAGGCCGCCGATGGAGCGCCCCAACTGGCTGTAGCCCTGGAAAAAACCAGGGTCGTCGTAGATGTTCTGAGTCATCGACACTTCTCCTCGATCAACCTGGGCAGGGGGCAGATGTTTCAACCCGTGACCGCGTCTTGACGCAGTCCCCAAGCTCGTCGCTTACTGGCGCCCCACGAGCGAAACGCACAGTCTAGCGTGGCGCTCCCATCCTGATTGGTTATAGGAGTATGCGATGAGCTGGTCTGCCCAACAGTATGTGGCATTCGAAGATGAGCGCACCCGCCCGGCGCGTGACTTATTGGCCGCGATCCCCGCGATTGATGCACGTTCGGTGATCGACATCGGCTGCGGCCCAGGCAACTCCACCGAGTTGCTGGTACAGCGTTTTGCAGGTGCCGCGGTACGCGGTATCGACAGCTCCGCCGACATGATCGACGCCGCCCGCAAACGCCTGCCGGGCGTACGTTTCGACACCAGCGATATTGGCGCCTGGAACGAACCCGGGCCGTTCGACGTGATCTTCGCCAACGCGGTGCTGCAGTGGTTGCCCGAGCATGCCACGCTGTTGCCCGCGCTGGTCGACAAGCTCACGGTAGGCGGCAGCCTGGCGATCCAGATGCCGGACAACCTCGAACAGCCGTCCCATCGGATGATGCGCGAAGTCGCGGCCAATGGCCCTTGGGCAGACAAGCTGGCTCCGGTCGCCGGGCAGCGCACGACCCTGGACGACGCCAATACCTATTACCAGATGCTGTGTACCTGCAGCGCACGGGTGGATGTGTGGCGCACCACCTACCATCACCCGCTGGCGGGCGGCCCGGCGGCGGTGGTCGAGTGGTTCAAGGGCAGCGGCCTGCGGCCGTTTTTGCAGCCACTGAACGAGGTGGAGCAAACCCAATTCCTGGCGCAGTACCTGGAAGCCATCGAACCCTACTTCCCGGTTCTGGCCGACGGCTCGGTGCTATTGCCGTTCCCGCGACTGTTCATCGTCGCTACGCGCTAAGGGGATCAAGCCTGCTGCAATACCTTCAACGCCGCCGAGGCCAGAAAGCCGGAGCGGCTTTTTTCTTCCGGGTGGTGCAGCACGTATTCGTCGATGCGAGTCAGCAGATAGGCGGGCAGGGTGATATTGAGTTTCTGCGCCTTGCCCAGGTATTTGCTGACGTCGATGTCGACCAAGGCCCAGGTCACGCCGGCATATTGCGGGTTGCGCGCATGGTGGGTCACCCTGTTGGCTGGCGGAATCGCCGAACCGTCCTCGGCCAGGATCTCGAAGTGCCCCTCGATGGCTTCACGTGCCATGGCGATGGCGTCGTCCAGGTCATCACCGGCCGAGAAGCACCCCGGAATATCCGGCACTTCCACGCCCCAGGCGTGCTGGTCATCGCCTTCTGAAATGGCAATTGGATAAAGCATGTTGATTGTCCTCTGGTTTTAGTGCGTCAACTCATGACAACAGGGCCTGTTGCAGGATGCTCACTGCCGTCTTGGTCAGCAGATCCTTCTTCGGGTGCGGAACCGTCACCAATCCAGGTTTGGTTGGATGTTTGAAATGATGGTGACTGCCCCGGACCCGCACCAGATACCAGCCGTCTGCAACGATTTGGCTGATCAAATATCGACTGTTCACATCACGTCCCTGTGCTGTGTAGGTGGTTACTATACCTACTGGATTGGTCTTATCAACACTATAACCACCAATTCGCATGGGTCAGGTGATGAGTGGTTGAGATCAGTGTAGGAACCGCTGTTGAAACGGGAAGGCACGTTACCGGCGAAAGTATTGCGCGATGGTGCAGGACGCTTTTGTGCGGGGCCCTACGGAATTGCAGGCATAAAAAAACCGGTCACTGTGGACCGGTTTTTTGTCGTCTCCCGTCAGGAAGCTACCTGGCGCAAGACTGAAATTAGTGGAGCGGGTGAAGGGAATCGAACCCTCGTTATCAGCTTGGGAAGCTGGAGTAATGCCATTATACGACACCCGCTCGGAACGGCTGACTTTGTACCAGATGTGGCGACGGATTTGAAGTTTTTCTTTGCTGGATCTGCATTTACGTAGTTTTTTACACGCAAGGCGCGGTCTGTCGCGGGCAAGCCTGCTCCTACAGGTAGAGGATTACCTAAGGTGGCGAGGCTGCTCGCGAGGACGCTGTTTCAAATGGCCAGTGCATGGTGGTCCTGGGTTACGTGGGAACGCGTCCGGCCTTCGTGGGGCGCCGGTTTCAGGAAGCCCAGCAGTACCTGGCGGCTGTCTCTGCAGGCGGCTTTGTGCTCCATGTCGAGAAAGTGCCCGGTGGCCTGGATGGTGCTGAAGGTGCTGTGTTGCACGTGGTTGCCAAACAACCGGGCATCGCTGGCGGCGGTGTACTCGTCCCATTCACCGTTCATGAACAGTACGGGCACATCGATCTGCTTGGCGGCCTTGAGGTAGCACAGGCGGTCGCTGTTGAGCACGTGGCTGATGTGAAAGTGCATCTGCCCGTATTCATGTTCGGCCAGGGTGCTGACGTGGCGGTAGTTGAAGCGCTTGAACAACGACGGCAAGTGCTTGCCGATGGTGTCGTTGACCAGGTGCCCGACACGGTCGCGATCAAGGTTGCCGAGGTAGTCGACACCCCGCTCCAGGTAGTCGCGCATCGGTTCGTTGATCACTGGCGAGAACGAGCTGATCACGGCCTTTTCGATGCGTCGCGGGCGATGCGCGAGGGCGATCATCGTGGCGGCGCCACCCCACGAAAATGACATCACGTGCTCGGCGGCGAAGTGGTCGATCAGCTCCAGGAGGATCTGCCCCTCGACTTCCTTGGTGAGCATTTTTTCATGCTGGTTGTGGGCTTTTGACCGGCCCGCGTAGGGTTGGTCGTAGAGCACCACGTTGAACTGTGGATGGAGATTTTTCACGGTCTGTGCAAACGACGCCGTGGTGGCCATCGAGCCGTTGACCAAAATGATGGTCTTCTCTGCGGCATCTGCGCGATAGAACTCCGTGTAGACCCGATACTGACCTTGTATGTCCAGCACAGCGATTTCTGGCCTCATGTCGTAAGACTCCTGGCAAGCGTGTAGGCGCGCAACTGAGTGTGCACGGGCTTTATGACAGGTAGGCATACGCCTGGAAGGTGAGGGCCCATGTCGATCCGTTAATGTCTGGTCGACGGGTGTTGTTATAGGCGGGCAGTCTGTCGGGAGAGGTGGAGACGGGAGGCGCTCAACCGACAAAAAGTTTCTTAGAGGTATGGTATGACTTGGCGGTCACATTTCGGCCGACGGTTTGATTCAAGCAGGGTGCTGGCTATCGCGCAAGTGCCGTTGGCGAATTGTTCGACAATGTCTGCCCGGCGGTCGCGCAATCAGATCAAGGCGATCTCGGCAGCGCTCAGTGGGCGGTATTCGCCCGGCTTCAAGCGGCTGTCCAGCGTCAACGGGCCCATCTGTTCGCGATGCAAACGCATGACCTTGTTGTCGAAGTGGCCGAACATCCGTTTCACCTGGTGGTAGCGGCCCTCGATGATGGCCAGGCGCGCAGCCCGGGGCGCCAGCAACTGCAGGTCGGCGGGTTGGGTGGTGAGGTCTTCGAAGGCGAAGTACAGGCCGCGGGCAAAGGTTTCGGCGTACTCGGGCGTAATCAATTGCTCGGTTTCGACGTAGTAGATCTTCGCCAGCTTGGTCTGTGGTTGGGTCAGGCGGCGTGACCAGCTGCCGTCGTTGGTGATCAGCATCAAACCGGTGGTGTTGAAATCCAGGCGGCCGGCGATGTGCAGGTCGAGCTTGTCGGGTTCATGGATCAGGTCGAGGACGGTCGGGTGCTCGGGGTCACGGGTGGCACTGACGCAACCGGCGGGTTTGTGCAGCATGAAGTAGCGCGCGGCCTTGCCGGCTTGCAGCACCTCGTCGTCGCATTCGACGCGGCTGAACTCGCGCACCTCGGTGTGCGGGTCGCTGACGATCTGCCCGTCGACCTTGATCCGCCGCTCGACCAGCGCCAGGCGCACCTGTTGGCGGTTGAAACGCGGCAAGTTGCTGAGGAAACGGTCAACGCGCATGGGAGTCGGCAGGTCGGCAAGGGGCGCGCATCTTACGCGACACAGACGCCGTTTGCCTGCAGTTGTGCCTCGACCTGGGCGCAGCCGGGGCACAGGCACGACAGGTCGCGCAGTTCGGCGGGCAAGGCCGCCAGCACCGCCGGGTCGATGGTCACGGTGTAGCACCAGCAACTGTGCTGGGCGGTGCGCGGGTCGGCCAGGCTGCAAGCGTTGCTGGCGCCGCAGGCCGGGCAGAGGTCGGGTTTATGCATAGCTGGAGTGAGGCATCTGGGTACAGGTCCGGTTGCGGCCAAGTTGTTTGGCTCGATACATCGCCTGGTCGGCGCGCGACAGCAGGTCGTGCAAGGTGTCATCCGCCTGCAGGGTGGTCAAGCCGATGCTCAGGGTAATTTGCAGGGATTTGCCTTCATAGCGGTAGTGCTTGTGCTCGATCATCTGGCGAATTTTCTCGGCGATCTTCAGGCCGGTGCTGGCGTCGGTGTCCTTGAGCAAGACGATGAACTCCTCGCCACCCCAGCGACAGACGATGTCGGACTGGCGCAGGCAGCTTTCCAGGTCACGGGCGAAACCGGCCAGCACCAGGTCGCCGGCGAGGTGACCATGGCTGTCGTTCAGGCGCTTGAAATGGTCCAGGTCCAGCAGCAAGGCGGTCAGCGGCTTGGGTTCGCGCTGGGCTTCCTGCATGGCTTGCGCTGCCAGCAGGTCGAAGCCGCGGCGGTTGGGCAGGCCGGTGAGGCTGTCGAGGGTGGTCTGGGCTTCGATGCGGCCCTGGAAACGCGTGATCACCCGATGGAGCAGGGCCAGCACGCTCAGGGTGACGATCAGGCAGATCAGCAGGTTCAGGTACAGCGACTGGCGCACCTCGTGCAGGGCGCTGCCTTCACGTTTGTCGACGAACAGGTACCAGTTCAGTTCCGGGATAAACCGTACGTTGAGGAAATGCCCCTGGCCTTGGGTCATATATTCGTAGCTGCCGCTGTGGGGTTTGGGCAGCGTGGCCAGAAGATCGCGCATGCTGTCCAGCTCGCTCAGCGCCGTGCCGACCCGCGCGCCTTGCGGGCCGCCGTCGGCACCGGTGAGGACGATGCGACCCTCGGTGTCGACGAAATACACGCTGCGCTGGTAACGCTGCTGGTAGGTGTCGATCAGCTTGATCACGGCATCGACGGTCAGGCCGACGCCCGCCGCGCCAATGAAGTTGTCCTGGTAGTCGTAGACCTTGTAGTTGATGAAGAAGGTCAGGCTGTCCTGGTTGGCCATGTCCACGTCCACGTTGATCTCGTAGGGCGGGGCCATGTCGCGGACGCGGAAGTACCAGGTGTCGCGCGGTTCGCTAAGGCTGACTTTTTTCAGCACGCCCTTGGCCTGGTAGTAGGTCAGGCTGTTGTTGGAGACGAAGAAGGCGGTGTAGGCGCCGTAGTGGGTCATGACCTCGTTGAGGTAACGGGTCATTTGCCCGGGATCGCGCTCGCCGGCCACCACCCAGTCACGCAGGAAGGTGTCGCGCGACATCATCGAGGAAATCAGGATTGGCCGGACCAGGTCTTTCTGGATCTCCGAGTAGACGGTGTCGGAGGTCAGCGGCAGTTCGGTGTTGACGATGCTGTCGCGAATCGAGGCGCGCGAGGCGTAGTAACTGAGCAGGGAAGTGGCCAGGAAGCCGGCACCCAGCAGGGCGATCAAGGTGAGGACCAACGAACGTTGCGAAAACAGCGCAGAGCGAAGCGGCATGACGAGTCCGTTGATCGATGTTGAGTCAGAGCATTCTAGTGGGACTTAGGGGAAATGACGCGGGCATTTGCGCCGTTACGCGGCAAGCCAGTCGACGAATGACATGTATCAATCTGTTGCCGCTGCGCACCAGATTGCCAATTCGCTGTCAGATATCACGTCAGGCAGATTATTTGGCTGATGCCCGCCCGCGTCGCTGGTGTGGCTCTTTAGCGGTCCAGGAGGCCGCCATGTATCGCCGACTTGTTCTGATTACTTCGATGAGTTTGAGTCTTGCCGCGTGCGTTCCTTATTACGACGGAGGTTCCAGCTACTACCGTTCAGACATCTATTCTTCGCCGGCTCCGGTCTACTACGGGGGCGGCTCTTATTATTCCTACCCACGCAGTTACTACTCGCAGCCCTCGCGGTATTACCCTTCGGCGCGTTATTACCAGGCGGCGCCGCGTTACTATCAACCTTCACCCCGTTATTACCAGGCCCCGTCCCGGGCCTACCGCCCAACCCCCAGCCATGGCTGGGACGGTCATCGCAACCAGGGGTGGGGCAATAACTACGGCCAGAGCAACCAGCGCTGGGAACAGGGTGGGCGGGGCGGGCGCGATCACGCTGACCGGCGCGGCGATCGACGTGGTGATCGGCATGGCGAGCACAATGGTCGTGGTGAGCGCGGCGGGCGCAACCGTTAGATCCGGCAACCGGCAAGCGGCGCATCCAGCGCCGCTTTTTTGTGCCCGGGGATTCAGTAGTCCGACAGGTCCGCCAGCGGGTGCCGGCCTTCCCAGGCCTTGTGAAAGTGCGCATCGACCACCGCCTGGGGGATCGTATTGACGTCCGGCCAGTGCCAGCGAGGCTTGTGGTCCTTGTCGATCAGGCGCGCCCTGACGCCCTCGCTGAACTCCGGATGGCGGCAGCAATTGAGGCTCAGGGTGTATTCCATCTGGAACACTGCGGCCAATGACAGGTGGCGGGCACGCTGAATCTGCTCCCAGACCAGATGGGCGGTCAACGGGCAGCCGTCGTGCAGGTTTTTCGCAGCGCGGGCCAGCAGCAGGTCAGGGTGATCCCGCAATAGGCTGATGGCGCGCCAGGCACAGCGCACATCGCTGACGTCCAGCAGCTCGTCGATCTGCTGGCGGCGCGGCAACCATTGCGCCTCGGGCATTTGCTCGATGGCTTCTTGCTGCAGGGCTTTGAACAGGCTGTTGAGTTGCATCGCGGTCTGCTCCTGCCAATTGAGTTGCAGCAGACCTTCGATCAATTGCTCCTGCTGCTCATCGAGCAGGAAGCGGTCAGCCAGATCCAGGTCGAGGGCATCGCGGGCGTTTATCTGGGCGCCGGTCAAACCAAGGAACAGCCCCAGCTTGCCGGGCAGGCGCGAGAGGAACCAACTGGCGCCGACATCCGGGTACAGGCCGATACTGATCTCGGGCATGGCCAGGCGGCTGCTGGGGGTGACGATGCGGGTGCTCGCGCCCTGCAACAAGCCCATGCCACCGCCGAGCACATAACCATGACCCCAGCAGATCAGCGGCTTGGGGTAGGTGTGCAGGCGGAAATCCAGGCGGTATTCCGCAGCGAAAAATTGCGCGGCCAGCGGCGGTACTTCGCCGGGTTGGGTGCGACAGGCCTGGGCCAGGCTGCGCACTTCGCCGCCGGCGCAAAATGCCTTGGTGCCGTTGCCGCGCAGCAGGACGCAGACCACCTGCGGTTCTTTGGCCCAGCTGTCCAATTGCTCGGTCAGGGCGCGGATCATCGGCAGGGACAGGGCATTGAGGGTGCTTTCGGCATCCAGGCTGGCGATGCCGATGCGTGCGCCATCTGTGCCGGTGAGTTCTTCGAAGTGCAGATTCATCGTGACCTCGATTGCGGATTCAAGGGTTCATTATGAGCGTTGTGCAGGAAAGTGCCGGATCTGCGTCAGATCAATTGACAAGCGTGACGGGCTTTCCTAGGGTTCGCCCCATTGTTTTTGCCGGATGTAACCATGACTGCTGACGACCGTATCAAACTCGAACCGAGCTGGAAGGAGGCACTGCGTGCCGAATTCGACCAGCCCTACATGGCAGAGTTGCGCAACTTCCTGCAACAGGAACGTGCGGCAGGCAAGGAGATCTATCCACCCGGCCCGATGATTTTCAACGCGCTCAACTCCACGCCGTTGGACAAGGTCAAGGTGGTGATCCTCGGCCAGGACCCCTACCACGGCCCGGGCCAGGCCCATGGCCTGTGTTTCTCGGTGCAGCCGGGCGTGCCGGCGCCGCCGTCGCTGGTCAACATCTATAAGGAATTGAAACGCGACCTGAACATCGACATCCCCAGTCACGGCTGCCTGCAAAGCTGGGCCGACCAGGGCGTGCTGATGATCAACACCACCATGACCGTGGAGCGGGCCAATGCCAACGCCCATGCGGGCAAAGGCTGGCAGTTCTTTACTGACCGGATAATCGAAGTGGTGAGCGAGCATCAGCCCCACCTGGTGTTTCTGCTGTGGGGCGCCCATGCGCAGAGCAAACAGAAACTGATCGACGCCACCAAGCACCTGGTGTTGACCTCGGTGCACCCCTCGCCATTGTCTGCCTATCGCGGTTTCCTCGGCTGTGGGCACTTCAGTCGTACCAACAAGTACCTTGAGCAGAATGGCGAGACGCCGATCGAATGGCGATTGCCGCCAGTCTGACGCCATAACCTCGCGCGCCCGATCGGGCGCGACACGGTCTACTGCTCTGAATCCGGTTGCCGGTCCCAGTGCCGGAACAACGGTTCGGCCAGAAACAGCACGAACAGCAAGCGCATCACCTGCATCGCGGTCACCAGTGGCACCGACAGTTGCAGGGTTTCGGCGGTCAGGCTCATTTCAGCGATGCCGCCGGGCATCATGCCCAGGGTCAATGAGCGCAGGTCCAACTGGGTCAGGGCGCTCAGGCACAACGCGGCCAGGGTGGCGATCAGCATGGTCAGAGCCGTGCCGATCAGGGTGCGGCCCATGAAGGAGGGCGCGCGGCGGAAGAACTGCCGGTTGAAGTGACAGCCCAGGCCACTGCCGATCAGCCATTGACCGACCTGGCTGCCGCCATCGGGCAGGCCGATGTGCAGGTCCAGGCTGATACTCACGGCGGCACTCACCAGCAAGGGACCGAACAGCCACGGATTGGGTTGGCGCAAGCGCTGCCAGAGCCAGGCACACAGCGCGCCCGCCGGGAACAGCAGGGCCAGCCAGCGCCAGTCGACGCTGGTCGGATGCAAGGCCGGCACGCCTTCGCCCAGCAGGTACTTGAAGGCGGCTGGCACACACAGCACCACCACCAGCACCCGCAGGCTTTGCCCGGCCGCTACTCGGCTCAGTACGGCGCCGTTGCGAGCGCCGAGGTTGACCATTTCACCGGAGCCGCCCGGCATGCTGGAGAAAAATGCGGTGGCGCGATCCTCGCCGGTGCGCCGCAGCAGCCAGACCCCGACCACGGCCGAAAGACTGGTCACCAGCGCGCCGAAGAAGATCAGCCCGAAATGACTCATGACCTGCTCCATCACCACGGGAGTGAAGTGCAGGCCAATGCCGATGCCGACGATCCACTGGCCGCACTTGCGTCCGCCCGGGATCTCGGCCAATTGCCAAGGGGTCAAGCAGCGTACCAGGATGATCGCCAGCAACGAGCCGACCATCCACGGCAGCGGCCAGCCGATCTGACTGGCGAGGTAACCGCCCAGCAGACCGACCAGCGGTGTTCCCCACCAGGTTTTCCAGGACCGGCGATCAGACATCGGCAATTGCGCGACGGGCCACGGAGCGCTTGCGCCAGATGCGCAGGAGCGGGAGCAGCAACATCAATGCGGTCAGCACCCAGACCCCGAAGGTGATCGGGCTCGACCAGAGGATTTCCAGTGCACCATCGGAGATCGATAGCGCGCGTCGCAGGTTCTGCTCCATCAGGCCGCCGAGGATGAAGCCCAGCAGCACCGGCGACAACGGGAAGTCCAGCTTGCGCAGGATGTAGCCGAAGATACCGATGCCGATCATCAAGAACAGATCGAAGGTGGTGGCATGCACGGCGTAGACACCAATTGCGGTGATGATGGCGATCACCGGCACCAGTGCCCAGTTCGGTACCGCGAGGATACGGGTGAACAGGCGGATCATCGGGATATTGAGGATCACCAACATAATGTTGGCGATAAACAACGAGGCGATCAGGCCCCAGACGATGTCCGGTTGCTGTTGGAACAGCAATGGACCCGGAGTGATGTTGTACAGCGACAAGGCGCCGATCATCACCGCCGTGGTACCTGACCCCGGAACCCCCAGCGTCAGCATTGGCACCAGGGCGCCGCAGGCCGACGCGCCAATGGCGGTTTCCGGGGCGGCCAGGCCGCGCATGTCACCTTGACCAAACCTGCCGCTGGCGCCCGCCATGCGTTTTTCGGTCATGTAGGCGACGGCTGATGCCAGTGTCGCCCCGGCGCCTGGCAAGACCCCCATGATGAAACCCAGCAGGCCGCAACGAATGTTCACCGTAAACACCGACGCGGCTTCCTTGAAGTTGAACATCATGCGGCCGGTGGCTTTCACCGCTTCCTGGCCACGGTGGGTTTTTTCCAGCAACAGGAGAATCTCGCTGATGGAAAACAGGCCCAGCACCAGCACGACGAACTGGATGCCATCGGACAGGTGGATGTTGTCGCCGGTGAAGCGGTACACGCCGCTATTGGCGTCGATCCCGACCGCCGACAGAAACAAGCCGATCAAGGCCGCGACAAAGGTCTTCAGGGGTTTGTCACCGGCCATGCCGCCGAGGCAGACAATGGCGAACACCATCAGCACGAAATATTCCGCCGGGCCAAAGGCAATCGCCCACTTGGCCAGCAGCGGGGCGAACAGCACCATGCCGCAGGTGGCGATAAACGCCCCGATGAACGAGCTCCAGGCCGACAGCGACAACGCGACGCCTGCCTGGCCTTTGCGGGCCATCGGGTAACCGTCCAGAGTGGTCATGACGGTGGAGGCTTCGCCGGGAATGTTCAGCAGGATCGAGCTGATCCGCCCGCCGTACTCGCACCCCAGGTAGACCGCGGCCAACAGAATCAGGGCTGACTCCGGTGGCAGGCCCAGGGCGAAGGCGATGGGAATCAACAGGGCCACGCCGTTGATCGGCCCCAGTCCCGGCAGCAGGCCGACCACCGTGCCGATCAATGTGCCACACAGTGCGGTCACCAGGTTGTACGGGCTCAGCGCGACGCCGAACCCCTGGCTCAAATAACCAAAAGTATCCATGTCAGTTCTCCAGGACGTCGAGCAGGCCGAGGGGCAGGGGAACGTCCATGACTTTATCGAAAAGCAGATAAAGGCCGACGCTCATCAAGCTGATGATCACTGCAGAGGGCAGCCAGCGGCCGCCGTACAGATGCGCCATCGGCACCCCGATCAGGATGCTGCTGAGGATGAAACCCAAGGGTTCGAAAGTGCCGGCAAATACCAGGAGCAGCGCCACGCAGGTGCCAATCTTGACCAGCGTCTGGCGGTCCAGCGGCGGTTCTTCTTCACTGTGTCGGGTCGGCTGTGGACGAAACAGCATGTAGATCAGCGCGAGGCCCATCAGTCCGAGCATCAGCAGCGGGTACGCCCGCGGCCCGACGGGTTCGTAGGAAAACGACGCCTGATAGGGCCAGGCCATCAGCGCCAGGCCGGCACAGGCCAGCAACAGCACCGAAGCAAAAATGCGTTGTAACAGCATGACAAACTCCTGGGCCACGCCCCGATTGGTGCCAGGGCGGTGGCCGTGAGAACGAGGCGATTACTGGATCAGGCCGAACTCTTTGGCCAGCAGCTTGTAGTCCGCTACCTGTTGCTTCACGTAGGTGTCCAGCTCGACCCCGGTCATGGCGAACGGGAACAGTTCACGCTGGTCACGCAGCTTGGCGAACTCTTCGGAAGCCAGCAGTTTGTCGAAGGCGTTTTTCCACCAGGCGTATTCGGCATCGCTGACCTTTGGCCCAAGGTAGAAGCCGCGCACCACCGGCCAGACGATGTCGTAGCCTTGCTCCTTGGCGGTAGGGATATCCTTCATTTCCGGCTCGTCCAGGCGCTCGTTGGCGAACACGGCGAGCAGGCGCATGTCACCGCTCTGGATGTGCGGCATGGAGTCGGAGATGTCGGTACTGCCGACCTGGATGTGACCACCGAGCAGGGCAGTGGCAATTTCGCCACCGCCTTCGAGTGCCACGTACCGCAGGTCACGAGGGTTGATCCCGGCAGCCTTGGCGATCAGGGCGGTTTGCATCCAATCCTGGCTGCCCACCGTGCCGCCGGAACCTATTACCACTTTGCTCGGGTCTTTCTTCAGCGCCTGCACCAGGTCGTCGAGGTTCTTGTAGGGCGAATCGTTTTTCACGGCGATGGCGCCATAGCTGGTGCCGACTGCCGCCAACCAACGCACGGCGTTTTCATCAAAACGGCCGAACTTGCCCTGGGCCAGGTTCAACAGCGAACCGCTGGACCAGGCCACCAGGGTCCCGGCATCGGCGGGGCGCTGGGCGACCACCGCGTTGTACGCCACGGCGCCGACACCGCCGGGCATGTAGGTCACGCGCATCGGCTTGGACAGCAGCTTTTCGTTGACCAGCGCGCTCTGCACCAGCTTGCAGGTCAGGTCGAAACCACCGCCGGGCGACGCCGGGGCAATGCATTCCGGACGCTTGGGCTCAGTGCTGTCGGCGGCGAGCAGGGGGGCGGTGACCAGTAGGCAACTGGCGGCGAGAGCAAGGTTACGCAGCGAAAAATTCATCGGTCGTCTCCACAGGAGTTGTTATTGGAGTGGCACGGTTGCGGCTTGAGTCCATTACCAGAGGGCAACGCTGTAGCTCACCAGCACCCGCACTTCATCAGCGTCGCGGGCCGAATAGTTCGAACGATAGGTGGCATTGCGCAGGCGCAGGGCGACGTCCTTGAGGGCGCCGCTTTGCACCACGTACTTGATCTCGGTGTTGCGTTCCCATTCCTTGCCGGTCTCGCCATTGTTGAGCTTGATGTTGTCACCGCTCAGGTAACGGCTCATGAAACTCAGGCCGGGCACGCCCAGCTTGGCGAAGTCGTAATCGTAACGGGCCTGCCAGGAGCGTTCTTCGGCGCCGGCGAAGTCGTTGATCTGCACGAAGTTGACCAGGTAGGGATCGGAGCCGTCGACATAGGGGAAGGCGCTGTCGCCCGACATGTGCTGGTAACCGGCGCTGAATTTATGCCCGCTCAAGGCGTAGCTCAACAGGCCGTTGAGGGAGTTGTTGTCGATCTTGCCGCCGCGGGCCTGACCGGAATCGTCGCTGACCGCCAGGCGCAGGTCGGCGGCGAACGTCCCCGGACCTGCCGGCTGTGATGCCAGCAAACCGAGGAAGTGCTGGTTGTAGACCTCACCCAATTGAGCGAAGTGGTAGCTGGCGGTGATCTTGTCGGTGAACTTGTAGTCCAGGCCGCCGAAATCGAAATGGCTGCCCGCGACGGTGCCGGCGAAACGGCTGTTCTTGTTGTTCAGGGCGACGTCTTCGAAGTTGGTGCTGTCGCGGTCCTTGGCTTTGTCCAGGCGCCCGCCGGTGAAGGTCAGGTTCTTGATCTCCCTGGAGGTCAGCAGGCCGCCTTCGAAGGTCTGGGGCAGGATGCGTCCGTCGTTGGCCTTGAGGATCGGCAACTCGGGAATCAGGCTGCCGATCTTCAGCTCGGTGGCGGAGATCTTCACCTTGCCGGTGAGGCCTAGCTTGGAATATTCGTCGGCCGCGCGCCCGTCGTCATGGGTTGGCAACAGGCCAGTACCGGTACGGTCGGGGCTGGAGTCGAGCTTGATCCCGAGCATCCCCAGCGCGTCGACCCCGAACCCGACGGTGCCGTCGGTGTAACCCGACTCGAGGTTGAGCATGAAGCCCTGGGCCCACTCGTCACGCTTGGATTGCTGGGCGCTGGTGCCACTGCGAAAGTCGCGGTTGAAGTACATGTTGCGGGTTTCCAGGGTCGCGCTACTGTCTTCGAAGAAGGCGGCATGACTGGCAGGCGTAAAGCCGGCTAGGGCGGCGGCACTGGCAAGGGCGGTGGTACCAAGGCGGGAAAAACGAACAGGCAGGTAAGCCTGGGGCTGCGTAGACAGCATCGTGAAGCACTCCATTTATTGTTCTTATTGGGGCGAAAACGCATCGGGGCGTTTTTCGTTCACTACTCTCAAGGACACGGCAGTCGAAACTGTCCGTGGCTGGACTCTAACGGGCCAACCTTTCGCTAACCTTTCAGAATACTTTCACCGGTTACGGGCTTCACAGCGGCGGATGCGGCTGTAAACTCCGCGCCGAAGAATGGCGTCGACCATCCCCACCTGAGGTAAAGATCCATGCGCGTGCTTCTCGTCGAAGACCATCTGCAGCTGGCCGAAAGTGTCGCCCAGGCGCTCAAGAGCACAGGGCTGACCGTGGATGTGCTGCACGATGGGGTGGCGGCCGACCTGGCCTTGAGCAGCGAGGACTACGCGGTGGCGATCCTCGATGTGGGCCTGCCGCGCATGGACGGTTTTGAAGTACTGGCGCGCTTGCGCAGCCGTGGCAAAAACCTCCCGGTGCTGATGCTGACCGCCCGCAGCGACGTCAAGGATCGGGTCCATGGGCTCAACCTCGGTGCCGACGACTACCTGGCCAAACCCTTCGAATTGACCGAGCTTGAAGCGCGGGTCAAGGCTCTGCTGCGCCGCAGCGTGTTGGGTGGCGAACGCCAGCAGCGTTGCGGGGGGCTGGTGTATGACCTCGACACCCGGCGCTTCAGCCTCGGTGACGAACTGCTGACCCTGACCTCCCGCGAGCAGGCCGTGCTCGAGGCGCTGATTGCCCGTCCTGGGCGGGTGATGAGCAAGGAGCAATTGGCCTCCCAGGTGTTCGGTCTCGACGAGGAGGCCAGCCCCGACGCCATCGAAATCTACGTGCACCGCCTGCGCAAGAAACTCGACGGGCACTCAGTGGCCATCGTCACGTTCAGGGGGTTGGGCTACCTGTTGGAAAGCCGTGATGCATAAGCCCAGGAGTCTGCGCTGGGGGTTGCTGGGCAACCTCGCGCTGTTGCTGGTGGTGCTGATGATCGCCAGCGGCCTGAGCGCCTACTGGAATGGCCGGGAAGCGGCCGACACCGCCTATGACCGGACCTTGCTGGCTTCGGCGCGGACCATCGCCGCCGGCCTGTCCCAGCGTGACGGCAGCCTCAGTGCCGATGTGCCGTACGTGGCGCTGGACACCTTCGCCTACGACAGTGCCGGGCGCATCTACTACCAGGTCAACGACATCCACCAGAAGCTGATTTCCGGTTACGAAAACCTCCCGGGCCCGCCGCCCGGCACCCCGCGCACCGACGACTATCCGGCGCTGGCACGCTTCTACAACGCCACTTACCTGGGCCAGAACGTGCGGGTCGTCAGCCTGCTCAAGGCCGTGAGCGAACCGAACATGAACGGCATGGCGGAAATTCGCGTGGCGGAAACCGACGAGGCGCGAGTGAGCATGGCCCGCAGCCTGATGGCCGATACCTTGCTGCGCCTGGGCATGCTCGCCGGAGGCGCCTTGCTCCTGGTGTGGTTTGCCGTGAGTGCCGCGTTGCGTCCGCTGGAGCGCTTGCGCACCGCGGTGGAAGAGCGCCAACCGGATGACTTGCGGCCGCTGCCGTTGGTCCAGGTACAGCGTGAATTGTGGCCCCTGGTGCGCGCCCTCAACCATTTCACCGAGCGCCTGCGCGGCCAGTTCGAGCGCCAGGCGCAATTCATTGCCGACGCCGCCCACGAGTTGCGCACCCCGCTGGCGGCGCTCAAGGCGCGCCTTGAACTGGGCTTGCGCGCCACTGAGCCGCAGACCTGGCGCAGCACCCTGGAAAGCGCCGCCCAAGGCACCGATCGCCTGACGCACCTGGCCAATCAACTGCTGTCGCTGGCCCGTGTCGAGAATGGCGCGCGGGCGATTGCCGAGGGCGGGGCGCAGTTGCTCGACCTGAGCCAACTGGCACGCGAACTCGGCATGGCCATGGCACCTCTGGCCCATGCCCGGGGGGTTGCCCTGGCGCTGGAAGCTGACGAACCGGTGTGGTTGCGCGGTGAGCCGACACTGCTCAACGAGTTGCTGAGCAACCTGGTGGACAACGCCCTGGCCCACACGCCAGCAGGTGGCAACGTGATCTTGCGCGTCAGCGCGCCGGCAGTGCTGGAGGTTGAAGATGACGGGCCGGGGATTCCGCTGGAGGAGCGTGACCGGGTGTTCGAACGCTTCTACCGCCGCAACCAGCAAGTCGCAGGGTCTGGCTTGGGGTTGGCGATTGTCGGGGAAATCTGCCGCGCGCACCTGGCCCACATTACTCTGCACGACGGTGCACAGGCTGGGCTGAAGGTTCGGGTCAGTTTTATCGCGGGCTAAAAACAACTAAGCCCGGCCGAGGCCGGGCTGTGAGCAGAGATTCAGCACTTAGCTGAGGTTGGCCGAACCGGTGCGATCGAAGCCATCAGCGGCGAGGGTGGCGGAACCGGTGCGATCGAAGCCATCAGCGGCGAGGGTAGCGGACCCGGTGCGATCAAAACCATCAGCGGCAATCGTGCGGTCATAACCGTCGGCGGCGAAGGTGTTGGCGGCCAGGACGGAGAGGGTCAGGGCGAGGATCAGTTGGGTTTTCATGGTGGTGACTCCGAGGTGTTGAGGATGTTGTGTGGGGTTGAAGCTGATACTACTCGGATGAATTTGATTAAAAAGCGCAAATAAACGCTCAAATAAATCGAATTATTAGATGTGATGGCCTTCAGGCCTATTCAAGCAATACAGGCGGTAGAGGGTGGGGCCGCAGGCTCCAGATCTGGTGCGGCGGGCGTTTTTGCCGCAAGAACGATTTCCTGCGGCCGATGTTCGAAAGCACTTTTAAGTGCGGGGTGGGTCAGCCGTTAGAGCAACCATTACCCATGACGCTGTAACGCAGGATATGCCGTTGACCGCTCGAGTCTTCATATTCCATGCGCGCTGGCACAACTTCGCAAACACTGGGTATTTCGCTCATGGAGATAACTTTGGCGATATCCAGGTGGGTGGAGTAAGTGTATTCCTCTACCGCTACTGTATTGCCTGCAACATCAGTCGGGACCTCGTCTGCCATGGCGGTAACGCACAGACTGCTGAGGGCCAGAACCAATAAAGCTTTCATTTGAAATTTACCTTTCTGAGGTCGAGAGGGGTCACGCAGCCTTTGTGGGGCTGCGTGTATATCTGGATTTAGTTACTGTGGATTAACTGCCTTCGTGGGGGCTGCAACTGGGTTAATCACATTGCCGAGTTGGCGAGGCGGATTTTAGGCGTGGGGCGCGGATTCATATAGCCGCGCTTTTGATAAACACTGTTGACAGATCTTGTAACAATCCCCGAAACATCGGCTACCTGGAACGTCCGTACGGCTATGCGCCGGGAAATCTGGACGATTTGTAGGGGCTTGTTACTACCATCGTCGAATGGTTCTATAGGCCCGCCTCGGGCTACAACGGGGTCATACAAAAACAACTATTTCACCGAGGTAAAGAAAGATGAGTGCGGCTTCTCTGTATCCCGTTCGTCCCGAGGTTGCGGCCAATACCCTGACTGACGAGGCGACCTACAAGGCCATGTACCAGCAGTCGGTCGTCAACCCGGACGGCTTCTGGCGCGAACAAGCCAAGCGCCTCGACTGGATCAAGCCTTTCACCACGGTGAAGCAGACCTCGTTCGACGACCACCATGTCGACATCAAGTGGTTCGCCGACGGCACCCTGAACGTTTCCTACAACTGCCTCGACCGTCACCTGGCCGAGCGCGGTGACCAGATCGCGATCATCTGGGAAGGCGATGACCCTTCCGAGAGCCGCAACATCACCTACCGCGAGCTGCACGAACAAGTCTGCAAGTTTGCCAACGCCCTGCGTGGCCAGGATGTGCACCGCGGCGACGTGGTGACTATCTATATGCCGATGATCCCCGAAGCCGTGGTCGCCATGCTGGCCTGCACCCGGATCGGCGCGATTCACTCGGTGGTGTTCGGCGGCTTCTCGCCCGAAGCCCTGGCCGGACGGATCATCGACTGCAAATCGAAAGTGGTGATCACCGCTGACGAAGGCCTGCGTGCCGGCAAGAAAATTTCCCTCAAGGCCAACGTCGACGACGCGCTGACCAACCCGGAAACCAGCAGCATCCAGAAAGTCATCGTGTGCAAGCGCACCGGTGGCGACATCAAGTGGAACCAGCATCGCGATATCTGGTACGAAGACCTGATGAAAGTCGCGGGCACCGTCTGCGCGCCGAAAGAAATGGGCGCCGAAGAAGCGCTGTTCATCCTCTACACCTCCGGCTCCACCGGCAAGCCAAAGGGCGTTCAGCACACCACCGGCGGCTACCTGCTGTACGCGGCGCTGACCCATGAGCGCGTGTTCGACTACCGTCCGGGCGAAATCTACTGGTGCACCGCCGACGTCGGCTGGGTCACTGGCCACACCTACATCGTCTACGGCCCGCTGGCCAATGGCGCGACCACCCTGCTGTTCGAAGGTGTGCCGAACTACCCGGACATCACCCGGGTGGGGAAAATCGTCGACAAGCACCAGGTCAATATCCTCTACACCGCGCCGACCGCGATCCGCGCGATGATGGCCTCCGGCACTGCCGCCTGCGAAGGCACCGATGGCAGCAGCCTGCGCCTGTTGGGTTCGGTGGGCGAGCCGATCAACCCAGAAGCTTGGGACTGGTACTACAAGAACGTCGGACAATCGCGTTGCCCGATCGTCGACACCTGGTGGCAGACCGAAACCGGCGCCACCCTGATGAGCCCGCTGCCGGGCGCTCACGCCCTCAAGCCAGGCTCTGCGGCGCGTCCGTTCTTCGGCGTGGTGCCGGCGCTGGTGGATAACCTGGGCAACATCATCGAAGGTGCGGCCGAAGGCAACCTGGTGATCCTCGACTCGTGGCCAGGCCAGGCCCGTACCCTGTACGGCGACCATGACCGTTTTGTCGACACCTACTTCAAGACCTTCCGCGGCATGTACTTCACCGGCGACGGTGCTCGTCGCGACGAAGACGGCTACTGGTGGATCACCGGCCGGGTGGATGACGTGCTCAACGTCTCCGGCCACCGCATGGGCACCGCCGAGATCGAAAGCGCGATGGTCGCCCACCCGAAAGTCGCCGAGGCCGCCGTAGTCGGTGTGCCGCACGACATCAAGGGTCAGGGGATCTATGTCTACGTCACCCTCAACGGTGGCGAAGAGCCGAACGAAGCGTTGCGCCTGGAACTGAAGAACTGGGTGCGCAAGGAGATCGGTCCGATCGCCTCGCCGGATGTCATCCAGTGGGCGCCAGGGCTGCCGAAAACCCGTTCGGGGAAAATCATGCGCCGCATCCTGCGCAAGATTGCCACGGCTGAGTACGATGGCTTGGGTGACATCTCGACCCTGGCCGACCCGGGTGTGGTGCAGCATTTGATCGATACTCACAAGACGATGAATGTTGCGTAAGCGCTGATTCTGAGTCACTGAAAGCCCCGTCAGGTGTGAGCCTGGCGGGGCTTTTTCATGCCTGACGTTTTTGTGGTGACTGCACTGGTCTCTTCGCGGGCAAGCCCGCTCCCACAGGGGGTTTCGGTGTGCACGCGATCTGAGTCACGCCACAAAAACTGTGGGAGCGGGCTTGCCCGCGATGACGATCTGTCAGGCACCACTTAAACACCGGCCAATAATTATCGGCTTCTATCCTCGGAACATTCTTACTGTTACCCGCGTTCTTTCAAGTTACTGAATGTGTAACCGCATCACGCCGATCCGGGGCGTAGGGAAACGCCGCGCTCCAAATCAGGGGCTCAAACGCCCCCCATAAAAATAAGACCCCACGCTGCGCTTGCCGGATTAGAAGGGTTTGCCAATAATAGGCCCGCAATTTGCAGTATTGATCGGTTCACTGTCTTTTTCTCTTGCATGATTTTGCAGGGCTGTCAACGTGCCTAAACGGCTTTCTCGGTGCTTCTGTAATTTGTTGTCGCATTGAAGAAATATCGACTTCGGGCCTGTCGTTAGAATGCCGATCACTCGCTCGTCGTTGTCCGCGTTGAAAACAACGCGCGCCGACCAGGACGCAGCAACGTTTTTTACGTTTAACCCATTCGCATATTGGGCTGATGCTCACTCTGCCGTTTTCGCCCTTTACCGATGGAGTCCTAAGATGAAGAAACTCGTGCTTCTTGGCGCCCTGGCACTGTCCGTGCTGTCCCTGCCAACGTTCGCCGATGAAAAGCCTCTGAAAATTGGTATCGAGGCGGCTTACCCTCCGTTCGCGTCCAAGTCGCCGGACGGCAGCATCGTTGGTTTCGACTACGACATCGGCAACGCCTTGTGCGAAGAGATGAAGGTCAAGTGCGTTTGGGTCGAGCAAGAGTTCGACGGCCTGATCCCGGCACTCAAGGTGCGCAAGATCGACGCCATCCTGTCGTCCATGTCGATCACCGAAGATCGCAAGAAGTCCGTGGACTTTACCAACAAGTACTACAACACCCCGGCACGCCTGGTGATGAAGGCCGGCACCCAGGTTGGCGACAACCTGGCCGAGCTCAAGGGCAAGAACATCGGTGTGCAGCGTGGTTCGATTCACGAGCGTTTCGCTCGTGAAGTCCTGGCCCCGCTGGGTGCGGAAATCAAGCCATACGGTTCGCAGAACGAGATCTACCTGGACGTGGCTGCCGGTCGCCTCGACGGCACCGTGGCAGACGCTACCCTGTTGAATGATGGCTTCCTGAAAACCGACGCTGGCAAAGGCTTCGCGTTTGTTGGCCCGGCCTTCACCGACGTCAAATACTTCGGCGACGGCGTGGGTATCGCAGTACGCAAGGGTGATGCGTTGAAAGACAAGATCAACACCGCGATCACTGGCATTCGCGAGAATGGCAAGTACAAGCAAATCCAGGACAAGTACTTCGACTTCGACATTTACGGCAAGTAAATCGTCGCAGCGACAAGTCCGAAATGGCGCAAGCAACAGGATCTCTGAGGTTTGCGCCATTTTTTCATCCCAATTTTCGAGGACCTGAATCATGTTGAAAGGCTACGGGGCTGTCATCCTCGATGGCGCATGGCTGACGCTTCAGCTCGCCTTGTCGTCCATGGCCCTGGCCATTGTTCTGGGTCTGATCGGGGTCGCATTGCGCCTGTCGCCGGTACGCTGGCTGGCCTGGCTGGGCGATCTGTACTCCACGGTAATCCGCGGTATTCCCGACCTGGTACTGATCCTGCTGATTTTCTACGGCGGTCAGGACCTGCTCAACCGCGTAGCGCCGTTGCTTGGTTATGACGACTACATCGACCTGAATCCGCTGGTCGCCGGTATCGGCACCCTGGGCTTCATCTTCGGTGCGTACCTGTCGGAAACCTTCCGCGGTGCCTTCATGGCGATCCCCAAGGGGCAGGCCGAAGCGGGCATGGCCTACGGCATGAGCAGCTTCCAGGTGTTCTTCCGGGTCCTGGTGCCACAGATGATTCGCCTGGCGATTCCCGGCTTTACCAACAACTGGCTGGTATTGACCAAGGCCACTGCGCTGATTTCGGTGGTGGGTCTGCAAGACATGATGTTCAAGGCCAAGCAGGCGGCAGATGCCACCCGCGAGCCTTTCACCTTCTTCCTCGCGGTGGCGGCAATGTACCTGGTGATCACCAGTGTCTCGTTGCTGGCATTGCGTCACCTTGAGAAGCGCTACTCGGTAGGCGTAAGGGCGGCTGATCTATGATCTTCGACTACAACGTCATCTGGGAGGCACTGCCGCTGTACCTCGGCGGTCTGCTGACCACTTTGAAACTGCTCGGGCTGTCGCTGTTCTTCGGCCTGCTGTGCGCCTTGCCCCTGGGCTTGATGCGGGTGTCCAAGCAGCCGGTCATCAACATGACCGCCTGGCTCTACACCTACGTGATCCGCGGCACGCCGATGCTGGTGCAGCTGTTCCTGATCTACTACGGGCTGGCCCAGTTCGAAGCCGTGCGCGAGAGTTTCCTCTGGCCATGGCTGTCGAGCGCGACCTTCTGCGCGTGCCTGGCCTTTGCCGTCAACACCAGCGCCTACACCGCCGAAATCATCGCCGGCAGCCTGCGGGCCACGCCCAATGGCGAGATCGAAGCGGCCAAGGCCATGGGCATGTCGCGCTTCAAGATGTACAAGCGCATCCTGCTGCCATCGGCGTTGCGCCGGGCGCTGCCGCAGTACAGCAACGAAGTGATCATGATGCTGCAGACCACCAGTCTGGCGTCCATCGTGACCCTGATCGACATCACCGGTGCCGCGCGTACCGTCAACGCCCAGTACTACCTGCCGTTCGAAGCCTACATCACCGCCGGCGTGTTCTACCTGTGCCTGACGTTCATCCTGGTGCGCCTGTTCAAGATGGCCGAGCGCCGCTGGCTGGGCTACATGGCCCCACGGAAGCACTGATATGGAACGTATCGACCATCAGTTACCGTGGAGCCACCTGGGTAGCGAGCGCCATGTTTCGGTGTTCCGCTTCGGCGCTGGCGAGCGCAAGGCCTATATCCAGGCCAGCCTGCACGCCGACGAGTTGCCGGGGATGCGCACGGCCTGGGAGCTGAAAAAGCGCCTGGCCGAACTCGAAGCCCAAGGTGCCCTCAACGGGGTGATCGAGCTGGTACCGGTGGCCAACCCGCTGGGCCTTGGGCAGTTGCTCCAGGGCAACCACCAAGGTCGTTTCGAGGCGGGCAGCGGCAAGAATTTCAACCGCGATTTCGTCGAGCTGAGTGCGCCGGTGGCCGCCCAGCTCGAAGGTCGCCTGGGGGATGATCCGCACGCCAATGTCCAGTTGATCCGCCAGGCCATGAGTGATGCGCTGGCCGCATTGCCCGCGCCCAGCAGTCAATTGCAGGGCATGCAGCGGATCTTGCTGAGCCATGCCTGCACTGCCGACGTGGTGCTGGACCTGCATTGCGACGCCGAAGCCGCGCTGCACATGTATGCCTTGCCGCAGCACTGGCCGCAGTGGCGTTCGCTGGCCGCGCACTTGAATGTGCGGGTCGGGTTGCTGGCGGAAGACTCCGGCGGCAGCTCCTTTGATGAAGCCTGCTCGTTGCCGTGGCTGCGTTTGGCCCGGCAGTTTCCCCAGGCACAAATTCCCCTGGCGTGCCTGGCGACCACCATCGAGCTGGGCGGTCAGGCAGACACTGGGCGTACCCAGGCCGAAGCTCACGCCGAGGGCATCCTGGCGTTCCTTGCCGAGCAGGGCCTGATCAAGGGCCAATGGCCGGCCCCGTTGCACGAAGCCTGCGAAGGGCTGCCGTTCGAAGGCACCGAGCTGCTGTTTGCGCCGCATCCGGGTGTGGTGAGTTTCTTGCGTGAGCCGGGCGAGTGGGTCGAGGCCGGTGAGCAGATTTTTGAAGTGATTGATCCTTTGGCTGATCGGGTCAGCACCGTGTGTGCTGGTACGGCCGGCGTGCTGTTTGCCGTTGAACGGCTGCGGTATGCCCAACCCGGTTTCTGGCTGGCCAAGGTGGCGGGGCGCGAAGCGCTGCGTCACGGGCGCTTGCTCAACGACTGACTGTTTTTGTGAGAACCGACAGCATGTACAAACTTGAAGTCCAAGACCTGCATAAACGCTATGGCAGTCACGAAGTGCTCAAGGGCGTGTCCCTGAAGGCAGCGGCAGGCGATGTGATCAGCATCATCGGCTCCAGTGGCTCCGGCAAAAGTACCTTCCTGCGCTGCATCAACCTGCTGGAGCAGCCGCACGCGGGCAAGATCCTGCTCAACAACGAAGAGTTGAAGCTGGTGGCCGGCAAGGACGGCGCGATGAAGGCGGCCGACCCCAAGCAACTGCAACGCATGCGTTCGCGCCTGTCGATGGTGTTCCAGCATTTCAACCTGTGGTCGCACATGACCGCGCTGGAAAACATCATGGAAGCGCCCGTGCACGTGCTGGGCATGTCCAAGGCCCAAGCGCGGGAAAAGGCCGAGATGTACCTGGCCAAGGTCGGCGTGTCCCATCGCAAGGACGCCTACCCGGGCCATATGTCCGGTGGCGAGCAACAGCGCGTGGCGATTGCCCGGGCGCTGGCGATGGAGCCTGAGGTGATGCTGTTCGACGAACCGACGTCGGCGCTCGACCCGGAGCTGGTTGGCGACGTGCTCAAGGTCATGCAGGCCCTGGCCCAGGAAGGCCGGACCATGGTGGTGGTGACCCACGAGATGGGTTTTGCCCGGGAAGTCTCGAACCAGTTGGTGTTCCTGCACAAAGGTGTGGTCGAGGAAAGTGGCAACCCGCGCGAAGTGCTGGTCAATCCACAGTCCGAACGCCTGCAGCAATTCCTCTCCGGCAGCTTGAAATAGTCAAGGCTGCTGTCTCGCCCTGTAGGAGCGAGCTTGCTCGCGAAGATCGTCAACGATAACGCGGGAAGCCTGATGCTCCGTGGCGTTCTCAGGTTTTTCGCGAGCAAGCTCGCTCCTACAGAGGAGCGGGTCTTCATCGTTTTTTGAGATTTGTGTTGGTTTACGGGCTAGCATTGGCCTTTGTCTTCATTACTGTTACTGGCTTCGGATAGCATTCCATGACCGCCCACAAAATTGGTTTCCTGATTTGGCCCAGCACTAAAGCCTTGACGCTAGCGCTGGCCGAGGAGGCCTTGCGTGTTGCTCAGCGCGTGCATCCGGAAGTGGTTTACGAACTGGTGTTCCTGCAGGCCGAACCCCCGAGCGAGGGGGCCTGGCAATTGCCTGGCGAGGCCTGGAGCGGCAAGCTGGAAAACTTCCAGAAGCTGTTCCTGCTCGCCGACGAGCCACCCACCGCGCTGGCACCGGCCCTGAGCAGTGCGCTCAAGCAGTTGGTGCGCGCCGGTTGTGTGATTGGCGGTCTGTCGGCTGGTGTCTATCCCCTGGCGCAATTGGGTCTGCTCGATGGTTACCGCGCTGCGGTGCACTGGCGTTGGCAGGACGATTTTGCCGAGCGCTTCCCCAAGGTGATTGCCACCAGTCATCTGTTCGATTGGGATCGCGATCGCCTGACGGCGTGCGGCGGGATGTCGGTGCTTGACCTGTTGCTGGCAGTTTTGGCGCGAGACCATGGGGCCGAGCTGGCCGGAGCAGTGTCGGAAGAGTTGGTGGTCGAGCGGATTCGTGAAGGAGGTGAGCGTCAGCGCATTCCCTTGCAGAATCGCCTCGGCTCCAGCCATCCAAAACTCACGCAAGCCGTGTTGCTGATGGAAGCCAACATCGAAGAGCCGCTGACCACCGACGAAATCGCCCAGCATGTGTGCGTGTCCCGTCGGCAGTTGGAGCGGATTTTCAAGCAGTACCTCAACCGCGTGCCGAGCCAGTATTACCTCGAGCTGCGCCTGAACAAGGCACGGCAGATGTTGATGCAGACCAGCAAGTCGATCATCCAGATCGGCCTGTCCTGTGGTTTCTCCTCGGGCCCGCACTTCTCCAGCGCCTACCGTAACTTCTTCGGCGCCACGCCGCGTGAAGACCGTAACCAGCGGCGCAGCAGCAGCCCGTTCGAACTATCGTCCGTGCCGTCGGAACGCGGCTAGACCACGGTTGGCCATGGGGAGCGCGAGCTCCCCATGGCCTGACTCAATAGCGAGTACTCAGGTTTCAATATCTGTATCAGGCGCCGGATCAATGGGGGCGGGTAGGTCGGTTTGCTCGAACCCCAGGTCATTTTCGGTTGCGTGGTAGTAAGCGGCGATGCGTTGCATGCTTTGCTCGGTGAATGGATTGCCACTGAAGTCAAAGCTTTCACCGACATCGGGATCGACCTCCATGAGCTCGACGGGCATCTCGGTAATGGCGTTGTAGCTCAGGTCGACATCCGTCCAGGTATTGATGCTCAGCACGCCTCTCGGGATTTCGGTGATGCCGGTATGGCTCAGGTCCAATGACGATATCTCCGTCATCTGGCTGAGATCAGGGCTAAGGCCTAGCGGATTGTTCCGCAGGTTCAAGTGGTCAAGATTATTCATGCCCGCCAATCCATCGACGGTTTCCTGGGTCAGGGTGATCCTGCATTCAGACAAGCTCAGTACTGTCAGCCTGCGCATTCTGAAGACGCCATCGGGGATGTTATCCAGTTGGTATCCGCGCACGGTCAGGCTGTCCAGGTTCGGAAAAGCGTCGAGGAATCGACTCAGCCGTGGGGCGATGTCGCCTGCACTCGTCAGATACATTTCAGGCACATGGCCGAAGTCCGCTGTCAGTACCGGCAAGTCGCCCATGATTGCCAGGTGTGAGGTGAGTCCATACTCGCTGACAGCGATGCTTTCGGTCGGTATCTGCCGCCAGCACCGTTCCAGCTTTTGCTTGAATTCATCTCTTTTGACGTGCTCGGCAAACAGCTCGTCGGCCGTCAGGGGGGCGCCAGTAACCGGGTGGGCGGCGGGCACGTTGGCCGTCCATAGACTCAGGTCGTTACGGAGTCTAGTGAACTCAAGTTCGCGACGTGTCAGGTCGGCTCGACCGTCTGTCAGTGTTCCGGGTAAGCGATAGATGAAATCACTGGCTTCTTCATTGTCCAGGCTGGGATACAGGGCTTTGGCTCGATCGATATCGGCCTGTTCGGCATAGACCCCAAAGTCTTTCTCGGTCCGGCTGTAGTGAATCTTTACACGTTCACGGGTGAGCGGGGACAGTGGGTTGTTGCCAAAATCAAATCCCTCACTGATGTTGCCGGGAAGGTCGAAGAGGGCAGCGGGTAATTCGGTGATCTGGTTGTTATTGAAAATGGCTGTTCGAATGTGAGGGTGATTCACCAGCCCGTCTGGAATGCTGGAAATTCCGGTGTTGGAAAGGTCGATGTAGGTCAGCTCAGGCATGGTGGCCAGATTGGGTGTGAGCCCCAATGGATTGTTGTACAGGTCCAGAACGGAAAGCTTGCTCAGCGATGACAGTGTTGCCTGGCTTTCGGCGGTGAGTACAAGGCCGCAATCGCTCAGTACCAGTTCCTCGAGTTCCGGCAGCGCATTGATCGGCTGCGGTAGTTCCAGCAGGGTAAAGTTGCGCAGTTCCAGCTGGCGCAGACCCGGGAAGCGTTCCAGGAAAGGGCCAATGGAGTGTGCGCTCGCGCTGTTCTGGAGCGAAATGGAGGAAACATGGCTGAAGTCGGCGCTCAGGATGGGGAGATCGCCGATGATCGGCTGGGAAAACTTGAAGACATGCCCGCCCTCGGCTCCCAATGCGTCATCAAAGAGCGCAGTCTCCCGACGCCAGCAGCGGAGTATTTGCTCCCTGAGCAATCGGCGGTTTTGTGTTTCTATCAGTAATTCCTGTTCGCTGAGTGCAACGTTGGTTATCGGGTGTACGGCGGGCGGATTGTTGGCCCAGATATGCAGGTCCTCCTGCAGTTGGTAGTACTCGTTGCGCAGGCGTGAGAGTTCCGCGCGCGGGCCGTCGGGGTGGCTTTGCAGTCGTTGGAGCAGGGTCTGGATCTCTTCGGGGGGAAGGTTGGGATAAAGCTCTCGTGTGCGATCTTCCAGTGTGCGTGGTTGGTCGCCGGTACTGCGGCGATAGCCTTCGGACCCGAGCAGGCGGAGGGTCTCAATGACCGGTTTGGGTGTGGGGGGGAGTGACAGGGCTGTTCGTAACTCGGCTCGTTCCAGGGGGAAGTCCCGGATTGCCTGTTTCAGTTTTCCGCTTTCGCCGATATGAATGTCCAGGCTGTTTCGCTGGGCATCCGGCAAGGCTTGCAGTACGGCGCCATAGAGATCGGTGGCAGCGGAAAGTTGCAAGCCTTCGTCATCGTAGGCCTGGTACCGGCCATCGCTGGTCAGCACCAGCACTTTGCGGATAGAGGCCTGGGCGCCACCTATGCCGTCGACCTGCGGGCCTTCAAAGGCCTGGTCATGGATGTCGATCCGCACATCGGATGACCAGCCGGGTAACCGTTCGAGCGAGCGCAGGGCCAGTCTTTCGGTGTCCGCCGAGTCAGGCGAATCCAGATACAACCCTTCATACGCACGCGTGACTCGCACCTCTTCATTGGCCTGTTGTGCAAGGTCCTCCAGGCGCTTCGGCAGGTGCCCGTTATCGATTTCCTTAAGCTCGTCGCCGCTGGCCAGGCTCAGCAACTCTCGGGCAACGCTCCGGGGTAGCCCCGGTGTCGCCTCAATGATTGTTTGGGCGTGAGGGTCTTGCGTAGCCTCCTGTCCTCTGTAGCGTGACTCGAAAAGCGTGGCACGTTTGTCTTTGGCGATTTGCCCGAGCTTTTTTCTCAGGTGACTGGCACGAATGTCGAGATTGATCGTCGGGGCACCGAAGCTTTCGCCGAACATGGTCTTGATCTCACTCTGGTCGAGGGATTCCAGTACGGTTTTAAGCAAGTCACCATTGTTCAATTGGGCTTCGTGTATCTGTATGACTGGCAGGTGCTCCTTCGCGGAGAACTCCCAGACTGGCTGTCCATCGGCGTCGAGAAAACGGAGTGCTTTGGTTGCTGGCCATAGACCGTCGCTCGTCAGCAATTGCAACTGGGCTTGCGGATCGGCTTTGCGATACACCAGGGGGTCATCACTGTTGAGCTGATCGATCAGGCCCTGAATCGCTTTTTCAATTCGCATGCGTTCAAGGGTGTCTGTCAGAAGTGGCGGTTCAGACTCACTATGGACATGCATCTTGCGCAGCATGTTTTCATGGCCGTTGCTGATGTCCAGGGCCTGGTCGAGTTCAAGATCGGTGAAGGCATCGACGTTGTGGCCGAGACGGCGAACCAGTCTTGCTTTGTCCCAGTGCAGAGGATGATCGAGCTCGGTTTTCCATGCACCTGAACCATTGTGTTTCAGCGGTGATCGATAGGCCTCGGGTCGTGTGGGGTGTTGCAGGTAGCAGGCGTTGGTGTCGGCCGCTGTTTGCACTGAGTAGTGTTTGCCCTCGATCTGCACGACGCGCTTGCCTTGATGCTGATAGAAGCCTTGGGCGTCCGGTTTCGAGCCTTCTGGTAGCTGGGTTTTCAGCTCGTAGGCGCTCAGGTCGGGTTTCCAGTACCGGGTTTTGCCACCGTGTGCCGAGACCGGTTTGAATTGATCGATGAAGGTGACAATTTCCTTGGGTAGCAGGGTGCGGAATTCGCCCGCCGCGACCACGCCACCGGCGGCAAAGGTACCCAGCTGGATGACCGACTCGACCACGCCCATGAAATGCTCGAAGGCTTCACTTTTCAGGCCTTGGGCCCACTCAATGACGCTTTCGAATGTCTCGTCCAGTAATTGATAGGCCATGTAGGCCATCATCAACTCCCCCGCAAAAGGTACGAAGGGGGCTACCACGAGCACTGCGATCTCGAGGATCGAGGTCGCGATGTTGACGAAAGAGTCCCACAGCGCCCAGCGGGCTTTCTGATCGGTTGTTGCGGTTGATACGGCCATGACCCGTGCATCATTGAGGATTTTGTTCAGCTTGCCCTGGTAGAGGTGTTGCCACAGTCTGCGCCTGATGGGGGTGGCGGAGAACTGGAGGTCGGGATTGTCGATGGCGGATTCGCGCCATGAGGCCTGTGGGTCGCCCTGTTGGTGTTGATGCCATGTGACTTCCGTGAGGCGATTGGCAAGGTTGCCAAAGAAATAGCCTCGGTGTTCGTGGGCAATGAACCGGCTGAAGAATGTTCGATAGTCGGTATCGCGCAGTTGTTCAGTCAGCCTTCGCATGAAATCAGCGGTCGACGGGTACTCCCTGATCGGGTGATTGGGATCATCCGGGACATAGGCCACCACTCGCACCGGCCTGCGGCTCTGCTCAAGGTTCGGGGCAAACAGCACAATGCCGGTGAGCGTCGAGGACATTATCCTGAGGTCGTGACAGTGCACGGCTTCACCTTTCATCCTCATGCCCCGTACGCCCTGGAGCATGCCCTGAATCAGCAGGAAATAATCCGACTGAATATGGCCACTCATCCATGCAAATCGCAGTGCCGCCTTCAGCGCGGCTTTCTGGCTCTGGATGACCTTGGGTTGGAGAATCGCGGCGGCGACCGGATTGGAGACGCCCAGGTTGTCTTCGAGGTAAGTCTTGTACTGGGCGCCAATATCCAGTTCCCGGCACAGTCGGGTAAAGGCTGGGATGCCGATCGTTGCCTTGAGTGCGGGCAGGGTGGTGAACTGCCCCGTGGCCGAGGGTTTAGTGATGAAGGTTGAGTCAGGTTCGTAGGCGTCGGCTTCGGTTTCCTTGCTTTCAAAGTTGTGCAGCGCCGCGTCCAGCAACGAAACCGTCCAGGTCCGGGCGGCTCCAGACTGAATCGGGAACCAGGGGATTGTCGCGGGGATATACAGACGCAAGAAGGTTTTCTTGACGTCCACCTCCAGGTTGAAGCGGGTTTTCAGCGCATTCCTGAGTAAGGGTTCGGCGAAGCTGTTGACGTCTTGCAGGCGTTCCAGCGCCTGGTCCACAGCATTTTGTGCGCTCCAGTGAGCGGCGTTGAGAGTGTCGAGCTCGGTATGCTGGTCGGCCGGTGCCGTGGTCAAGCGGTCGGGCAACTGTGGTCGTGTGCGTTTGAGGGCCTGGCGCCTGGCGGGTGATGCCTTGGCGAGCCAGTCGGGAACGGCGTTTCTTAGGGGCAGATAGTGGCTGTCGGGGTGTTCTGAGTGGTGGGTGTTGAGTGTGGTTGCGGAGTGTTGTCCTTCAGGTAATGACATCGTGTTCATCCTTGGCTGTCTAAAGAGTGCCAAGCAGATCAGAGGGCAACGGCCAGGGTGCGCTACATAGTTACGGGCGGACACACGGCTCGAAATCAAATCCCGGTAATCCTGCCTCTAACCTGCGCAGGCAGTTTAAACTGCGCCTTTGCGACGCTATTTGTCGCATTGCCGTAAACCCGGTCAAAAGCGGGTTTTGCGCTATAAGAAGTTGTCGCTTGGCGGCAAGGCCAAGCCGGAAACTGTCCTTACAATCCTCACCAAGCTCGCCAGTTCCAGGCGGGTGTTTCTCATCAGGAGACTCCGATGTCCGTTGAGCACGCTGCGGTACAACGCGCCGATTTTGACCAGGTTATGGTTCCCAACTATGCGCCTGCCGCTTTCATCCCAGTGCGTGGTGAAGGTTCCCGCGTTTGGGACCAGTCCGGTCGCGAGCTGATCGACTTCGCCGGCGGGATTGCCGTCAACGTATTGGGTCACGCCCACCCGGCACTGGTCGGTGCCTTGACCGAGCAAGCGAACAAGCTGTGGCACGTGTCCAACGTGTTCACCAATGAGCCGGCCTTGCGCCTGGCCCATAAGCTGATCGACGCGACCTTTGCCGAGCGCGTGTTCTTCTGCAACTCCGGCGCTGAAGCCAACGAGGCCGCCTTCAAGCTGGCCCGGCGGGTCGCCCATGATCGTTTCGGTCCTGAGAAGTACGAAATCATCGCCGCGCTCAACAGCTTCCACGGCCGTACGCTGTTCACCGTCAACGTTGGTGGCCAGTCCAAGTACTCCGACGGTTTTGGTCCGAAGATCACCGGCATCAGCCACGTGCCGTACAACGACCTGGCCGCGCTGAAAGCCGCGATTTCCGACAAGACCTGCGCCGTCGTGCTGGAGCCGATCCAGGGCGAGGGCGGGGTATTGCCGGCCGAGCTGGCGTACCTGCAAGGGGCTCGTGAGCTGTGCAACGCGCACAACGCCCTGCTGGTGTTCGACGAAGTGCAAACCGGTATGGGCCGCAGCGGCAAGCTGTTCGCCTACCAGCACTACGGTGTGACGCCGGACATCCTGACCAGCGCCAAGAGCCTGGGCGGTGGTTTCCCGATCGCCGCCATGCTGACCACCGAAGACCTGGCCAAGCACCTGGTCGTCGGCACCCACGGCACCACTTACGGTGGCAACCCGCTGGCGTGTGCAGTGGCCGAAGCGGTGATCGACGTGATCAACACCCCTGAAGTGCTCAATGGGGTGAATGCCAAGCACGACAAGTTCAAGGCGCGCCTGGAGCAGATCGGCGAGAAGTACGGTCTGTTTACTCAGGTCCGTGGTTTGGGTCTGCTGATCGGTTGCGTGCTGAGCGATGCCTGGAAAGGCAAGGCCAAGGACATCTTCAACGCCGCTGAAAAAGAAGGCCTGATGATCCTGCAAGCCGGCCCGGACGTGATTCGTTTTGCGCCGAGCCTGGTGGTTGAAGACGCTGATATCGATGCCGGTCTGGACCGCTTCGAACGCGCTGCCGCCAAACTGACACAAGCCTGATAGACCCTTCGGCGCCTGATCATTCAGGTGTCGAACCCAATTTTTGTTCCGGCCCCGCTTTTCTGTAGGGGCGAGCAGGCTCGCTCCTACAAGGGGCCGGCTATTTTCCTCAAAGAGTTTTCAAGAAAGGAGTGACACCATGCTGGTGATGCGCCCTGCGCAAATGGCTGATCTGGGCGAGGTACAGCGTCTGGCTGCGGACAGCCCGATTGGTGTCACTTCCCTGCCGGATGACGTTGAACGCCTGAGCGACAAGATCGCCGCGAGCGAAGCCTCGTTCGCCGCCGAAGTCAGCTTCAACGGTGAGGAGAGCTATTTCTTCGTGCTCGAAGACAGCACCACCGGCAAGCTGGTGGGCTGCTCGGCCATCGTTGCCTCGGCCGGTTATTCGGAACCTTTCTACAGCTTTCGCAATGAAACCTTCGTCCACGCCTCCCGCGAGCTGAAGATCCACAACAAGATCCACGTGCTCTCCCAGTGCCATGACCTGACCGGCAACAGCTTGCTGACCAGCTTCTACGTGCTGCCGGAGCTGGTGGGTTCGGCCTGGTCGGAACTCAACTCCCGCGGTCGCTTGCTGTTCGTCGCCAGCCACCCCGAGCGGTTCGCCGATTCGGTGGTGACCGAGATCGTCGGCTACAGCGATGAACAGGGTGACTCACCGTTCTGGGACGCCATCGGCCGCAATTTCTTTGACCTCAACTACGCCGCCGCCGAACGCCTGTGCGGGCTCAAGAGCCGCACGTTCCTGGCCGAGCTGATGCCGCATTACCCGATCTATGTCCCCCTGCTGCCGGACTCCGCTCAAGAAGCGATGGGCCAGGTGCACCCGCGGGCGCAGATCACCTTCGACATCCTGATGCGCGAAGGCTTCGAGACCGATCATTACATCGACATCTTCGACGGTGGCCCGACCCTGCACGCGCGCGTCTCGGGGATCCGCTCGATTGCCCAGAGCCGTGTGGTGCCGGTGAAGATCGGCGAGCCGGTCAAGGGCGCTGGCCGGCAGTACCTGGTGGCCAATGCCCAGTTGCAGGATTACCGCGCGGTCATGCTCGAGTTGGACTACGCGCCGGGCAAACCGGTGGTCCTGGATCTGGAAGCCGCCGAGGCCCTGGGCGTCGGCGAGGGTGCCAGCGTGCGCCTGGTGGCGGTTTAACGCTTTTACGCCTGATAAAGGCTGCAGAGCAGCGAGTTTTGCGGGTGGCCGTTACCGGCCGTCCGTTTGAGGAGATAGCATGATCGTTCGTCCCGTACGCAGCAGCGATTTACCCGCTCTGATCGAGCTGGCCCGCAGCACTGGCACCGGCCTGACCACCTTGCCGGCCAACGAAGAGCGCCTGTCGCACCGGGTTGGCTGGGCCGAAAAGACCTTCCGTGGCGAAGCGGGGCGCGGCGACGCCGATTACCTGTTCGTGCTCGAGGATGACGACGGCCGCGTGGTGGGAATTTCCGCAATTGCCGGCGCCGTGGGTCTGCGTGAGCCCTGGTACAACTTCCGGGTTGGCTTGACGGTCAGCGCTTCGCAAGAGCTGAACATCTACCGCGAAATTCCGACGCTGTTCCTGGCCAACGACCTGACCGGCAACTCCGAGCTGTGCTCGTTGTTCCTGCATGCCGATTATCGCACCGGCCTCAACGGCCGCATGCTGGCCAAGGCGCGGATGTTGTTCATCGCCGAATTTCCGCAGCTGTTTGGCAACAAGATCATCGCCGAGATGCGTGGCGTCTCCGACACGGCTGGCCGTTCGCCGTTCTGGGAAAGCCTGGGCCGGCACTTCTTCAAGATGGAGTTCAGTCAGGCCGATTACCTGACTGGCGTGGGCAACAAGGCGTTCATTGCCGAGTTGATGCCCAAGTTTCCGCTCTACACCTGCTTCCTTTCCGAAGACGCGCGCAATGTCATCGGCCAGGTTCACCCGGACACCGAGCCGGCGCTGGCGATGCTCAAGAGCGAGGGTTTCAGCTACCAGGGCTACGTCGATATTTTCGACGCCGGCCCGGCAGTGGAATGCGAAACCGGCAAGATCCGCGCGGTGCGTGACAGCCAGGCGCTGGTGCTGGCCATCGGCACCCCGGGGGATGACGCCACGCCGTTCCTGATTCACAACCGTAAGCGCGAAGACTGCCGCATCACTGCCGCGCCCGCACGTTTTGCCGCCGGTACCCTGGTGGTCGATCCACTGACCGCCAAACGTCTTCAACTCAATGCCGGTGATCAAGTGCGCGCCGTGCCGTTGTCTGCTGCCCGGGAGTCGAAATAATGAATTCGTTATACATCGCAGGTGAGTGGCTGGCGGGTCAGGGCGAAGCCTTTGAATCGCTGAACCCGGTGACCCAGCACGTGCTGTGGTCGGGGCAGGGCGCTACCACCGCCCAGGTTGAAAGCGCCGTGCAGGCTGCGCGCCAGGCGTTCCCGGCCTGGGCCCAGCGTACCCTGGAAGAGCGCATCAGCGTGCTGGAGGCCTTTGCCGCCAGCCTCAAGTCCCACGCCGACGAGTTGGCGCACTGCATCGGTGAAGAAACCGGCAAACCGCTGTGGGAAGCGGCGACTGAAGTGACCAGCATGGTCAACAAGATCGCCATCTCGGTGCAGAGCTACCGCGAGCGTACCGGCGAAAAGAGCGGCCCGCTGGGCGACGCCACCGCCGTATTGCGGCACAAGCCCCATGGCGTGGTTGCGGTCTTCGGGCCTTACAACTTCCCGGGTCACTTGCCCAATGGGCACATTGTTCCGGCCCTGCTGGCCGGTAACAGCGTGCTGTTCAAGCCTAGCGAACTGACCCCGAAAGTCGCCGAATTGACGGTCCGTTGCTGGATCGAAGCCGGCCTACCGGCGGGTGTGTTGAACCTGCTGCAAGGCGCTCGTGAAACCGGGATCGCGCTGGCCGCCAACCCGGGGATCGATGGTCTGTTCTTCACCGGCTCCAGCCGCACCGGCAACCACCTGCATGCGCAGTTCTCCGGGCGCCCGGACAAGATTCTCGCGCTGGAAATGGGCGGCAACAACCCGCTGGTGGTCGATCAGGTCGCCGACCTCGACGCGGCGGTCTACACCATTATTCAGTCGGCCTTCATTTCTGCCGGTCAACGCTGCACTTGCGCGCGCCGCCTGCTGGTGCCGCAAGGCGCCTGGGGCGACACGCTGCTGGCGCGCCTGGTGGCGGTCAGCGCGACCATCGAGGTCGGCGCGTTCGATCAACAGCCGGCACCGTTCATGGGCTCGGTGGTTTCCCTGGCCGCCGCCAAAGCCTTGATGGACGCCCAGGAACACCTGCTGGCCAATGGCGCGGTGAGCTTGCTGGAGATGACCCAGCCACAGGCCAATGCGGCATTGCTCACCCCGGGCATCCTGGATGTCAGCGCCGTGGCGGATCGTCCTGACGAAGAGCTGTTCGGGCCACTGCTGCAAGTGATTCGCTACAGCGATTTCGAGTCGGCGATCAGCGAGGCCAACAACACCCAGTACGGCCTGGCCGCCGGCTTGCTGTCGGACTCCGAGGCGCGCTACCAGCAGTTCTGGCTGCAGAGCCGTGCCGGTATCGTCAACTGGAACAAGCAACTGACAGGTGCTGCGAGCAGCGCGCCCTTCGGCGGCGTCGGCGCATCGGGCAACCACCGCGCCAGCGCTTACTACGCAGCGGATTACTGCGCGTACCCGGTGGCCTCGCTGGAAACACCGAGCCTGGTCTTGCCGGCGACCCTGACGCCGGGCGTGAAGATGGCGTGATGCCTATCGCTGGCAAGCCAGCTCCCACAGGGTACTGCGTCGATCACAAAAACTTGTGATCACTGCTGAGCCTGTGGGAGCGGGCTTGCCCGCGATGGCCGCACCGCAGCCTAAAAGAATTGTTACCTGAGCCTATAACAACAGATTCTCGTGGAGCCTCGCTGATGAAATCCTATGAAGTCAATTTCGACGGTCTAGTGGGGCCGACCCATAACTACGGCGGTCTGTCCTTCGGCAACGTTGCGTCCCAGAGCAACAGCCAGCAGTCTTCCAACCCCAAGGAAGCAGCGCTGCAAGGCCTGGCGAAAATGAAAGCGCTGATGGACATGGGTTTTGTCCAGGGCGTGCTGGCGCCCCAGGAACGTCCGGATGTCGGCGCATTGCGCAGCCTGGGCTTTAGCGGCACCGATGCCCAAGTGATCGAGCAGGCCGCCAAAGAGGCCATGCCACTGTTGGTCGCCAGTTGCTCGGCGTCGAGCATGTGGGTGGCCAACGCCGCCACTGTCAGCCCGAGCGCCGACACCGCCGACGGCCGTGTGCACTTCACCGCCGCCAACCTCAACTGCAAGTACCACCGCAGCATCGAGCACCCGACCACCAGCCGCGTGCTGGGGGCGATGTTCGCCGACCAGAAGCACTTCGCCCATCACGCGGCCTTGCCGGCCGTGGCGCAGTTCGGTGACGAAGGCGCGGCCAACCACACCCGTTTCTGCCGTGACTACGGCGAAGCCGGGGTCGAGTTCTTTGTGTTCGGTCGCAGTGCGTTCGACCCCCGTTACCCGGCGCCCCAGAAGTACCCGGCGCGCCAGACCCTGGAAGCCTCGCAAGCGGTCGCACGTTTGCACGGCCTGAGTGATGACGGCGTGGTCTATGCTCAGCAGAACCCGGCGGTGATCGATCAGGGCGTGTTCCACAACGACGTGATTGCGGTGGGTAACGGTGAGGCGCTGTTCTATCACGAGGACGCCTTCCTCGACACCGAGCAGATGCTGGCTGAACTGTCGGCCAAGCTCGCCAAGCGGGGTGGTCAGTTCAAGGCGATCTGCGTGCCGCGTGCGCAGGTTTCGGTCGAGGACGCCGTGCGTTCCTACCTGTTCAACAGCCAACTGCTGTCGCAGGCGGACGGTTCGATGTTGCTGATCGTGCCGCAAGAGTGCCAGAACAACGAACGCGTCTGGCAGTACCTGCAGACCCTGACCAGTTCCGGTGGGCTGATCCGCGAGGTCAAAGTCTTCGACCTCAAGCAGAGCATGCAGAACGGTGGTGGCCCGGCGTGCCTGCGTCTGCGCGTGGCGTTGAATGAAACCGAGCTGGCGGCCGTCAACCCAGGGGTTATCATGACCGCGCCGCTGTATGGCACGCTGACCCAGTGGGTTGAAAAGCACTACCGTGACCGCATGACCGAAAACGATCTGGCGGACCCACAATTGTTGCTTGAGTGCCGGGCGGCACTGGATGAACTGACGCAAATCCTTAAACTGGGCGCGGTTTATCCATTCCAGATCAATTGAAAGCCCGCGGCCGGCTCCTGATGAGTCGGGCGCGCTGCTTTATCTCCAGATGAGAGCGAAAAAATGAGCGATACCCTGCAGCTGATCCTTGAAGACACCGACGGCACTCAACTGGAAACCTCCTGCACTCGCGTAGCGGTGATCTGGCAGGGCAAGGAACTGTGGATCCAGCACGACGGCCGCGGCCAACTGCTGATCGGCGTTGACGTCGAAGAAGGCGATGCCGAATACGCCAACCTGCTGCTGCGCCCATTGGCGACTAATCTGGTAAGCCTGCAACTGGAAATGGAACCGGCTGAAGTCGGCGACGAAGACCACGTGCATGGCCCGGATTGCAATCACGACCATTAAGGAAATCGTTCTATGCTCGCCCTCGGCAAACTGCTTGAACTGACCCTCGCCGGCCGTGAACCGGCGGAGAAGACTCAACTGACTGTCGAAGGCGTGCGGATGCGCTGGCTGAGTGAAGGTGCGCTGGAAGTCCGGCCACCGCAAGCTCGCGACAACGGCCTGGACTTGCTGTTGTCGGCCGGCATCCACGGCAACGAAACAGCGCCGATCGAGTTGCTCGATCGCCTGTTGCACGACATTGCTCGCGGTGACTTGAAGCCGTGCGCACGCATTCTGTTCCTGTTCGGCAACCCCGAGGCCATGCGCCGCGGTGAGCGTTTTGTCGAGCAGGATGTCAATCGGCTGTTCAACGGCCGGCATGAATTGAGCAGTGGCTGCGAGGCGCTGCGCGCCTGTGAACTGGAGCGCCTGGCGGCGAGTTTTTTCAGCTTGCCGGACCGTGAGCGCCTGCACTACGACCTGCATACCGCTATTCGTGGTTCGAAGATCGAACAGTTTGCCCTGTACCCCTGGAAAGAAGGCCGCCAGCACTCGCGTCGCGAACTGGCCCGGCTACGGGCGGCAGGCATGGAGGCGGTGCTGTTGCAGAGCAAGCCGTCGATCGTGTTCAGTTCCTACACCTACGACAAGCTGGGCGCTGAGGCCTTCACCCTGGAGCTGGGCAAGGCCCGGCCATTTGGGCAGAACGATGGGGTCAATGTTTCACGCCTGGAAACCCGCCTGAAGCAGATCATCGAGGGCAGCGAGCCGCCCTTGGCAGACGCCGGCCTGGACGGCCTGCAACTGTTCAGCGTGGCGCGGGAAATCATCAAGCACAGCGATAGCTTCACGCTGAACTTGCCGGCGGACATCGAGAACTTCTCACCGCTGGGCGTGGGTTATGTGCTGGCTGAAGACATCGCGCAGACGCGCTGGGTCATCGAGGAGGAGGGTGCGCGAATCATCTTCCCCAACCCCAAGGTGAAGAATGGCTTGCGGGCCGGCATCTTGATTGTGCCAACCACGGGCGAAAACCTGGCCTGATTCAACCTCTAGAACCTGTGGCAGCAAGCATGCTCCCACAGGTTTTTGCCTGGCTTAAACGGCTACCGCGCGAGGCTCGTTACGACGCAGTGCGCGGATCTTGTGCAGGGTATCGGCACAGGTCTTCGCCGCTTCCTGGCCCTTGTGCACAAAGTGCTCGAAGAAGAACTTCTGGTGTTCTTCGCCGGCATGGAAGTGATGGGGCGTCAGGGAGACCGAGAACACCGGCACTTCGGTTTCGAGCTGGACCTGCATCAGGCCACTGACAACTGCTTGGGCGACGAACTCGTGACGGTAGATGCCGCCATCGACCACCAAGGCGGCCGCGACGATGCCGGCATAACGGCCGGACTTGGCCAGCAGCTTGGCGTGCAGCGGGATTTCAAAGGCACCGCCGACTTCAAAAAAGTCGATCTCCGATTCCTGATAGCCCTGGGCGATCATCTCGCTGACGAAGCCCTTACGGCTCTGGTCAACAATATCCTTGTGCCAGCAGGCCTGGATAAACGCTACGCGCTCGCCCTGATGGTTTTTGCTTTTGCTGTCGATTGCGGTGGGTTGCATCTGTTCTGACTCCTGTTTGTGTGAAAAACAGGGCGTTATGAATCGAATGGGATTTAAGGGTGCGCAACGGGTAAGCGTGCATTGACTGCACCTCTCCCGTGGACGGCCCTTTGGCGCCAATCCCGTTCTCTCTTCATCCGGACTATGACCGTCGGCCCCGGGATCACACCGGGTCTGCTGACCTTGCCATCATTCACAACCAGCGGCTGCGGTGACACCAAGCGCTCGCGGGCTATGCGCATTGCGCGCAATTACCGCCGGTGGGGAGTTGCACCCCGCCCTGAGAACGTTTTGCCGACAGATTGTCTGGCGGCGCAGCGTTTTTAACACATATTTCACAGCTGTGCATTGCTGCTATCTGCTGATTGTCATCGACTTTTTATCGGGCGCCTGCCGCCTTTTCCTGGCGCAAGGGTTGATTATTGCCCGGCATGCCCGCAGTAATTCACACCTGTAAGGGATTCTCCCCTGTCTACCGAGGCCTGATTCATGAGCGTTATCGATCTTCGCAGCGACACCGTCACCCAACCAACCGCAGGGATGCTCGACGCAATGGCCAGGGCGGCCACCGGTGACGATGTCTATGGTGAGGATCCTACGGTCAATCGACTCGAGGCCGAGCTGGCCGGGCGCCTGGGATTTGCCGCCGCACTGTTCGTGCCGACGGGCACCATGAGCAACCTGCTGGGCTTGATGGCCCACTGCGAGCGCGGTGAGGAGTACATCGTCGGCCAACAGGCGCACACCTACAAATACGAAGGCGGTGGCGCCGCGGTGCTGGGCTCGATCCAGCCGCAGCCACTGGAGGTCCAGGCTGACGGTTCGCTGGACCTGGCGCAGGTGGCGGCGGCGATCAAGCCGGATGACTTCCACTTCGCCCGTACTCGCCTGCTGGCCCTGGAAAACACCATGCAAGGCAAAGTGCTGCCGCTGGAGTACCTGGCCCAGGCGCGAAGCTTTACCCAGGCGCATGGCTTGCAGTTGCACCTGGATGGCGCGCGGTTGTACAACGCGGCGGTCAAGCTGGGGGTGGATGCACGGGTGATCACCAAGCATTTCGACTCGGTGTCAGTGTGCCTGTCCAAAGGCCTGGGCGCGCCAGTGGGCTCGGTGCTCTGTGGTTCGGTGGAGTTGATCGCCAAGGCGCGGCGATTGCGCAAGATGGTCGGTGGCGGAATGCGCCAAGCCGGCTATCTGGCGGCGGCCGGCCTGTATGCGCTGGATCATCACGTGCAACGCCTGGCCGAGGACCATGCCAACGCCGAGTACCTGGCGCAAGGTCTGCGTGCGGCGGGTTTTACGGTCGAACCGGTGCATACCAACATGGTTTACCTGCAGATCGGCGACAAAGCCGACGCAATCAAGGCTTTTGCTGCAGAGCGGGGCGTCAAGCTCAGCGCCGCTGCCCGTTTGCGCATGGTTACCCACATGGATGTCGGTCGGGCCCAGATCGACCAGGTAATCGCGACATTCGTCGAGTTTTGCGCTAAATGATCTTGCAGGCCGTCCAATTGACGGTTTCTATCGTATAAACACGCTGTACCGCGCGCGCAGGGCCGATATAATGCGGCCCTTTGCCGTCGCTTCGTCCGTTGACGAATCGCACAGGCCTTTGGCCGCAGCCTCCGTGGAAGAACCTAATGAAAAGCGCAGAAATCCGTGAAGCCTTCCTTCGCTTCTTCGAAGAGCAAGGCCACACCCGTGTAGCCTCCAGCTCTTTGATTCCGGGCAACGACCCAACCCTGCTGTTCACTAACGCGGGGATGAACCAGTTCAAGGACTGCTTCCTGGGCCAGGAAAAGCGCGCGTATACCCGCGCCACCAGCAGCCAGAAGTGCGTACGCGCCGGCGGCAAGAACAGCGACCTGGAAAACGTCGGTTACACCGCCCGTCACCACACGTTCTTCGAGATGCTGGGTAACTTCAGCTTCGGCGACTATTTCAAGCACGACGCAATTACTTTCGCCTGGACCTTCCTGACCGGTGTCCTGCAGCTGCCGAAGGAAAAACTCTGGGTTACCGTCTACGCCTCCGACGATGAAGCGTATGACATCTGGACCCAGCAGATCGGTGTGCCGGTCGAGCGCATGATCCGCATCGGCGACAACAAGGGCGCGCCTTACGCTTCCGACAACTTCTGGACCATGGGCGATACCGGCCCGTGCGGCCCATGCACCGAGATTTTCTACGATCACGGCGACCACATCTGGGGCGGCCCACCGGGTTCGCCGGAAGAAGACGGCGACCGTTACATCGAGATCTGGAACAACGTCTTCATGCAGTTCAACCGCACCGCCGATGGCGTGTTGCATCCGTTGCCAGCGCCGTCGGTGGATACCGGCATGGGCCTGGAGCGGATCAGTGCGGTGATGCAGCACGTCAACTCCAACTATGACATCGACCTGTTCAAGAACCTGCTCAAAGCCTCGGCTGAAGCAATCGGCTGCGAAAATGGCGATCAGTCTTCGCTCAAAGTGGTTTCCGATCACATCCGTTCCTGCGGTTTCCTGATTGCCGATGGCGTGCTGCCGTCCAACGAAGGCCGTGGCTACGTGCTGCGCCGGATCATCCGTCGCGCCTGCCGCCACGGTAACAAGCTGGGCGCCACTGGCAGCTTCTTCTACAAGATCGTCGCGGCGCTGGTGGCCGAGATGGGTGAAGCCTTCCCGGAACTCAAGCAGCAGCAGGCCAATATCGAGCGCGTGCTCAAGGCCGAGGAAGAGCAGTTCTCCAAGACTCTGGAGCACGGCCTGAAGATTCTCGAGCAGGACCTGGCCGAACTCAAAGGCACCGTAGTGCCGGGCGACGTGGTGTTCAAGCTGTATGACACCTATGGTTTCCCGATGGACCTGACCGCCGACATCGCCCGCGAGCGCGAGCTGACCATCGACGAAGCCGGTTTCGAGCGCGAAATGGAAGCCCAGCGCGTGCGTGCACGTTCGGCCAGTTCGTTTGGCCTGGACTACAACACCCTGGTCAAAGTCGACGTGGCCACCGAGTTCACCGGCTACACCGATACTCGCGGTTCGGCGAAAATCGTTGCCCTGTACAAGAACGGCCAGTCGGTCGACGTATTGAGCGAAGGCGACGAGGGCGTGATCGTTCTCAACCAGACCCCGTTCTACGCCGAGTCCGGTGGCCAGGTCGGTGACTGCGGTTACCTGCAGGCCGGTACTGCACGTTTCGACGTGCGCGATACCACCAAGACCGGTGGTGCCTTCCTGCACCACGGTGTGCTGGCATCGGGTAGCCTGATCGTTGGTGCGCCGGTTGAGGCCCAGGTGGATGCCGAGGTGCGTCACGCTACTGCGTTGAACCACTCGGCGACCCACTTGCTGCACGCAGCCTTGCGCCAGGTGCTGGGCGAGCACGTCCAGCAGAAGGGTTCGTTGGTCGACAGTCAGCGCCTGCGCTTTGACTTCAGCCACTTCGAAGCCATCAAGCCTGAGCAGATCAAGGCGTTGGAAGAAATCGTCAACGCGCAGATTCGCCAGAACTCGGCGGTAGAGACTGAAGAAACCGACATCGACACCGCCAAGCAAAAAGGCGCCATGGCGCTGTTCGGCGAAAAGTATGGCGACAGTGTGCGCGTGCTGAGCATGGGCGGTGATTTCTCCGTCGAGCTGTGCGGCGGTATCCACGCCAACCGTACTGGCGACATCGGCCTGCTGAAGATCATCAGCGAAGGCGGTGTGGCTTCGGGCGTACGGCGTATCGAGGCAGTGACTGGCGCAGCAGCGCTGGCCTACCTGAACGCGGCAGAAGAGCAACTCAAGGAAGCGGCCAGCCTGGTCAAGGGCAGCCGCGACAACCTGATCGACAAGCTGTCGGCTGTGCTTGAGCGCAACCGTCTGCTGGAAAAGCAACTCGAGCAGTTGCAAGCCAAGGCTGCCAGTGCGGCGGGTGACGACCTGTCGGCCCAGGCCCAGGACGTCAAGGGCGTGAAGGTGCTGGCCGTGCGTCTCGACGGTCAGGATGGCAAGGCGCTGCTGGCGCTGGTCGATCAGTTGAAGAACAAACTCGGCCGCGCAGTGATCCTGCTCGGCAGTGTCCATGAGGAAAAGGTCGTGCTGGTTGCCGGTGTGACCAAAGACCTGACTGGCCAACTCAAAGCCGGTGATTTGATGAAGCAAGCCGCTGCGGCAGTGGGCGGGAAGGGCGGTGGTCGTCCGGACATGGCGCAAGGCGGTGGTATTGACGCTGGCGCACTGGACGCGGCCCTGGCCCTGACCGTACCGTTTGTCGAACAGGGTATTTAAGGCTGTATGCCGGGCCTCTCGTCTAGTGGTGGGTCCGGCTGCTGTTTGAGTGACTAATGGGCGCCCTTCATGGGCAGAGGCGGCTTTGAAATGGCTTTGATCGTACAGAAATTTGGAGGCACCTCGGTCGGCACTGTCGAGAGAATCGAGCAGGTCGCCGACAAGGTTAAGAAATTCCGCGATGCCGGCGATGACCTGGTGGTCGTGCTGTCTGCAATGAGCGGCGAAACCAACCGTCTGATCGATCTGGCCAAGCAAATCAGTGGCGATGAGCAACCGGTTCCGCGTGAACTGGATGTAATTGTCTCCACCGGCGAGCAGGTGACGATTGCATTGCTGGCCATGGCGCTGATCAAGCGCGGCGTGCCAGCGGTGTCGTACACCGGCAACCAGGTGCGGATCCTGACGGACAGCGCGCACAATAAAGCGCGTATCCTGCAGATCGATGACCAGAAGATTCGCGGTGACCTGAAGGCTGGCCGCGTGGTTGTGGTGGCCGGTTTCCAGGGCGTCGACGAGCACGGCAACATCACCACCCTGGGCCGTGGCGGCTCCGACACCACTGGCGTGGCGCTGGCAGCGGCCCTGAAGGCCGATGAATGTCAGATCTATACCGACGTGGACGGGGTGTACACCACCGACCCGCGCGTGGTGTCCGTGGCCCAGCGCCTGGACAAGATCACCTTCGAAGAGATGCTGGAAATGGCCAGCCTCGGTTCCAAGGTGCTGCAGATCCGTGCGGTCGAGTTCGCCGGCAAGTACAACGTCCCGCTGCGCGTACTGCACAGCTTCAAGGAGGGGCCAGGCACCCTCATTACTATTGATGAAGAGGAAACCATGGAACAGCCGATCATTTCCGGCATCGCTTTCAATCGCGATGAAGCCAAGCTGACCATCCGTGGCGTGCCAGACACCCCGGGCGTGGCATTCAAGATTCTCGGCCCGATCAGTGCCGGCAATATCGAAGTCGACATGATCGTGCAGAACGTTGCGCACGATAACACCACCGACTTCACCTTCACCGTCCACCGCAATGACTACCAGGCGGCCCAGACCGTGCTGGAAAACACCGCTCGCGAGATCGGTGCCCGTGAGGTGGTGGGTGACACCAAGATCGCCAAGGTCTCGATCGTCGGCGTTGGCATGCGTTCTCACGCAGGTGTTGCCAGCCGCATGTTCGAAGCCCTGGCCAAGGAAACCATCAATATCCAGATGATCTCCACTTCGGAGATCAAGGTGTCGGTGGTGATCGAAGAGAAGTACCTGGAACTGGCTGTGCGCGCACTGCACACGGCGTTCGAACTGGACGCACCGGCTCGCCAAGGCGAGTGATGTGGTCCCGAGGGGCGCGGTCTGACCGCGCCCTTTATTTTTTGAGTGGCGTGGGCAAGGCTGTTCTTTTGCATGCGCTGGTCAATACTTAAGCGTGTAGAGCTGCGATCGTTCCGGTCGCCGTTCGAGCGCTTTTTTTTTGCAGACTGTTGTCCCTGAACTGAAATGCGTAAGGAGAAAGGTATGCTGATTCTGACTCGTCGGTGTGCAGAAAGCCTGATTATCGGTGATGGCGAAATCACCGTAACCGTGCTCGGCGTCAAAGGAAATCAGGTGCGCATAGGCGTTAACGCACCCAAGGAGGTAGCTGTACACCGTGAGGAAATCTACCTGCGTATAAAGAAAGAGAAGGACGAAGAACCAAGCCATTAATTTTTATCGCTTTTTATGTTTGCAAACGGGGAAAAGGTTGGTTAAGATACGCCCCGTGTTGCGGAGAGCTGGCCGAGTGGCCGAAGGCGCTCCCCTGCTAAGGGAGTACACCTCAAAAGGGTGTCGGGGGTTCGAATCCCCCGTTCTCCGCCATTATTTGTGTAGAGCGTTGTAATCAGGCTTTTTCGGTAAGTGATTGAAATTACTAGAAAAAGTGCTTGGAAAAAAGATTCGACGAACTATAATGCGCGGCAACAAATGCACTCGTAGCTCAGCTGGATAGAGTACTCGGCTACGAACCGAGCGGTCACAGGTTCGAATCCTGTCGAGTGCACCAATTAAGGGTTGTTTGAAGTGATTCAAGCAACCTTGTTTCAATCAGTTGTGATCTGGTTTAAAAGCACACATTGCACTCGTAGCTCAGCTGGATAGAGTACTCGGCTACGAACCGAGCGGTCACAGGTTCGAATCCTGTCGAGTGCACCATTTAAGGGTTGTTTGCAGTCATGCAGGTAACCTGGCTTCAACCAGTTGTGATCTGGTCTAAAAGTACAACTGCACTCGTAGCTCAGCTGGATAGAGTACTCGGCTACGAACCGAGCGGTCACAGGTTCGAATCCTGTCGAGTGCACCAAACACCAAAAAGCCTGCGTCTAACGCGGGCTTTTTGCTGTCTGGGATTTGGCTTTCTGCCGAACCCGTCTTTGCTCGTCAAATCTGCTCGGCGCGCTTTTCATCTTCTTTACCTTGATCGCCCGGTCGGCTGCTTGCAGGTGTTCGGCTTCGGGCAGGACTGCCGTGTCGGCGTATACCTCGGTGTTGCTGCCGGGCAGGTAGGTGCGGACTTGCTGCAGGCTCGGATGCTCTCCGGTCTTGCAGGCCGTGCTGGTGAATGTGATGCGACCGTTGGCTGCCTCACAGCGCTGCACAGTCATTACTTGCGCGCTGGCCGCTGGGCAGAGCAGGGTGGTCAGTAACAAACAGCGTATCCGCGATGGCATTCAGCGCCCTCCCTGGCGATCCATTTGAAGGTTAGCCGGACATTTTGCGATGGCCCTGTGTTTTCTTTTCGGGATAAGTCGTCGCACTCTCATGGATCAGGACAGCGCTCAGGTTTGTCGTGCAAGCGCTTGTTTCAGCCGCGATTTTTAACGTTTAAAAGCGTCAGGCGGTGTATCATTGCGCCCGTCAGCCCCGCCGGGGCTTGTGGAATACCTCCATGGACTTACCCAGTAGTTACTCAGTACCCCGTTTTTCCAATCATGAATTGACTGATTGATCCTTCCGGCGTGCCCCGCTGCTGGGAGTGGAGTTCGCCTATGACTGAAGTAGAAGTAAAAAAGACTCAAGAAAGCTTGCAGGACCGCCTTGCTCAAGTCATTGAGCTGCTGCAGCGCCAGCGGGTGGTCGAAGACCTGACTCACCGCCAGGAAGGTCCTCATCACGACCGGGTCGAGAACCTGGTCCACCGGCAGAACCTCGTCGAGCTGCAACGCAAGCTCGATGACCTGCACTCCGCTGACGTTGCCTACATCCTTGAAGCATTGCCGCTGAACGATCGCCTGACGGTCTGGCAGTTGGTCAAGGCCGAGCGTGACGGCGACATCCTGCTTGAAGTGTCTGACTCCGTCCGTGAAACCCTGATCGCCGACATGGACGATCACGAGCTCCTGGCAGCCGCCAAGGAGATGGACGCCGACGAACTTGCTGACCTGGCCCCTGAGCTGCCGCGAGACGTCGTCCATGAGCTGATGGAGACCCTCGATGGCCAGCAGCGTGAGCGCGTGCGCTCCGCGTTGTCCTATGACGAGGAGCAGGTCGGTGCATTGATGGACTTCGAGATGGTGACGATCCGTGAGGACGTCAGCCTCGAGGTGGTCTTGCGCTACCTGCGGCGCCTCAAGGAGCTGCCGGGCCATACCGACAAATTGTTCGTGGTCGACTACGACGGTGTGCTCAAGGGCGTCCTGCCGATCAAGCGCCTGTTGGTCAACGATCCGGACAAGCAGGTCTCGGAAGTCATGGCCAGCGACCCGGTGAGCTTTCACCCGGACGAAGATGCCTATGACGCGGCGCAGGCGTTCGAGCGTTATGACTTGATCTCGGCCCCGGTGGTCGACAAGAACGACAAGCTCATCGGCCGTCTGACCATCGACGAGATGGTCGACCTGATTCGTGAAGAGAGCGAAAACGAAGTCCTCAACATGGCGGGTCTGCGTGAAGAGGAAGATATTTTCGCTTCGGTGTGGAAGTCCCTGCGTAACCGTTGGGCGTGGTTGGCCATCAACCTGATTACCGCCTTCGTTGCCTCGCGGGTGATCGGCCTGTTCGAGGGGTCTATCGAGAAGCTGGTGGCCCTGGCGGCGCTGATGCCGATTGTTGCCGGCATTGGTGGCAACTCCGGTAACCAGACCATCACCATGATCGTGCGCGCCATGGCGCTGGACCAGGTCAGTACCGGCAATACCTCGCGCCTGATGCGCAAGGAGCTGGCCGTGGGCCTGATCAATGGCCTGGTGTGGGGTGGAGTGATTGGCGTAGTGGCCTTCCTGCTGTATGGCAGTTGGTCGCTCGGCGTCGTGATGACGGCCGCCATGACCCTGAACCTGCTGCTGGCGGCGCTGATGGGGGTGCTGATCCCAATGACCCTGGCGCGCGTCGGGCGTGACCCGGCAATGGGTGCAAGCGTGATGATCACGGCCGTAACCGATAGCGGCGGCTTCTTCATCTTCCTTGGCCTCGCCACGATCTTCCTGCTCTAGGCCTGTGCTGCGCGACCTGGCCCAATGGCCGCGTCGCGCATCTGGGATTAATCAAACTGTCTGATGTCGATGGCCTGCGTGCGAATCATCGCGAAGATGCCTGGGCGGACTGTTTCAGGCAAAAAAAAGCCAGCGCGAGGCTGGCTTGAACTTTCGGGGTGTAATCAGGACGGGTTTGCGGCCATTTCAGCGTCATGGGCAATCAACGACACCAGTGCATTTTGCTGGCGGTGGGATAGCTGGCGGAAGCGTTGCAGCAATTCACGTTCGTGCAGCGACAGCTCGGGGCTGTCCAGGCGCATGCTCAACTCTTCACCCAGCGCGCCTTCCTGAATAAGACTCTGCTCCAGGCGCGCGATGATTTCGGAGTTCATGCTGCGATGATGGTTGCGTGCCACCTCGGCAATGCGTTCACGCATTCCGTCTGGCAGGCGTACGACGAACTTGTCAGCCGTACGGCTGGAATAAATTGCCTGTTTCAATGGGCGCATATATTTAACCGGTTAGTTCAGGGGAGCGGTTCTCGGAATTGGCCGCAGGATGTCTTTAGGACAAGCAAGGCAGCCAAATGTTCAACCTGAATTGATAAGAGGCCCGCATCATGCCTCAAGCAAGCCAGATCCTTGGCGCCAATTCTGTGACAAATATTGAGCCTGAGGCAGGCGTTATGCCAGCACCAATTATCAGAAATGCGGACTGGTTTGAAAACTTAAATCCGCTCCGGGTGCATGGCCTCGCCCTTTTGCCCAGTGGACAGGGGGCTGCGCGTCCTTGTGTGCAAGCCGTGTACGCTTGCACGCCACTCCTCTACGTATACAGCGTAGTGGCAAATGGCCGATTTACTAGGGGTGAATACATCATGAGGGGATATTGCGGGTGAGTGGCAGACTGGTTTATCTCATGGGCCCCTCGGGCTCTGGCAAGGACAGCCTGATCGATGCGGCCCGCGATGCTCTGGCGCAACTCGACTGCGTGGTGGCGCGCCGGGTAATTACCCGCTCGGCAGAGTCAGTCGGGGAGGCTGCCCTGGGGCTCACGCCCCAGGCATTTGCCGAATTGGCGCGTGAGGGCGGTTTTGCCCTGAGTTGGCATGCCAACGGGCTGGATTACGGAATTCCGGTGCAGATCGATCAGTGGCTGGCGCAAGGGCTGCATGTGCTAGTCAACGGTTCCAGGGGGCACTTGCCTCTAGTGAAAGAGCGCTACCCGCAGTTGTTGCCCATCCTGTTGACGGTGAATACCGATGTCCTGCGTGAGCGCCTTCAGCGCAGGGGGCGTGAAAGCAGCAAAGAGATCGAGACCAGGTTGGCGCGTAATGCCTTGTTTGCCCGTGGTACGGCGGAGGACGAGTCTGGCGGTATTTTCCTACTGGATAATTCCGCCGAGTTGTCGACAACCCTGGCTCGCTTGCTGGCGTTGCTTGGCAATGAAGGTATCGTGGAAAAACCCCGTTCGGCGTGAGCGGGCCATTGCCTACACTTAATAAGCCGTACAGACGACATGACAAACGCGGGGCTGCCCGTTAACATGCTCGCCGTCCATCGCGCCGCAGCTCCTTGCGGCCGGTCTGTGTCTCAGTAGCTCAATTGGATAGAGCATCCCCCTCCTAAGGGGAAGGTTGCAGGTTCGAACCCCGCCTGGGACACCATATAATTCAATGCTTCTGCGCCTTTTAGACTGACTGCTGAAGTTGGCGTGACAGCAGGGTGGCAGCAACAGCTGAAGTTTTGGTCAATCAAAGCCCTCAGCCTGCTTCCCTATTCCGCTTCCCATCTGGGGTTCTCCAGACAAAATACAAAGACCAGCCGATATTTTTCTGGGCTGGCGCTCCCTCCTGCGACTCCGTGGGTTTAGCACCGTCTAGAATGTCTGACTTGACCGTTTATCAATGGATAGGTATCGAATGGACAGTGTGCGGGATATCGAGGAGCGCATGATTAGCTTCCTCCACGGCCAAGACCATGTAACCCCTCTCGACGGTCATGTTCCTCAGCCTGATGGCGTCAAGATTGCCGATTATCTGTTTTTCCACAGGCAAGCGGTTGTCGAGCTCAAAACCCTAAAGATCGATCCGAAAGATAAGATTTTGGATGGCGCTAAATCGCTGATGGAGTCTGACGATTTCCCTCTGATCTTTGGTGACTATGACCTTGAAGCCGCGATGAAGAACACACCGGGAGGGCAAGAGCACCTAAACAAAATTTTCTCTAGCGCAACCAGGATGGTGGAGGGGGTGCTTAGAAATGCCAAACAACAGATCGCCTCTTCCAAGAGACTGCTTAGCCTTGATCCCGACACCCCTGGGATCGCGCTCATATTGAATGACACGGTTGAGAGCATTCCTGCAGCCCGGCTCGCTGACAGGTTCAGCACCCGGCTCACGGGTGATGGTAAAAATCCGGGCCGCTTCTCGGAGATTGATTTTATAGTTTTGATCCAGACCACCTACCGGCTAAGACAAGCTGGCGGAGGATCGACACGCCTGCCGACTTTCATTATAAGCAATCCCTTCAATGCTCATCGCCATCATAAAATTGAGCAAGAAATTCAGTTTTTTTTGCAGGCTTGGGCCCGCTCGCAGGGTCACAATTTTGAAAGTACGAGTGCAACGTCTGGCCTTCACTTTGAGCACAACCAAGATCCTCGCCCTGGCCCCCAGTCGTTGCAGGAATTCGTAGAGGAGCAATATCGGGCACGCAGATATATGAGCGAGTGGAGCGAAGAGAAGCTAATTGCTCACGGCAAGAATGTGATTCAGAAGATGCTACCAATATTTCTCAAAGGTGCAGAAAAACCTTCAGAAGCCGACTCTCATTTCTTCATCAAGCAATTCACGGAACTGCTTGAGGAGGGTCGGATAAGGGGATTTGACTTGAGGAAAGTATTGAAAGAGATCCCTAGGCCCAGGTAATTACTCTTCGTCTATTTTTTTAAATCAACATGTTGGCCATGATGGATGTTTGGAGGTAAGAGGTTGCTCCAGATAACGGTTCGAACCTGCCTTGGGACACCACTCACATTGAGTATCTTCAGTTGATGTCGATTACCGCCGGCGTCCCTCGTCCATGGGGCAAGGCAATCATGCTGCTGATGCTGAAAAAGCCCCGCTCTGGCCCTGCCTGGCGGGGTTTTTTCATTTCAGTGGTAGCTGCACCTGGTTAGAGGGTAGGTGGCT